>JAUNGW010000163.1 GCA_030524245.1 Eubacteriales bacterium
GTGCATCGGAGTACGAACGCCTGCCACAACGTCCTCGCCCTGTGCGTTGGTCAAGAACTCACCGAACAGGCCCTTGGCGCCGGTAGCCGGGTCACGGGTAAATGCAACGCCGGTACCGCAGTCATCGCCCATATTGCCGAATGCCATGGACTGTACGTTTACAGCAGTTCCCCAGGAATAGGGAATGTCATTGTCGCGGCGGTATACATTCGCGCGGGGGTTGTCCCAGGAGCGGAATACGGCCTTGATCGCGCCCATCAGCTGCTCCTTCGGATCAGACGGGAAGTCTGCTCCGATCTTCTCTTTATACTCGGCCTTGAACTGATTTGCCAGCTCCTTTAAGTCGTCTGCGTCCAGCTCAACGTCCAGGGTCACGCCCTTCTTCTCCTTCATCTCATCGATGAGGGCCTCGAAATACTTCTTGCCTACTTCCATAACTACATCGGAATACATCTGGATGAATCTTCTGTAGCAGTCCCAGGCCCAGCGCGGATTGCCGGACTTCTCAGCGATAACCTTCACAACGTCTTCGTTCAGACCCAGGTTTAAGATGGTATCCATCATGCCCGGCATGGATGCTCTCGCACCGGAACGAACAGATACTAACAGCGGATTCTCGTGATCGCCGAACTTCTTGCCGGTGATCTCCTCCATCTTGCCAATGTACTCGTTGATCTGACCCTGAATCTCCGGGTTGATCTCACGTCCATCCTCATAATACTGTGTGCATGCCTCAGTGGTGATGGTGAAACCCTGCGGAACCGGAAGGCCGATGTTGGTCATCTCAGCCAGGTTCGCACCCTTACCACCAAGCAGATTTCTCATGCTGGCGTCTCCTTCAGTGAATAAATACACCCACTTTTTTGCCATTGGTTTTTCCTCCTCAATGTTTGTAGACTCGCTCTACTGATTTCTCACCGTCCCCGGCTGCGCATTCCGCCGCCTGAAAGCAAACCCTCCCATATCATTCAGAATGGCGTTGCTGCGGCAAAAGGCCCTTGGACAGTCCGTTCTTAGTATACCATATTTTGTCCGTGAGTAAAGGAGTTTTTTGCAAAAAAATGGATAAATTTTGTTCAAATTTACCGGAAAACCATATGTAAGCATTTCCATTTTCTGTATCTTTCGTATATATATTTTACATTCGCATATGCGAATTGTCATATTTTTCATCTGTGTTTTTCTGCGGAGGACACCGCCAGAGCTTCCCGTGATAAAAAAATAAGCTATTTTTCTTTTTTCAAAGTTGTGATAGAATAGAAAGCTGGTCAGTTACAGCTGAGAATACATTTTATTAAAAGGACTGAATAAAAAATGACAGGAATCGGAACCATCATCAACACCGCCAGCATTGTCGCAGGCGGCTTAATCGGACATTTTACGGGAAAGCTGTTTAAGCCGGAGCAGCAGGAATCTCTGAACAGAGCCTGCGGAGTCAGCATCCTGTTTATCGCCATTGCCGGCGCCATGGAAGGAATGCTGGAAATAAACGGCAGTGAGATTACCAGCGGAAAATCCATGCTGGTCGTGCTCTGTCTCGCAGCAGGAACGGCAGCCGGCGAATTAATCGGCATCGAGAGAGGGTTTGAACGCTTCGGTGAATGGCTGAAGGCGAAGACCGGCAGCAGCGGTGACGCAGGCTTTGTCAATGCCTTCGTGACCGCATCCCTGACTGTTTCCATCGGCGCAATGGCCATCGTGGGCGCGATCCAGGACGGTCTGCTGCACGATTACTCCACCCTTGCCATAAAGTCAGTCCTGGACTTTATTATTATCACAGTCATGACCTCCTCTATGGGACGCGGCTGCATGTTTTCCGCCATTCCCGTTTTCATTTTCGAGGGCTGCATCACACTGCTTGCGCAGCTTGTTGCTCCGGTCATGACCACAGAAGCCATCGCATACCTGTCTCTCGTTGGATCTGTTTTGATTTTCAGTGTTGGCGTCAATCTCGTCTGGGGCAAAAAACTAAATGTAGCAAATATGCTGCCCGCTGTCCTGCTGGCCATTCTGGCGGCCTATCTGCCGTAGACGCCTCAGTATGGCAGGACTCTGTGCAGCAGGATATTGAGAAAGGACGGACATCCGCTTTTTGCCGGTGCCTGTCCCTTCTGTTACCGCTTACGCATACTGAATTTTTCTTTTCAGGTCCTCTGCTGTCTCCCAGTCCTTCAGCAGTCTGACCAGCTCCAGTCCAAGATCCAGCGCCACGCCCACGCCCTTGGCTGTGGTAATGTTCCCGTCTGTCACTACCTTGCTCTTCGACAGAACGGCTCCCACCAGCTCCTCCTCAAAGCCCGGGAAGCAGATGGCCTCCTTTCCCCGCAGGAAGCCGTGCCGGCCAAGCACCACGGCAGGGGCCGCGCAGATGGCTGCAATCCGCTTTCCAACCGCATTCTGCGCCTCCAGTGCGCGGATCAGCGGCGCACAGCCTGACAGGTGCTCTGATCCTGGCATGCCTCCCGGCAGGAAAATCACGTCCGCATCAGAAAAATCCACCTCACTGACAGCCGCATCCGCCTGAATCCTGATATTGTGGGAGCTTACCACATCCAGTCTGTCCATGGCCGACACAAGCACCGTCTCAATCCCTGCCCTGCGCAGCACATCCACAACTGCCAGGCACTCCACTTCCTCTGTTCCGTCTGCAATCATTGCATACACCTTTGCCATATGTCCGTCCTCCTTGTCTGAACAGGCAGCCGCTCAGTACCTGCGCAGCTGCGGCATTTACTGATACTGTCTCCATTATACAGCAATTCCGGCGGATGGGAAACCGTCAATTTTTTCTGTTTCAATTTTCCGCTGTTTATGTTAAGCTGTTACTGTTCGTATGATCTTACCAGCAGTCACAGCGCCTTACAGAAAGGAATCCATATATGAAAAAAATCACCATCATCGACGGCCAGGGCGGCCGCATGGGCAAGGCTATTATTGAGCAGCTGAAAAGGGAGTTCCCACAGCAGCCCCTTCTCGCCATCGGCACCAACAGCATCGCTACCGCCGCCATGTTAAAGGCCGGCGCCGACAACGGAGCCACCGGGGAAAATCCTGTGATCGTGGCGGCCAGAACCTCTGATATTATTATCGGCCCCATCGGCATCGTCATCGCCGATTCTCTTTTCGGAGAAGTAACTCCGGCCATGGCCGCAGCGGTGGGCCGGAGTCCTGCCTGTCAGGTTCTCATGCCGGTAAACCGCTGCAACCACCATGTGGTAGGCTGCGAGGACATCTCCATGAATGAAATCATCAGCCGGGTTGTCGCTCACGTAAGGGAGCTGCTTGCGTAAAACCTAAAACTGAAACTTGTCTTCAAAGTAAGCCTTCAGCTCCGCTACCGGCACGCGAACCTGCTCCATGGTGTCGCGGTCGCGGACGGTCACAGCGCCGTCTGTCTCGGAATCGAAATCATAGGTAATGCAGAACGGCGTTCCAATCTCATCCTGTCTGCGGTAGCGCTTGCCGATATTTCCCCGGTCGTCAAACTCGCAGTTGTAGTATCTGGAAAGCTCCGCGTACACCTTCTCAGCGCCCTCGTTCAGCTTCTTGGACAGCGGCAGGATGCCGATCTTCACCGGCGCAATGGCCGGATGGAAATGAAGCACAGTGCGCACGTCTCCGCCCTCTAGCTCCTCCTCGTCGTAAGCGGCGCAGAGGAACGCCAGAGTCACACGGTCCGCGCCCAGAGACGGCTCGATAACGTAAGGAATGTACTTCTCCTTCGCCTCATCGTCAAAGTAGGACATGTCCTCGCCGGAGGTGTTCTGATGCTGGGTCAGATCGTAATCGGTACGGTCTGCGATGCCCCACAGCTCGCCCCATCCGAAGGGGAATAAAAACTCAATATCTGTTGTCGCTTTGCTGTAGAAGGCCAGCTCCGCCGGATCATGGTCGCGGTAGCGCATCTCATCTTCCTTGATGCCCAGAGTCTTCAGCCAGTTGATGCAGAAATTCTTCCAGTAATTGAACCAGTCAAGGTCTGTGCCCGGCTTGCAGAAGAATTCCAGCTCCATCTGCTCAAACTCGCGGGTACGGAAGGTGAAGTTGCCCGGGGTGATCTCGTTGCGGAAGGACTTTCCTACCTGGCCGATGCCGAAGGGAACCTTCTTTCTGGAGGTTCTCTGCACGTTCTTAAAGTTTACAAAAATACCCTGCGCCGTCTCCGGTCTTAAATAAACCGTGTTCTTCGCGTCCTCCGTCACACCCTGGAACGTCTTGAACATCAGGTTGAACTGCCGGATATCGGTGAAGTCATGAGCTCCGCAGGACGGGCAGCAGATGTGCTTCTCCTCGATATAATTCTTCATCTCCTCCTGGGACCAGGCGTCAACGCTTCCCTCGATCTGGATGCCGTTCTCCTGCATGTAATCCTCGATCAGCTTGTCGGCGCGGAAAC
>JAUNGW010000009.1:0-20969 GCA_030524245.1 Eubacteriales bacterium
TAATCGGGGCTAATGTTAAAGATTTTTTGGGACATTTTCAAAAATGCTTGACAGTATTATTTATGTTCAAAATAAGTTTTTGACTGAATATTTAATCTATATCGATTTTGCGAATTTTGCAGCTATTGAATTGATTTTGCATTGCAAATAGCGTATAACATAAGTGCAATACACTTGAAAGGGGTTGATACAATGGCAAACACTACAAATTTCAGCGTCCGTATGGACAGCGACATCAAAAAACAGTGTGAAGCACGTTACAGCGAGTTGGGCGTAAACCTTACCACTGCCATCAATGTTTTCCTGCGACAGTCGCTCCGCGCCGGTGGCTTTCCCTTTGAAGTCAGGCTGGAACAGCCAAACAAGGAGACTATCGCCGCCATGTTAGAAGCAGAACGGATCGCGCGTGATCCCAGCGCGAGGCATTACTCTGATGTAGAAGAGGCACTCCGGGAGCTGAAACGATGAATCCTGTCATACATGCGGATACATCTGACAGGCAGCCTTGTTCTCTATTTCATCGAAAACGAACCAACCATCACCTTAATGGACTCCATCCCCATCTGCATATGAACTGCCTCCTCCAGCTTTTCCACCGGATAAGAGTGGGTGATCAGCTCCTCCAGCCGGATTTTTCCGGAATTGATCAGCGCGGCGGCGCGGCCATGAGTATCCGGATTGATCATGGAGCCTGATATCCGCAGCTCCTTATGAAACACATCCTCCAAAGGAAGCCCGCAGACAGAGCCGGCTGCCGGCACGCCGAACAGCAGCAGCGACGCACCCTTTCCCGCTGCCATAATTGCCTGTTCCGCAGCCGCCTTGCTTCCCACGCACTCGATCACCACGTCCGCTCCCTTTGTTCCAAGAATTTTTTCCAGCCGCTCAGGCAATCGTTCATGAACCGGATCTATCGCGTAATCTGCACCAAGGCGCATGCCCACGTCCCGTCTCTTTTCCGATGGCTCGCTCAGGATCACCATGGACGCTCCCGACAGCTTTGCCAGCTGAATCATCAAAAGGCCGATCGCTCCGCCTCCGATCACACAGACCGTATCCCCCTGCCGGATCCCTGCCCGGTCCATTCCATGCAGACAGCAGGCAAGCGGCTCCGTCATTGCGCCGTATTTCAGAGGAAGCTCTTTATTCAGCCGGAAGCACTGGCTCTCCGGCACTGTGCAGTATTCCGCGAAGCCTCCGTCCCGGTTCACGCCGATAGCTGTCAGATGCCCGCACATCTGCTTTTTTCCGATCCGGCAGAAGCGGCATTTTCCACAATAGATATTCGGATCCACCGTCACATGGTCTCCCGGCCTGATATAGCAAACTCCCTCTCCCGTTTTCTCCACAATTCCTGCCAGCTCATGGCCCAGCACCACCGGAGGGCATACCTCGGCGGATCCCTTGTCTCCATGATAAATATGCACATCCGTACCACAGACTCCGCAGGCCGCCACGCGAATCAGCACCTCTCCCGGCTTCGGCTCCGGCACAGGAACCTCCCGTACCTCAAATTTCCCGTTTCCCAGAAAATAATTCGCCTTCATTCCTTAAAACTCCACCTCCATCCCGTCATAAGCCGTAATCAATCCTTTTTCCGCGAAAAGAGGCGTGATTCTCTCGTGCTCTGGATTGTAAATGTGCGTAAAATGAGTGGCTATAAACTTCGTCTGTTCAGACGCCATGTGTTCCTTCAGCATCCGTTCCCGGATCAGAATATTATCCGGAAGCCCCATGTGCTCCGGGAAGATTCCCGTCTCCTCCACCATAGTACAGTCCAGTATCACGCAGTCAAAGCGATACTGCTTTAACGCCTGCCAGGCTTCCTCTGCAAACATCGCTGTGTCATGGCCGTAAAGCAGGTATTTTCCTCCGCGTCCTATAACATAAATCAGACAGTTTTCCTGTTTGTCATGGTTCGCCGGCAGAGGAATCACCTCATATTCCCCAATCTGCTGCTTTTCATAGGGAGCAATCTCATGGATCCGCACATATTTGGACACCTCCTCCGGCGATCTTCCGTATTTTTCCATTTCCCGCCGTATTTTCCAGGCGGTCTTTTCATTTCCATAGACGGCCAGACTTCTCTCCCGCTCATAAAACGCCATGGGCGGTTTCAAGGTCATCAGATCCGAAGAATACAGATGATCCTCATGGGAATGAGTAACCAGAAGATAGTTTATTTTGGTCAGATCCAAACCGCCATACAGCACATGCGCATAGGTATCCGCCGAAAAATCGATCAGCAGCTCCTCGTCCACCTTCGCCCCGGTTCTTGTGCGGAGATTCTTTCCTCCGAGCCGGCGCATCCGCCGGCAGTTCTCACACTCGCAAAACAGCGCCGGCACACCCTCCGACGCGCCTGTTCCGTAAAAATGTATTTTCACCTTTTTTACTCTCCTTTTTCTTCAATGCTGAATCCATTCCTTCACCGCACCATCCAGCAGCGCGTTCCGAAGCTCCGCGGATGTTTTCACCCGCCGGTCGAGAATCATCCCTCCCCGGGCCAGATGAGCCAGCTCATGAAAATCTGACGCAGAGGTCTTAATATATTGGGGATGCTCTCTCAAAATCGCCTGTACCGCATCCGGATCCTGGGCCCAGCCAATATTCCCGTTATAGACCTCTATCCCGTCAAGCTTATCCGGACACATCAGACGGCACACCTGAAGTACAAACGGCGTCTGTACCGATTCCTCCCTGTGATTTTGCTGAAGCTTCTTCCAGGCTTCCTGACTGATTACCGGCATCTGCGGATTCTGTCTGAGTTCCTTTATCATCCCGCTGCTGCAGCCTCTTGGGGCAATTCCTGACCCGCTCCGGTCCATCACAGCAAACCGTACCGGATGGGCCTGGATTACCAGCATATGATGACGGTGAAACAGATCGATTGCCTGTTCCAACGGCAGCATGTACGTGTCCGGATATGCATGAAGAAACTGCTCCGTAATGCCTGTAATCAAAAAATCATTGTCTGTTTCCCGGTTACGGAATTCTATTCCGAGAAGCACGTCCAGACCAATCCGCTCGCCTTCTGCCCTTGCCGCCCGGTAGCCTGTGAGAAAACGCTCAATCTTCTCGTCCGGCTTCATATCGCCCAGACCTTCAAAATACTCTTTATGGTAATGATCTGTAATCATGATTCCCTGGTATCCGGCCTCCCGGTACAGGCGCGCCACCTCGGCTCCCGCAATCTGTCCGCAGCTGCTGGTCTCACTCGTATGAATATGCATGTCAAGCTTATACTGTCCTGTCATCCCTTCACCCCCGACACTACAACGCCCTGAATAAAATACTTTTGCAGAAATATAAATGTAATCAGAATCGGCAGCGCAACAATCACCGCGGCCGCAAACACCAGATTCCACTGGACGTTATACATTCCGCTGAAAAATGTAAGTCCCACGGAAATCGTCTGTTTGGAGTTGGTGCTGATGTAAATCAGCGGCTCCAGATAATTATTCCATTGATCCTGCATGGCCATAATCATGACCGCCAGAAGCGCCGGCTTGCTCTGGGGAAGCACAATAAAAATGAAACGCTTCCATATACTGCATCCGTCAATCATGGCCGACTCGCTCAGCTCCACCGGAATTCCCATCATGCTCTGCCGTATCATAAAGGTGTAAAAGGGCTTCGCGAAGAAAAACGGCGCGATAACCGGTATCCATGTATCCAGCAGATGCAGTCTGTTATAAATAAAGTACAGCGGCGTCAAAACCACCTCCGTTGGAATAATCATCGTCAGAATGACCAGCACAAACACCTGATCCCGGCCTCTCCAGCGGATCTGAGAAAAGCCGAAGGCAACAATGGAGGAGGATATTACTGCGCCAATCACCGATAAAAATGTAATGACAGCGGAATTCTGAAGCATTTTTCCAAAGTTCAGCGCAGAATACTGATAGGCCTCCCCATAGTTGGCAAACCGCAGAGGCCACACAAAAAACTTCGGCGGAAACTGGAATATCTGTTCATAGGTTTTCAGGGAATTCAGCAAAAACCAGTACAGAGGGAAACAGAATATAACCGCAAGCCCGGTCAGCGCCCCATAACACAACAGCATCCGAAGCGTTTTTCCACTGATTTTCGTCTTCATGATTCACCTCCGTAAAACACCCACTTCTTTGATGTTCTGAACACCAGAACCGTCAGAAAGCCAACGATCACAAACAGCAGCACCGACATGGCATTTGCATAGCCCAGCTTAAAGTTCACGAATGCATTTTTGTAAAGATACAGCATATATACAAGGCTTGCGTTGTTCGGGCCGCCATCTGTCAGGATTTTAAACAGGGTAAAGGATTTAAACGCCCCGATCATCCCCATCAGAAGGTTCATAAACAGCACCGGCGTCATCATGGGAAGCGTTATGTGATATACCTGCCTCAGCTTGCTGCAGCCGTCTAAGTCCGCTGCCTCATAGAGGACCGTTGGAATTCCCTGAAGTCCCGCCAGATTGATAATCATCATTTTTCCCGACTGCCACAGGTTGATAAATACCACGCTGGCAATGATCGTTCCTGTCCCGGAAAACCAGGATACCCGGTTCAGACCGATAAGTCCCAGCAGATAATTGACAATACCAAAGTCCGTATCCAGCATTTGCCGCCAGAGCAGCGTTGCCGACACCACCACAATCAGACATGGCACATAAAAAATGGTCCGGAATATGGTGATACCTTTCAGCTTCTGATTCAGCAGGTTTGCCAGTATAAATCCGAATACCAGCTGAAGGGGAACGGAGCAGACCGCGTACAGCAGCGTAATTCCAAGGGACTTCCATATCAGCGGATCCTTGGTAAACATGGTGACGTAGTTTTCCAGGCCGATAAATTTCCCCGGAGTCAGAAAGCTGTAGTTTGTCAGGCTCATCTGCAGCGCCACGCCCAGCGGAATCACCGTAAATGCAAGGAATCCGAGGATCCATGGCAGAATCATCATAATCCCTGTCCCCAGCTGCCTTCTTTCCCTTTTACTCCATTTTCCCATCGCTGGTTTCGCCTCTCTTTCCCTTACTGCTGAAACTGTGCTTTGTTGTCATCCATCACCGCGTTGATGATATCGCTGGTCTCCTTCATAGCTTCCTCAATGGTCTGTTCCCCGTTAAATGCCCGCTTCAGTCCGTCTCCTACCTCCTGATTGAACTGAGCATAAGGGATGTACTGAGTCAGCGTATTCGGATGGATGTAGCCCAGGGCATTTTTATAGGCAATAATATTGTCCGGAACATCGCCCTCGAAATATCCGTCCCGTACCGACTCCAGAGCCGGAATATAGGTGTGAGTATCCGCCAGGATCTTCTGGCAGTCCGGCTGCACCAGCTGTTCAAGAAGAGCAATGGCTCCTTCCTTGTTTTTCGCGTTAGGATTTACAAACAATCCCAGAATATTGCTGGACGACACCCGCTTTCCTGTAGAGGCGTCAAATGGAAGCTCCGCCACATCCCACTCAAAGGTGGTGATATTATTGTAGGAGGGGATTTTCCAGATTCCCGCCGGAATCATGGCAATCTGACCGCTGATAAATATATCGTCGCCGGAGGTCTGAGTGGCTGTGTCAATGCTTGGAGACAAGCCTTCCTGATACATTTCAACCAGCGGCTTTAATGCCTCCGCCACCTTCGGATCGTCCAGCGTGCAGACCTCTCTGTCCTCGCTGAACATCTCCGCTCCGTGGGACCAGATAAACTCCCAGGCCGGCAGCCGGTCCACACCTGCGAGAAAACCGTACTGAACCGTCTCGCCCTTATCATTTTTCACCGTCAGCTGCTTCGCCAGCTCATGAAGATCATCCCAGGTCCAGGTATCGTCAATCTCCTTTGGCTCAGGAAGCCCCGCCGCCTTAAAAATATCTTTATTATATGCAATCGCCGTGCTTTCCACCGTAAACGGAATGGCCATCTGCTTTCCTTCAAACTGATACGCCTCCCGCACCTCCGGGCTTAAGCTGTTTAAATACTCCTGAAGCGCCGGTGACGCCGCAATGGCGTCTGTCAGATCCATCGCCTGTCCGGAGGCCGCATACAGTTCAAAAGACGGCCTTGTCATCTGATAAATATCCGGTCCTGTTCCGCCTGCAATGGCAACCGGAAGCTTTGCCATAAAATCCGCATTAGCCGTATACTGGATATCTACAGACAGGTTCGGGTTGTTGGCGGTGGCATATTCAATCTGCTTTGCAAACGCATCCGTGGCCTCTGTACTCCAGGTCCACCAGGTCACTGTCCCTCCTGCTTCTGTCTGCTGTGCGCCTGAGTCCCCTGCTTTTTCCCCTGCTTCTGACGGCTTCGCCGCTCCGCCTGATGCTCCGCATCCTGCTGCGGTTACGCTGACCGCCATAATTCCTGCCAATAAATACGCTCTTTTTCTCATAGCTTCTCCTTTACATTTTATTGTTTGTGTTGCGTTTTCTTTTCCTGGATTTTTCCTGTTCTTTTCCTGTTTTTTACTTAACCCCTCCTCTGCAAATTCCAAATTCTTTGGTTATTTCGTTGTTTTTTTATCAACTTATTCGCTTTTATCATACACATTACACAGTCATATTAACATCCATCACCTTTTGTTTCATTATCGTTTTGTTGTTTATTTTTTTGCTTATGTTGCAAATCATTTTCTTTCAAACAGAAATTCCATGTGTTATACTGGAGCTGACACCACCGGCATGACAGAAAGGAGTTCATCAAAGAATCCATGAAAAAGAAAGAAGAAGCATCGATCAAATACGCAAGCCTGTCAAACCGCAAGGGCGACCGCAATACCATACTCAACGATTTCACCCTGACGCCTCCTACAAATACTCAGCTGGTGGTCTGTCAGAGCGGACACAAATCCTTCACTCCGTCCGGCTGGCATACCAGGCTGAATACCTATGACCACTATATTCTCCACTATATTTTAACCGGACAGGGTACCTATTACGCGCCCTCAGGCGTGTATCCCGTCAAGGCAGGCGAGCTGTTTCTGATTAAGCCGGCGGAAAGCATTCATTACCAGGCGGACTATTCCTTTCCATGGACCTACTACTGGGTAGGCTTCAACGGCGCCTCTGTCCGCAGCATCTTAAACCTCTGCGGCTTCTCCGATACCACTCTGGTCCGCTCCTGCTCTCTGGAGGAGCAGCTGAAGGAAACCATGCACGGCCTTGCCTATCCCGGCTTCAGCGACATATCCCGCGAGTATGAGCTTCTCGCGGGCCTCTGCCGCCTGTTTTCCCTCCTGATCCATACGCATATCCATGAGCCGCTTTCCAAATCCGTCCAGTATCTCAATGCAGCAGTCGAATTCATACAGCTGCGGTGTTCCTACAGCGATCTGCGGGTCAGCGACGTGGCGGAATATGTCGGCATTGACAGAACGTATCTGTACCGTATTTTCTACGAATCCTTCCAGATGTCCGTTCAGGACTTCATTCTGGATCTCCGGCTGAAAAAGGCCAGGAATTTTTTAAAATACAGCGACGCTCCCATCAGTCTGATCGCCTTCAACTGCGGCTTTGAAAACCAGTCCTACTTCTCCACGGTTTTCAAAAAGAAATTCCATGTTTCACCGCTGCAGTACAGAAAAGGAGCGGCCGGGCCGCAGATATAAAAATACCTGCGGCCCAGCCGCTCCTCAGCTTGCCAGGCTCTGTGTTTATTCTTGATTTATTCGGTTCCCAGCTCCTGATTCAGCTCTTCTGTCCCGCTCACCGCAAACCGGCCGCCCCGGATCACCGGCAGCTGTCTGCCGTCGCCGCAGACTGCCGTAATATCTCCCAGCTCCGAATAGGGAATGGTGATGTCCGTGTGGCAGCCGAAATACGCCTTCGACACGTCTTCCCTGCGAAGCAGGGATACCTCGTTGTCTCTTGCGATGATCTCCTTGCCGTCCGGATTGTAGACGGCCGCGTCCTCGCTCCAGCTGTAGCAGGTATCGCCCACCGCAAAATGCGGCCCCATCTTTTCCGCGATCAGAATCGGAAGCTTTTCCAGAATTCCAAACCGCCGCGCCATGGCGTAGGCCACGGTGTTGGTTCCGATGGCGAACTCGCCCATGGCCAGGGTATCATGATTTTTCAGAATCTGCTGGCGCACCAGCTCTCTGCCCTCCTCCGGAACGGCAAAGTTCGCGCAGGAGTACTCCTTCACCATGCCGTCCTTAAACCAGATCCGCAGATCCTTAAAGCAGAACTCGCCGATATAGACGCTTCCCACATGCAGAAGCCCGTCCGTTCCCTTAAGCACCGGGGAGGTGAATACCTCTCCCAGCGGGATGTTCACATCCGCCACGCAGTTCTCAAAATTCGTCTGCGCCGCCGGATTCTCCAGTCTGTGCAGAGAAACTCTCAGGTTCGTTTCATTGCCGCCCCGTCCGGTGACCGTCACATACTCCGCCTGATCCAGCACATCGATGATATTCTGCTGAATCTCTTTATACCGCTCATAATCCAGTGTGTTGATCCGGATCGTCTCCGCGAAAATCTCCGGAAAATCCGCGCCGATGGCCGGAACCGGAAATGCAATGATCGTAAAGCTTGTCTCATCCCCCGGAATATACTGATTTATAACCGGCATGGACTCGCTGGCGTAAGCGATGGTCAGCTCCTGCTGCTTGTCGCTCAGGGCAAGGGCCGCCTCCTTGTTCACCGGCTGGAACCCGTCCTCGCCGAAGGTTTCCACCACAGCCGGACCCGCATACCAGGACGCCTCCTTCTTATATGTCTCGTAGGCCGTCCGCAGCACTGCCAGCTTCCTCTCCTTAAATGCCTTGTCAAAAAAGAGCGCCTGGTCATAGCGGTGGTCATAATCATACTGGCGGTTCGGCGAAGATCCGTGGTAGCCGGCTCCCCGGCCGGAGGGCTTCGTGGTCAGCCACACCGGCGCCCGGTACAGAATCACCTGCAGCCCCATCTCCTCAAACATTCCGATGGCTGCGCGGATCATCCGCTCAAAGCCCAGCTCATAGCGGATGGCAGCGGTTTTCTTCTTCGA
The DNA here is from genome assembly GCA_030524245.1 of Eubacteriales bacterium. Taxonomy (GTDB): domain Bacteria; phylum Bacillota; class Clostridia; order Lachnospirales; family Lachnospiraceae; genus Brotaphodocola. Next base: position 8,972 of record JAUNGW010000009.1, read on the forward strand.
CAGATCCCGCCGCATCACCTCAAAGCCCTTTCTGTATCCCTCCGTATAGGAGGCTGCCATCCGGTCGATGGTCTCCTGTGGCAGGCTGTTCAAATATGCCGCCGTCTGAAGCTCTCCGGCGGAAATATATTCGCCGAACTGGTACAGATACCGCAGATCCGACAAATCGCTCTCCATGATGATGTCCCTTGCGAAGGACAGCTGCGGATCCAGCTGCTCCCGGATCCGGAAGGTCAGCGTCACATCTGTGTAATCGCTGAAAAACCAGTAAAGAATCTGCTTCACCGCACGGGGCTCCGGCTGCTTTACGTCCTCCTGCGCAAACTCCCCGTAAATCTCCAGAAGCGTCTCCAGAAGAATCGTAATATCCGTCAGCCTGCACTCCCAGGCAAACACAATGGCGCCGCGCAGCTGGGCGTAAAAGGCCGACAGCATGGGACCGAACTCCGCTCCCAGCATCCGGGCAGCGTATTCCGGATTCCCGTAGCTTTCTTCATAATGATCCGGCAGAATATCCGCAAACAGCCGTCCATTCAGCCGCTGAAGCTCCTCCAGGCTCCAGCTGTCCAGCTCGTCCCTCAGCCGCAGACGGGCCAGCTCCTCGATCTGTCCCACAAACCGGCTCATCTCTGCAAAATAAGAGCGGAACGGCTCCTGCACCCGGTTTTCTCCGGGAATTTCCAGAATCCGTCCCACCGCCAGGTCATACCGCTCCATAACCTGCGTATTATCCTCGTTCCACATCTCCTGATAATTCATCCTGCATCCGTCCTTTCTGTTCTGCACGTAAGCATCCAGGCAAGCCCTTTCACCTCAAAAGCCCCACAATCACCATAATGATCCAGAACACCAGCAAAATCCCCCCGGTGACAGCCCCGGTCTTAGCCAGGATATAATTCTTCTCCTGCTCCGCAAAAGCCGACAGGCCGTACCAGAGACTGACCGCGGAAAACAGGATGCTGGTCAGCCCCCAGGCCGCCACGTTAAGGCCGCCGTTTCCCTGACGGGCCACGCTTAAACCCAGACTGACGATACAGCACAAAAGCGCGGCCGCCGCGGCGCCGACGCTGGGAAAGCCGCGCCTGGCAAGCGGCTTCCGGATATATGATATTTTACGATTATTTGCCGGCACGTTTCTTCCTCCTTATGCGAATTTTCTGAACGATCCGGTAGCATATGTATCCAAGCGCTCCGCCGAGGGTGTTCAAAAGCAGGTCGTCCACATCGAAGCTTCCCACCCGCCAGATAAGCTGCGCCGTCTCCACGCAAAGACTTAAGGAAAAGCTTAAAAGAATCGTATTATACCACCGGCGGCTTCTGCGGCTGACAATGGGAAGAAAAAATCCGCAGGGCATAAAGGCAATCACATTGCCGAACACATTCATCAGGAAGGCTTCCATCCCAAGCTGCTCCCTGTAGGTGTAAAAGCGTTTGATTTCCTTAAACAGCTCTAAATTGTATGCGTATTCCCGGTTTTCCGAAACCCTGCCCAGCGATTCCGCAAAAAACAAAAAATAAACCAGGAGAGCCAGATAGGCCAGAAACAGCACCCATCCCAGCTTCTGATTTCTGGTGGTATTTTTTATCATAAATATCAATCTCCAACTTTTCTATAGTGCAAAAGGGCAGCCTCTGCCTCCTGTTGCCGAAGCAGAAACTGCCTGCCCTTTTTCCTAAAATGTAATGTCGCCCTTGCGCTTCAGCAGAAGACCGCCGCAGACAATGGCGCAGATCCCCGCCGCCACGCCGGTTACCAGAATCACGATTCCGATAGCAATACTGCAGGCGCCTGTGCGCTGCATGGTTTTATAAACCTTTTCCATAGAAATTTCTCCTCGCTGTCAGACGAAGCGCCCTACGCCTCTGCTCCGTACTGCTCATAGTAGGCGTCGATCGCCGCCTTCAGTGTGTCGTCAATAATAATCTTTCCCTTATAAGGACGATTATACAGATGCTCCACCACATCGGCCATGGTAACAATTGCCGTGGTCTTAAAGCCGTACTTCTCCTCGATCTCCTTAAGGGCAGACTTCGTACCCTGCCCGCGCTCCATACGGTCCACGGATACAACCAGACCCAGCACGTCCACATCGCCCTGCGCCTTTAAAATCGGCAGCGTCTCGCCGATAGAGGTTCCTGCCGTGGTCACATCCTCAATGATCACGACCTTATCATGATCTGCAATGGGGCTTCCCAGCAGAATGCCCTTATCTCCGTGATCCTTTACCTCCTTGCGGTTGGAGCAGTACTTGATGTCCGCATCGTAGAACTCGCTGATGGCCATGGTTGCGGCCACAGTCAGCGGGATTCCCTTGTAGGCCGGTCCGAACAGCACGTCAAAGTCCGTGCCGAAGGTCTCCTGGATCGCCTTTGCGTAGTACTCGCCAAGACGGCGCAGCTGGGTTCCCGTGCGGTAAAAGCCGGTGTTTACAAAAAACGGGGTCTTTCTTCCGCTCTTGGTAACGAAGTCGCCGAATTTCAGCACCTCGCAGTCGATCATAAACTCGATAAATTCTTTCTTGTATTCCTGCATGGCAATCTCCCTTTTTATATGCTTTGTTCTTATTTTACACAGCCGATCAGCTGGCGGATATCCTCCACCTGATGCTTCGCCATGTAGCTTTCAATCCCTTCGGCGATCTCCACCGTCGCGTAAGGATTATAAAAATTCGCTGTCCCCACGGATACCGCCGTGGCTCCCGCCATGATAAACTCCAGCGCGTCTTCCGCCGTGGCGATGCCTCCCATGCCGATCAGCGGCAGCTTTACTGCGCTGGCCACCTGATACACCATCCGCACCGCAACCGGCTTTACCGCCGGACCGGACATGCCGCCTGTCTTATTGGCAATGGCAAAGGTCCTCCGATTGATATCGATCTTCATGCCGGTCAGGGTGTTGATCAGGGAAAGCACGTCTGCGCCGCCGGCCTCCGCCGCCTTCGCCATCACCGTGATGTCCGTCACATTGGGACTCAGCTTCATAATCACCGGCTGCTTTGCATGACGCTTCACCTCTCTGGTGATCGCCTCCACCGCCTTCGGATCCTGTCCGAAGGCAATGCCGCCCTCTTTGACGTTAGGGCAGGAAATGTTGATCTCCAGAAGGTCAACAGGCTCGTCTCCAAGCCGCTCCACCACCTCGATATAGTCTTCCGTGGTCTTTCCGCAGACATTGACAATAATCTTTGTGTCATACTGCTTTAAAAACGGAATATCCCGCTTCACAAACACATCGATGCCCGGATTCTGCAGGCCGATAGCGTTCAGCATGCCTCCGTGCACCTCCGCGATCCTCGGCGTCGGATTGCCGGGCCAGGGCACATTGGCAACGCCCTTTGTCACCACTGCGCCAAGACGGCTCAAATCCACAAACTCACTGTATTCCTCTCCGCTCCCGAAGGTTCCCGAGGCTGTCATCACCGGATTCTTTAACTCCACGCCGGCCAGATTTACCTTTGTATTCATCACAGCTCCACCTCCTGGGCCAGAAATACGGGACCGTCCTTACAGATCCGCTTGTTGTGCACATGGGAGTGACTGTCCACATCCTCAGACTGGCACACGCAGGCAAGGCAGGCGCCGATGCCGCAGGCCATCCGTTCCTCCAGAGACAGCCAGCACTCGATGCCCTGCTCCGCGGCATATGCCTTCAGCGCGCGCAGCATAGGCGTGGGGCCGCAGGCGAAAATCACATCTGCCTGCAGCTCATGCCGGCGGATAGCGTCCAGCACATTGCCCTTCGTGCCGGCGCTTCCATCCTCTGTCGCCACATAAACCTGGCTGTACGCTTCAAACTCATCCTTCAAAAACAGCTGATCCCTGTATCCTAAAACCGCTGTGCTCCCGCCGCCCAGCGCCTTTGCCGTTTCAAGCATCGGCGGAATCCCGATGCCGCCGCCGATTAAAAACACACGCTTTCCGGCAGCCCGCTCCAGCGGGAAGCCGTTGCCCAGCGGGCCCATCACCTCAACGTCATCTCCCGCCTGATATCCGGCGAACTCCTTCGTGCCGGCTCCAACGGTTCTGTAGACGATCCGCAGCCGTCCCTCTGCCTTATCAATCCCACAGAGACTGATCGGCCGGGGCAGAAGACGCGCACCGTCCTTTGTATAGACGGAAATAAACTGTCCCGGCTCCGCAGCCGCCGCAATCTCATCCGCCTGAATCCACATGCTGAAAATGTCGCCGGCCAGAGCCTCCTGGCTGACTACCTTTCCGGTCATCTTTACTTTTCCCATGACTCTCCTCCGCTCATCCTCCTGAAATCTGACTGCTCATCCAGTTACAGAACGGAGTTTATATCAGCCACCATGTCAAGCACTGCCTGTCTGGAAGCCTCCGCAAAATGCTCCGGGCCGAACTTGGCGTACTTCTCCTGCTTATAAGCGGCGATAATGCCTCTGGAGGAGTTCACCACAGCGCCTAAGCCATCCTCGTTGAAGCAGGCCTTCAGATCCTTCGCCGTGCCGCCCTGGGCGCCGTAACCGGGCACCAAAAAGTAGGTTTTCGGCATCAGCTTTCTCAAAACAGCGCTCATCTCCGGGTAGGTAGCTCCCACCACAGCGCCTACGTTGCTGTACGCGCCGTCCATGCAGTCCGCGCCCCACTGGACCACCTTCTCCGCAACCAGCTCGTAAACGGGACGACCATCAACCAGCTTGTCCTGGAACTCGCCGCTGGAGGGATTGGAAGTTTTCACCAGCACAAACAGTCCCTTATCCTCAGTCCTGCACACATCCACAAAAGGCTTCACACCGTCTGTGCCAAGATAGGGGTTCACCGTCAGAAAATCCGTATTAAAAGCGGTGCACAGGCTGCCCCCCACCTTCACGCTGCCCAGATGAGCTGTGGCGTAAGCCGCGGAGGTGGAGCCGATATCGCCGCGCTTTGCGTCGCCGATCACCAGAAGTCCCTTCTCCTGGCAGTACCGCGTTGTCCTCTCATACACCTTTAAGCCCTCGATGCCGAACTGCTCATACATGGCAATCTGCGGCTTTACAGAAGGAATCAAATCCCAGGTGGCATCCACGATCTCCTTGTTGAAATTCCAGATCGCGTCGGCAGCTCCCTCCAGGGTCTCGCCGAACTCCCCAAAGGACTTTTTCAGAATATGCTCCGGAATATAGTTCAGCATCGGGTCCAGCCCCACGCACACCGGCGCCTTTGTCTTCTGAATCTTCTCAATCAGCTTTTGAATCATGATTTCCTCCTTGTTATTCCTGTATAATCTGGCAGTCTCCGCCGGCTGTTTCGCCGCAGGCGAATCATGTCCGTTTATCTGCCATTTTACCATATCCGGGGAACGCTTTCAAGGAAAAAAACAGCTGCATGCATTTATATCAGTCCTGCCACCAGGGGAACCACCACCACTGTCATCAGTCCCGCCACAGCGATGGACAGACTGCTCATGGCGCCTTCCACCTCGCCCAGCTCCAGCGCCTTCGCTGTACCGATGGCATGGGCTGAGGTGCCCAGGGCCAGCCCCTTTGCCATGGGCTCCCGAATGCCAAAGACCTTAAAGATCGTCTCGCCGATAATATTTCCAAAAATACCGGTGATGATGATGCAGACCACGGTGACGGTCACCATGCCGCCCACCTCCTCGCTGACGCCCATGCCGATGGCCGTGGTGATGGACTTGGGCAGAAGGCTGATATAGGTCTCGTGCTCCAGCTTAAACACCAGGCTCATGGCAAAAATACAGGCGGCGCTGGTAAACACGCCGGACACAATCGCCACGCCGACCGCGGCAAAATGCTTCTTTAAAAGCTCCAGCTGCCTGTACAGCGGAATGGCCAGGCAGACCGTAGCCGGAGTCAGCAGATAGCTGATTAAGCTGGCGCTGCTGTTGTAGGTATTATAATCGATGTGAAAGACCAGAAGAAATCCGATCACCAGGACCACCGACACCAGAAGCGGGTTCAAAACCGCCCAGCCCAGCTTCTGCTTTAACCACGCGCCGCACATATACGCAAAAATACTGATCACAAATCCAAGATATACCGACTGCTGCAATGCTGACATCTCTACTGCTCCTCCTGTTCTCTGATTTCTTCCATGGCCTCGGCAAGGGCCGGATCCGGCTCGCCCTCAACCACGCCGTCTCTGTTCTTTTTCACAGACAAAACCGCTTCCGCCACCTTTCCGGTAACGCCCATGACAATCACCGTGGACGCCATGCAGATCACCAGAAGCGGAATCAGAAGCTGCTTCATGCTGCCGTAGCTTTCAATCAGCCCCACACAGGCCGGTATAAACATAATCGGCATCGTATCCAGCAGGAAATTTCCCGTAGCCTCCACGTCCTCCAGCTTCACAATCCCGCCGCACAAAAGCAGCAGAAGCAGAAACAGGCCGTAAACGCCGGCCGGGACAGGAAGGGGCAGAAATGCGTTCAGCAGCTCGCCCACCAGCGTAATACCGAAAATAATCGTACATTCCTTTACATATTTCATCTTATTCATCTCCCATGTTGTCCGTTTAATACATAACTGCAACGTCCCGTATTCTACCACCACTATTCTGAAATAACAATCCTCTTTCTTGTATTCTTTATGTTTTTTCGATATACTTGGAGTAAATGTTCAGGAAGGGGGAAACGCCATGTCTGCCGAACCGGTTATCATTTTTACAGAACAATTAAATCCCGATCAGGAGAAACAGCTGCTTGCCCTGGAGGCCGCCTGCCGTCTCCATGACGGCATCAGCCTTTCCGCTCCGGCCAGGGAGCCGGATACCCTGCACTGGCTGCTTTATCCGTCCTCCCGTCCTGCGGCTCTGGCGGCTGCTCTGTCCCTCTCCTTATGTGGTGATGAAGCCGCCGAATGCACCGCCTTCACCCTGCCGGAATACCGGCGCAGGGGGTATTTCTCCCTGCTTCTTGACCAGGCGCTCCCGCAGGCCGGGGAGCTGGATATCCTTTTCCCGGTCTCCAACCGGTGCGCCGATGCGCTGGCCTCCCTTAAAGCACTGGGCGCCGAGCTGGAGTCCGAGGAGCTGCAGATGGAGCTGGATATCACGTCCCTGCCCCTTCTCTCTGCCGCCGCCGACAATCTGAGCCTTCACTCAGAAGGCGGTGAAAGCACCCGCACCTTTACCCTCATGGAAGAGAATTCTTCTGCGCCGGCTTTTCTGCCTGCCGCGGGCCGCGTCAGCGGCGCAATTCCGCTTGGCCGCTGCCAGACCAGCTCCGCAGGCCCCGGATCCGTCTGTCTCCACCATGTGGAGATTTTCCCGGAGTTTCGCGGCCGGGGACTTGGCCATGCCATGATGGCGCTTCTGCTGAACCGGTTAAAGGCCAGCGGTGTCCGCCGCGTTCTCCTGCAGGTGTCCGCCGATAATGCTCCCGCCCTGGCGCTATATAAAAAGACAGGGTTTTGCATGACACAGTCCCTGTCCTTTTATCTGTACTGATTTTTTGATCACCGGAGATTCTTTTTCATCTCCGCAGCAGCAGAATATCTCTTCCATCAATCTGCACCAGAATCGGATCCCCTTCTCCGGCCGGAGTCCCCGCGGCGTAGGCCTTCCACGCCTCCTTCGTCATTTCCAGCCGCAGAAGGCTTGTGTTCTGCTCCGCCAGGCGCTTTCCCTCCCGATCCAGCACTGCCTGGGGCTTCACTATAATCACCTGGGAAAACACGTCCTCCACGATCCGCAGAATCCGGCAGGGCATCACATTTTTCGCGTTTTTCGCCTCAGTCGGGGAAAGCACGTGGATGAAGTGGCTGCGCACGCCGATATCCGTGATATCAGCTTCCACCGGCCTCCCGCAGTCAAAGGCCTGCTCCCAGTCTCTGGCGTAAATCCAGCCCGGCTTTTCCTGCCTTTCCGCCTCTGAGTAATTCTTGCAGCCCGAAAGCATGCAGGCCGCCAGGGTCCGCGGCTCCTCGAACATCTCCTTCACCGGCGCCGCCGGGGTGGAGCGGCCCTTTTCCATCACGCAGATCCGGTCGCAGATCCGGTATACCTCGTCCCTGCTGTGGGATACAAACAGCGTTGTGCCTCCAAACTCCTTCAAAAGCTCCGAAAGCTCCAGCTCCAGATTCCACCGCAGATATCCGTCCAGAGCGGAAAACGGCTCGTCCAGCATTAAGAGTCCCGGCCTGGTCAGAAGAATCCTGGCCAGCGCCACCCGCTGCTGCTGTCCCCCGGACAGCTGGAACGGCCGATGCTTCTCCAGGCCGGTCAGAAAGAATTTCTCCATCATCCCGGCAATGGCACGCTCCTCCTCTCCGGATATCCGCCCCTTATCCTTTCTGGCCCTGTAAAGGCCGGTTCTTAAATTCTGCTCCACCGTCATATTGGGAAACAGCGCATAATTCTGAAACAGAAGTCCCACACGGCGCTTCTGCGGCGGAAGGTTGATGCCCCGTTCCGAGTCAAAGAGCGTCTCTCCATTTAGCACAATCCGCCCCCTGTCCGGCGTCACAATCCCTGCAATGCACCGCAGGGTCATGCTTTTTCCGCAGCCGGAGGCTCCCAGGATTCCCATGACCTCCTGTCCTGCCTCAAAGCTGGCGGACAGCACGAATCCGCCGAAATCCTTTTCCACATCCACCAAAAGCGACATGGCCTAGTCCCCCCTTCCGCCGGAAAGCTGGCGGCTTCTCAGCCGTTTCTCCCTTCGCTCCAGCATATTTACAGTCAAAAGAACCACCGCCGAGATCGCAAGATTGACCATCACCCACCGGAAGGCCAGGGCCTCGTTGTCCGTTCTCCAGAGCTGGTACACCGTGGTGGAAATGGTAGCTGTTTTTCCGGGCGTGTACCCGGCCAGCATGCTGGTTGCGCCGTACTCTCCCAGCGCCCGGGCGAAGGCCAGAACCGCCCCCGCCAGAATTCCCTGACGGCAGGCAGGCATCCTGATATGCCAGAAAATCCAGGTATTGGAAAGTCCCAGAGTTTTCCCCGCGTCGGCCAGCGTCTCATCAAAGCTCTCAAAAGCGCCTCTGGCTGTTCTGTACATCAGCGGAAAGGCCACCACCGCGGCGGCAAAAATACCGGAATACCAGGTCATCACCAGCTTCACGCCCCAGTGCTCCATCACCCACATGCCAAGGGGCCGCCTGGTGCCCAGAAGCACCAGCAGAAAATACCCCACCACCGTAGGCGGAAGCACCAGGGGCAAGGTCAGCACCACATCCAGAATGCCCTTCGCCGCCCGGTTCAGCCTGGCAATATAATAAGCAGCAAATATACCCGTAAAAAACACGATCACACTGGAAATCAGCGCGATGCGCAGCGAGTTGAAAAGAGGATACCAGTCCATGCTCCGCTCCTTGCAAATACGTTTTACTCTGCCATGGAAAAACCAACGCTCTCAAATACGGCCGCGCAGTCGTCCGTCTTTAAGTACTCCAGAAATGCCTTCGCCTCCTCCGGATGTTTGGAGATATTTAAAACCGCCGCCGGATAAATCACCTGTTTGCACAGATCCTTTCCAGCCTCATCCACCACGTTCAGTCCGGCGGAAAACGCGTCCGTCGCATAGATAATTCCGCAGTCCACAGCTCCTTCTTTTACCTGAGTGGTTACCTCTTTTACATTGGAGCCGTAGGTGATTTTGGATTCGCTCTCCAGCTTGTCCAGAATATTTAAGTTTGTCAGAATCTCCGTGGAATAAGCGCCGACGGGAACGTCGTCATTGCCCAGGCAGATCAGGTTTAACTTGTCTGTGCCAAGATCTGCAAAGGATTCAATACCTGCCGGATTATCATCGGGAACGGCCAGCACCACCTTGTTTTCCACCAGATTGAACCGGCTTCCCTCCAGAACAAAGTCAAGTCCCTCTGTGTTCACGGACGGATCCGCGTCCTTGTCCAGCTGGTTCATCTGCTTCTGAGCCGCGGAAATAAACACATCGCAGTCAGCGCCTTCCTGAATCTGTGTTTTCAGCGTTCCTGAAGAATCAAAGGTGTAGGTCAGCGTCACATTCGGAGCTGCCTCCTTATACATTTCCGCAATCTCATTCAGGGTCTCCGTCATGGAAGCCGCCGCGAAAACGATCAGCTCCACCGGCTCGCCGGCATCTGCTGCAGCCGCTTCTGTCCTTGCTGCATCAGCCGTCTCTGCGCCATCGGCTGTTTCTGCCTCTGCGGCAGTTTCCTCTGTCTGAGCCTCTGCCGCGGCACTCTCTGTTTCCGTGCTCTTTCCGCTTCCTCCACATCCGCTCATCAATCCTGCCGCCATTACCGCCGCCATCATTACTGCAATCTGTTTCTTCATAAATTTTCCTCTCTTTCCTTACATTACTTTTGTTTATCAATAAAGCGCTTTGTATCCGCGCATTATTTTCATTTCCTGTTACCTTGCGCACTCTCCCGCCGATCCCCGGAGAATCCCAAGTCCGTGCTCCAGCGCTCCCAGAATAAATCCAAGGCTCTCCCGCACCGCCTTCGGGCTTCCCGGCAGATTTACGATCAGCGTCTTTTTCCGGATCACCGACACGCCTCTGCTCAACATGGCCCGGTCCGTCACCTCCATGGATTTAAGCCTCATGTATTCCGCAATCCCAGGAGCGTTTCTGTCCGCCACCTCCATGGTGGCCTCCGGCGTCTGGTCCCGCATGGAAAAGCCTGTGCCGCCGCTTGTGACCACCAGATCCACCTGCCTGCCGTCCGCGAGCCGGATCAGCTGTGTTTTCAGCGCCTCCGGCTCATCCGGCAGAATCATGGTTTCCACCACCTGGTATCCGGCCTCCCGGAGCATCGTCTCCGCCGCCGGTCCGCTTTCGTCCTTCCGTTCTCCGCGGGCTCCCTTGTCGCTTAAGGTGATCACCGCCGCTGTAAACGGCCTGGCCGGATCCGGCAGCACAGCCTTCATCACATCGCCCGGACGGATCTCCCCCGCCTGGAGCACCTCCGCAAACACGCCCTCGTGAGGCATAATGCACTGGCCCATACGCTGATATATGGCGCAGTGGCTGTGGCACTCCTTGCCGATCTGCGTCATGCAAAGCCTGGCCGTCCCCGCCTCAAACACGGTTCCCACCGGCAGCTTCCGAAAGTCCAGACCCTCCACCACCAGGTTCTCACCGAAGGCTCCATGCCCCACGCCGGCTCCCTTTTCATTAAACTCCTGTACCTTGTCATAGGACAGAAGACTCACCTGGCGGTGCCAGTTTCCTGCATGGGCATCTCCTTCAATCCCGTGCCCCATCCGCAGGCTGATACTGTCCACAGGCCGCTTTTCCGTCCCCTTTTTCTCACTGATGCAGACCGCTTTCACAACTCCCGTCAACTGTTCCATCACTCTGTCCTCTCTTTTATCCTTCATCTGCCGCCGGATTCACGAACTCTCCGCTCTTTCCGCCGGACTTGCGCACCAGGCAGATTTCACCCAGCACCATGGTCTTATCTACAGCCTTACACATATCATAAATGGTCAGAAGCGCCGTGGAAACCCCGGTCAGCGCTTCCATCTCCACCCCTGTCTTCCCTGTGGTGGAGGCTGTGCAGACCGCCTGGATCTCAGAGCGTTCCGGCTTCAGCTCAAAATCCACCGACAGCTTTGTAAGGCTGATATTATGACAGAGCGGAATCAGCTCCCAGGTCCGCTTCGCCCCCATGATTCCGGCTGTTCTGGCCACGCCCAGCACATCGCCCTTTTTCATGGTTCCCTCCTGTACCTTCTGAAAGCATTCGCCGCTCATAAAAATACTGCCCTGAGCAACGGCCTCTCTTTTTGTGTCTGCCTTTTCTCCCACATCCACCATTCTGGCGCTGCCATTTTCATCAAAATGTGTAAATTCCATTGTTTCCTCTCAGCCTCCTATTTCCACCATATCATGCTGCTCCGTCATCTGTTCCGGATGCTCAAAGCAATGGGCCATGGGCTTTTTCAAAACCGCCTCCGCCATAGCCTCCTCCAGCTTCAGCTGCTTTTCCTGTGCGCTGCCGTCCCTGCGCAGGATCTCACGCAGATCCACGCCGTCCTCATAGCTGAGGCAGGTTTTCAGATACCCCTTCGAGGTCAGACGCACCCGGTTGCAGCGGAC
>JAUNGW010000009.1:20979-35546 GCA_030524245.1 Eubacteriales bacterium
AACTTCCCGTGCATGGCGCTGATCAGACCGATTCCGCCCCGAAAGCCGGGGATCCTGTAATAGACGGCAGGGCCGTTTCCATGGATGCTCTGATCCTGCTCCAGATCCGGATACAGCTCCTTCAGCTGCCTTAAAAGCTCCCGGTGATCCACCGACGCAAACTGCTTTCCATAGCCTACCGGCATCATTTCAATGAACCGCAGGTCAAAAGGATACTCTTTCGCCAGCGAAAGAAGCTCTGTCCATCCTGCCCCGCTGCCGCTGCAGCCCAGACGCTCCGAAAGAGCCGCCAGATCGAGCGACACGGCGTTGATCTTCACAGGAATCTGCTTTCCGCTGCTGTTTGTCCTGTGAGACGGCTCCGTCAGTCTTTCCAGCACCTCCAGCACCGGACGGATATCCCCGCCGCCGGTAAGTGCCCTGTAAAGCTCCGGATCCAGAGTGTCCAGACTGATGTTGATTCCGTCGGTTCCTGCTGCCAGAATCTCATCCAGATATTCAGGAAGCAGCGCCCCGTTGGTGGTAATGGTCACCTGCTCCACGCCCGGAATCTGCTTCAGCATGGCAATCAGCCGGCAGCAGCCCCTGCGCGCCAGCGGCTCCCCTCCGGTTATCTTAAACCGTCTGATTCCAAGCCGCACTGCCGCAGCCGCCGCGGCCGCATACTCCTCAAAGGTCAGCAGCTGATCCATGGGGACGCACTCGATCCCATGAGGCATACAGTACCTGCAGCGCAGGTTGCAGCGGTCTGTAATCGAAATTCTCATATAGCTGATGGTTCTTCCAAATCCGTCCTTCAATTCGTTCCTTCTCCTGTATCCCGGGACTTTTCCGGCTTCGGCACAGGTTTCCTCCCGTCCTTTCCTTCCACCTGCTCCAGCAGCACGTCCACCATACCGCCGCAGATCATGCCCTCCTCCTGGGCCTCCTCGCCGGTCATATCCACGGCGGCAAGCTGCGGCCGCCTCTGGCCGCTTCGTATCATGCGAAGGGCCTTCTGCACAATGGCCGCCTCCATGCAGCCTCCCCCTATGGTTCCAAGACAGGTTCCATCCTGCCGCACCAGCATCTTTGCGCCTGCATTTCTGGGGGCGGATCCCCTGCGCTCCACAATGGTGCACAGAACTGCCGGCTCCTGTCCATGTAAAAGCTCGTGAAGCAGCTCCTTTTCATAGCCGCAGGTTCTGATTTTCCGGTTCTTTACCTCGATGATCTCTCCCATAATGGCAACCCCGATCTCCGCCGGCGTCTCCGCGCCGATGTCGAGGCCTATGGGGGCGTGCAGGCGGCTTATGATCTCCGGGTCCCCTCCCCGCTCCAGCACGGCTTCCTTAACTGCCGCCACTCTTTTGCGGCTTCCTATCATTCCTATGTAGGCATGGCGCTTTTTGATGATTTTCTCCAGGCAGCTCTGGTCGTAGCGATGTCCTCTGGTGACAATCACAAAATATGTGCTGCCGGTGCCTTCTATCTGATCCAGTCCGCGCTCAAAGCTTTCACAGATCACCTGATCCGCGCCGGCCCGGCGGGCATGGTCCGCAAAGGACGGCCTGTCCTCCAAAACCGTCACATGACAGCCCATCATTTTCCCGATCCGAATCACCGGAATGGACACATGACCGGCGCCGCAGACCACAAGCCGCATCTCCTGCCCCAGCCTGTCGCAGAACACCCTGATTCCATCCAGCCGCATAAGTCCCCTTCTGCAGAGATTTTCATCCTCAGCAGCCTTTAAAACCGCCTGTCCATTGACTGTAAAATATCCGCTCGCCCGGGATTCCCAGACCAGACGCCCATCTGTAAACAGCGCCCTCTCTCCAAAGGCTTCCCCGTCCAAAACCACGGCGGCCAGATTTTGCTTTTCTCTGTCACAGTCTGCTATGGCCTGATAGAAGCCGCATATCTTTTCTTCTCCCATTCCCTTATACACCCTTTCCGAATCCGCAGTTTGGGAAGGTGCAGACCGGGCAGCTCAGACAGAGCCCGCCATGTCCCAGCGCCGCCAGCTCCTCCGGCGATACCGGATCGTCTGCCATCACCCGCGGAAGAATCAAATCAAAGATCGTCCGTCTTGCATACATCACGCAGCCCGGAAGTCCCATAATCGTCACGGGAGCTCCTCCATTCTCTCTCTCATAGTAAGCCAGAAGGAACATGGCGCCCGGCAGAACCGGCGCTCCATAGGATACGATCCTGGCTCCCGTATTTTTAATGGCCAGCGGAGTCCGGTCATCCGGATCCACACTCATGCCGCCGGTGCAGATCACCACATCAGCGCCCTTTCCGATCATCTCCAGAATGGATGCCGTCACCTTTTTATCATCGTCATCCCAGACGGCATGATCAATAATCTCCGTGTCAAACTCCCCCATTTTTTCCTGGATCACCGGAGTAAAGGTGTCCTGAATCCGCCCATAGTACACCTCGTTTCCCGTGGTAACAATGCCGATCTTTTTATGTACAAACGGCTTCAGCTGAAGAATCGGCCGCCCCTTTGTGGCCGCCATGGCCGCCGCCCTCGCCTGCTCCATCTTTTCCTCCTCGATCACCAGGGGAATGATCCTTGTTCCGGCCAGCTTATCGCCCTTTTTTACGGCAAAATTCCCATGGCGGGAGGCGATCATCATCTGTCCGAAGCTGTTGACCGCCATAAGACCTTTTACATCCGCCTTAAGCAGACCGTCGCAGGAGGCGGCCAGCTCGATCTTCCCCTCCTTCGCCTCAGACCGCTCCATGTGATCTCCCATGCACATCTCACACAGAATCTCTGCCGCGTCATTTTCATGGAGAATTCCCTCCTGCTGCTCCCACACGTAAAGCTGGTCCTTCCCCACTGAAAGAAGCACCGGAATGTCCTCCTTCGTCACCACATGTCCCTTTCGGAATACCGCGTCCTTCGTCACTCCCTTAATGATCTGCGTGATGTCATGGCACAGCACTGCCCCCTCCGCATCCACTGTACGAATCAGCTTCATAAATTTGACCCTCCTATGTTATTCGCAGCTGTCCGGCTTATTTTTCCGCCGTCCGGAACAGCTGGATTTTATATTCCGTCTCCAAAATATTTCTGGAAAATGAGATCCGCGCTGGCCTGCACCTCTGCCGCCATATCTCCATATTTTTTCAAAAGCGAACGTCCCCTCTCTGTCAGCCGGGAACCGCCGCCTCCGCTGCCTCCGGCTCTGCGCTCAACCACCGCAAAGCCCAGCTGCCGCTCCAGTCTCCTGACCATCTTGCTTCCCTTGCTGTAGGAAAGGCCCATTCTTCCGCAGGCCTCCTGCAGAGATCCGGTCTGTCCGATCCATCCCAGAAGCTCCTGCACGCCCGGTCCGTAAAACGGCTCCGCCGCCATCATCTGGACGCGGACCGCAGCGCGGAGCGGATATCCCTGTCCTCTGCCGTAATTCCAGTTCAGCAGGTCAAGATATTCTTCTCTCGTGTCCATGCCGCGGAAAATCCCCTCGTCCTCTGTTTCCAGATTGGTTACAGGAATTCCACTTTTTTCCGCCGTCTCCCATATCCCGCCGGCATCCTCAAAGCTGCAGAGTCTTTCCGCCGTCTCCCGGTCAAGCATCACAGGATAACCGTTCCTCCCTTTGCAGGTCATCCTGACCAGAGCGCCGTCCACTGCCAGGATCTGCCTTACGGTTTCCGGCAGTACAGCCGGAAAATCCGCAGATAAAAGAATGATCCGGCTGCAGCTTCCCCTGAGCGCTTCCATGCCCGCCCGCAGGGAATCCATGATTTGTTTTTTCTGAAATCGTTCGTTTTTTACAAACATAACGCCGGTACGAAAAAAATGCTCTCTCAGCTCCTTTTCCCTGTCCCCGGTCACCACAACCACAGGATCCGCTCCGGCTTCCTTCAGAATTCCCGCCATATGACGGATCACAGTAGAATCTCCAAAGGGCAGCATCGGCTTAAACAGCTCCCCGCCGGGAACCGTTCCGTCTGCAAAGAGCACCGCGCCTGTCTTTTTCATTTTCAGCCTCTTTCCTGTTTTATATAAAGCCATTATACACTTATTTTTCTGTTCTGTGAAGCCGTTAAAATATTTCGTGCCGTCCATGGACAGGGGGCACGCAGAAAAGGAATCCTGCTGCGCAGGATTCCTTTTCTGCGGCGGGCCGGGTCAGCGACATCACTCTCCCCCGCCGGGACACCGCCGCTTACAGGGCCAGCACCTTTTTTGCCGCCTCATCCATCCAGTTCTCCTCCAGATACTCGATAAGGCCGCCGTCCACGTGCTTTGCAATCACCGGATCAACCGGCACCTTCGCCAGAACCGGAAGTCCGTATTCCAGGGCGATTTCGTCAATATGGCTTTCGCCGAAAACAGAAATCCGCTTCCCGCAGTCCGGACATGCAAGATAGCTCATATTCTCCACAAGCCCGAGAATCGGAATGTTCATCTTCTTAGCCATATTCACTGCCTTGGCCACAATCATGGAAACCAGCTCCTGAGGAGAGGTAACAATGATAATGCCGTCCACCGGAAGAGACTGGAATACCGTCAGCGGCACGTCTCCGGTTCCCGGCGGCATATCCACGAACATATAATCCACGTTCTCCCACAGCGTCTCCTGCCAGAACTGCTTCACGGCCCCGGCAATCACCGGCCCCCGCCAGATCACCGGATCCGTATCATGATCAAGCAGCAGATTGGCAGACATGATCTCGATGCCCGTAGCCGTGGTCGCCGGAACCATCAGGCCGTCCTTCGTCATGGAAACGCCGTCCACGCCCAGTCCGAACGCCTTCGGAATAGACGGTCCCGTAATATCCGCATCCAGGATCGCCGTATGCTTTCCCATGCTGTTCATCTTCACAGCCATAAGGGACGTAACCAGGGATTTGCCCACGCCTCCCTTTCCGCTGACAACTCCTATTACCTTTTTTACGCTGCTGGCAGGATTTAACGGCTCCAGAAAGCTGGTTTTCTCCTCCGTGCGGCTGCTGCAGCTCTCTCCGCAGGTACTGCAGTTATGTGTGCACCCTTCGCTCATGTGAATTCCTCCTTCTAATCCGCCGTCTGCGTATCCGCCGCGCATCCGGCGCTAAATAAAAGAATACCACAATTCTTCCGAAAGTGGAACTGTAACTTTGTGAATTTTTAATGATTTGTTCCTTGTTTGGTCACAAATATCTGTTATAATGAAAGAATAAAAAGGAAAAAGCTGTCCCTATATGCACAGCTGCCATAATTTTAAGATACAGAGGTGTACCGATGAATTTCAATATGAACCCCAACAGCGAATTAATACAGTCCGCTGTCAACGTCCCCAACCTGGTTCCCGTTCCCGACGCTTTGATCAGCCAGGCAAGGGAGTTCCAGATGGCCATGATGATGTATACCTGCGCCATCCGTGAGGTCAAAACAAAGCTTGAGGTCCTCAACGATGAACTCTCCGTCCGGAACCAGAGAAACCCCATTGAGATGATCAAGTCCCGGGTGAAAAAGCCCTTAAGCATTGTGGAAAAGCTGAACCGCCGGGGCCTTCCCGTCTCTCTGGAATCCATGCTCCAGAACCTGGATGACGTGGCCGGAATCCGAGTGATCTGTTCCTTTGTGGATGATATTTACGCTGTGGCCAATATGCTGGTCAGCCAGGACGATATCACGGTTATCACCATCAAGGATTACATCAAGCATCCCAAGCCCAACGGCTACCGCAGCTATCACCTGATCATCGAAATCCCCGTGTTCTTCTCCGAGACGAAAAAGAACATGCGGGTGGAGGTCCAGATCCGCACCATCGCCATGGATTTCTGGGCAAGCCTGGATCATCAGCTCAAGTATAAAAAAGACATCGGCGAGGCTGCCGATGAGATCAGCGAGGAGCTCCGCCAGTGCGCGGAGGTCATCGCCGCCACCGACCAGCGGATGCTTGGCATCCGCCGGAACATCGAAGCACAGAGCGGAACGCCTGCGTCATAGGCGCTTCTTCTCTTCCCTTCTCATTCTTCCGGGCGTTTTCAGAGCCCGGAAGACGCCGGAGGCCTCCAGTGTTTTCGCAATCGAATAAAACAGCAGGGAGTTCACCGGCCACATCACCAGATTCTTGAAGATTCTCATGGGCAGCAGCGCCAGAAACCCCTTCCCGTACAGCATGCTCAGCCACAAGGTTCCCAAAAGCACATTGCACACAAGACTTACGGTAAACTCCGCCGCCAGCACACGAAAAAGCCCGATGGGCCGCTTATAGAAAAAGAATCCGTACAGCAGGCCGCCCACCATGGCTCCCAGAGTAAAGCCAGGAAAAAAGGCTCCCGTAGGCTTAATTAAATACTTTAACACATCCAGCGCGCCGCCGAACAGCATACCTGCCGCCGGGCCGAACAGATAATACACAAACTGATTGGAAATACTGGAAAAACCGATCTTGATGTAGTCTCCCACCGCAATGGTGAAATACCCCAGAATCACAGAAACCGCGCCGAACATGGCGGCGGCGGTGACCGTCCTTACCTGGCGGAACTCCTGCCAGGACTCGGTGAACAAAGTTGCTAATTTCTTCATAAAAAATTACCTCCTTTGCAGACCTCTCGAACTACAAAGGAGATAAGAATACTATCTGCTTCGCAGCGGGATGCGGCTTATGTACCGCAAGGAATCATCCTTTTCGTCCGGCCGGCAACTCCCTGTCCGGCTGGCACTTAACGCACACAGGCCTACTCTGCTTAATATTATTTTGTGTAACTGTTCAGGACGGCGGGAAAATAAGGCCCCAAATGGGCGTCAAGCTCAGCTGCTCTGTCCTGAACAGTTACTATTTTATTTAATATTTGTTCCGGCTTCATTATATAGCAGCCAGTGACAGTTGTAAAGAGAATTATGAATACCAGCGGTGATTGCGGGAATGCGAAGCACAGGGCAATCAATTTTCATCTGCGGCTCTCAGGCCGCCCTCTCTCCTCATCATCCCCTCATCCGTCCGATAATCTCATTGGCCTTCCGGTAAATCTCATCCGGCTCCGTGCCGATGAAGAACCTCCCGTCCTCATAGAGAATCCTTCCGTTTACCATGGTCAGCTTTACATTCTGCTTGCTTCCGCTGTACACCAGGTTCTTCACCACATTGTTGACCGGCTGCATGTTGGGCTGGCGCAGATCGATCATAATCAGATCCGCGCATTTTCCAGGCGCCAGGCAGTCGCAGTCCGTCAGTCCCATAGCCTTCGCACCGCCGGCCGAAGCCATATAAAGCACATTCTCCACCGGAACTGCCGCCGCGTCCTTTTCCCGGAGCTTTGCAAGCCCGGTCACCAGAAACATCTCCCGGAACATGTCCAGGCAGTTGTTGCTGGCCGGCCCGTCGGTGCCCACAGCCAGGTTAATCCCACGGCGCATCATCTCCGTAATGGGCGCAATGCCGCTGGCAAGCTTTGTGTTGGATCCGGGGTTCGTCACCACATGAAGTCCCCGTTTTTCAAATACGTCCAGATCCTCCTCCGTCATGTGCACGCAGTGATATCCGCCGCCGCCGTAACGAAACAGCCCCAGGGAATCCAGATACACCGGCGGCGTCATGCCGTGGCGCTCCACACACTGAGCCACCTCCGGCTCCGTCTCCGAAATATGGGCAAATACCGGCGCCCTGTACTTTTCCGCCAGGGCTGCCAAAGCCCGCAGACGCTCCTCCCCGGTGGTATACTCCGCGTGAAAGCCCAGAACATAGCTGATCAGCTCGTCGTACCGGTTGTACTTTAAGAAGTTTTCCTCCACCTCCTCCGGCGAGGAAACGAAATCATTCAGGCTGCTGACCATCACTGTCCGGAATCCGCACTCCACCGAAGCCTTCGCAATCATCTCCGGATGGAAATACATATCGAAGTTCGCCGTGATTCCGCTGGTCAGATACTCCATAACCGCCAGCTTGGACAGCCAGTAAATATCCTCTGCCGTCAGCTTCGCCTCCATGGGAAATACCTGCCGGTTCAGCCACTCCAGAAGCGGCAGATCGTCTGCGTAGGACCGGAGAAAGGTCATGGCCGAATGGGTGTGGGCGTTTTTAAAGCCCGGAAGCACCAGATTTCCTCCGGCGTCAATCTCCCTCTGCCATGCTTTCCCGCAGGCAGGCGCATCCTGGCTGGGTCCCACCCAGGCAATCCGTCCGTTCTCAACCCAGATCTCGCCTGATTCCAGCGGCTGGCCGCAGACGCCCCCATCCATGGTCAGCACTCTTGCATTGTAAATCCGAATCCCCATATCTTACCTCTTTCCCTTATCGTAAATCTCTCCCAGCGCCCGCGGCGAGCGGTTGTACCTGGAAAAGAAAATCAACAGAAGCAGCGTCACCACATAGGGCAGAGTCATAACCAGATCCGAGTAGCTGCTGGGCATCTGAAGCTTCTGCACCAGATAATAGCCGCCCGATCTGGCAAAGCCGAACAGCAGGCAGGAGCCCAGCGTCGGCAAAATCGTCCAGTTTCCGAAAATCAGCGCCGCAATGGCCAGATAACCGTATCCCACGTAAATGCTGGAGGAAAAGTTTGCTGAAATCGAGTAGGCAAAGCTGATGCCGGCCAGTCCGGACAATCCGCCGGACACCATAACCGCAATCAGCCGCACCCGTCCCACGTCCACGCCGGCAGCGTCCACCGCATGCGGATTGTCTCCGCAGGCCCGCAGGTTCATGCCGTAGCGCGTCCTGTACATCACATACCAGGCCACAACCGCCACCACTAGTATAATAATCTCAAAAGGATAAATATCCTTAAACACCGCGCCCAGCACCGGAAGCTGCGACAGCCCAGGCACCGTATACTTGGCGGAAACTCCCAGCACAAACTTGTCAGAGGCCGCCCCGAACACCGTCCTGTTTAAATTTTTCGTCAGAAACGCGGTCAGGGCCATGGCCAGAATATTGATTACCACGCCGCTGATTACCTGATTTGCCTTAAACCGGATACAGAGCAGCGCGTGAAGCAGGGAATAAAGGACGCCGCCCGCCACCGCAAAAGCCATGGCCAGATAATACGGCACCTGAGAATCGCTGGCAAAGCTTCCTGCCGCCAGAACCGCCGCCAGCGCGCCTGTAAAAGCGCCCACGCCCTGCAGCCCCTCCAGCGCCAGATTCGTCACGCCGCTTTTCTCACTGTAAATACCGCCGATTGCCATAATGAACAGCGGCAGGGAAAATGCCAGCCCGTCGATAATAATCCGTTCCATTACTCATTCCCCCTCTCTGTCTGATCCTTCAGCTCATCCTACAGTTCATCCTAAAAGCTTTTCACCTTATGGCGGATAAATTCGCCGCAGCCCGAAAACAGAAGAATCAGGCCGGTAATAACCGAAGCAATCTCCGACTCCAGACCGGAAGCGGAGTTCATGTAAGTGCTTCCCTTGCTGATCACCGTCACCAGGAAGGACGAGAAAATAATCCCGATGGGGTTGGAATTGGCCAGCAGGGATACGGCAATGGCGTCAAAGCCGGTGGTTGACAGAACCCGCGGCTGGATGGAGCCGAAATAGCCCAGATAGTAGGTAACGCCGGCCAGTCCTGCCAGAGCGCCGGAAACAACCATGGACATCACCACATTCCGGCCCACGTTGATGCCTGCATACCGTGCCGCGTTCCGGCTGGTGCCCACGCTCTTGATCTCATAGCCAAAGGTGGTTCTGTCCAGCAGGAACCTGATGAACACCGCCGCGATCAGCGCCAGAATAATGCCCAGGGGGATATCCATCTTCAGATTCCCCACCGGCGTATCCATCAGCGTCAGCCTTGCCGCTCTGGACACCGCCGCTGACTGGCGGGACACCGGATTCACGTAGTAGGTATTGATGAAAAAGCTGATCACGTACTGAGCGATATAATTGATCATAATCGAGGAAACGACCTCGTTAATATTAAACCTGTGCTTCAGCCAGCCGATCAGCCCGCCCACGCAGGCTCCCACAAGAATTCCCACGATCAGCACCAGCGGCTTTGCCACCGGGGCCGCCAGCCCGCTGTAGCCCACGGTCAGGGTAGTGATAAATCCAGCCGTCAGCATCTGGCCGGACACGCCGATATTGAACAGGCCTGCCCGCAGCGCCACAGTCACAGCCAGCGATGCAAACAGCATCGGAGTCCACGCATTCATAAAGCTGGTGAAATCTGTCAGAATGCTCTTATAACCGGCGTAGCTGGCCTTCGGCAGAAGTCCGGAGCCCTGAAGCAGGTTCTGGTACGCAATGAGCGGATTCTTCCCCTGCAGCAGAATTACCGCCGCCCCCGCAAGAAGGCTCAGGAAAATGGCAAACAGCGGAACCGTCACCGCCTGATACCGCTCGCTTCCCAGAAGCTTTACAATCCCCCGCTTGAATGGATGACTATTTTTTCGCATCAGACTTCACCCCCATCATAAATTCTCCCACCTGATTGGTGGTCAGCGACCTGGCGTCGGCAATCTTCTGGATCTGACCGTTGTAGATAACGCCGATGGTGTCCGCACAGTTCATGATCTCGTCCAGCTCCAGGGAAATCAGAAGGATCGCCTTTCCTGCGTCCCTCTCCTGGACAATCTGCCTGTGAATGTTCTCAATGGCGCCGATATCCAGTCCGCGGGTAGGCTGCACAAAGATCATCAGCGGAGATTTCAGCTCGATCTCCCGGCCGATAATTGCCTTCTGCTGGTTGCCTCCGCTCATGGAGCGGACGATGGTTTTGATGCCCTGGCCGCTCCGGATGTCGTAACGGTCAATCAGTTCCTGGCCGTACCGGTCAAACTCCGCCTGGTTTAAGATTCCCTTCCTGGAAAACGGCTCCTTAAAATAGCTTTTCAGCGCCAGATTCTCCTCCAGCGTAAAGTCCAGCACCAGTCCGTAGCTCTGCCGGTCCTCGGGAATATAGGAAATTCCCTCCAGAGTCCTCCTGCGGATACTGTAGTTTGTAATATCCACTCCATTTAAGAATATGGAGCCGGAGGCGGCTTTTTCAAGCCCCGCTATGGCGTCCGCGATCTCCACCTGGCCGTTTCCGGAAACACCGGCAATCGCGAAAATCTCTCCGCCCCGGATGGAAAAGGACACGTCCTTCACCACTTCAAAATGATCCTGGTTCCTCACGGTCAGATTCTTCACCTCGAGAACCACATCCCGGTACTCCGGCTCCGATTTTTCCACCTCAAAGCTCACCTCACGGCCCACCATCAGGTTTGCCATCTCCCTGGTGGAGGTGGAGGGCACATCCAGCACATCGATCAGCTTTCCCCGGTTTAAAATCGCACACCGGTCGGCCACCTGCTTGATCTCCTCCAGCTTATGGGTAATCAGGATAATCGTCTTTCCGTTCTCCCTGAGTCCGCGGATAATTCCCAGCAGAAACTCGATCTCCTGGGGCGTAAGAACAGCCGTCGGCTCATCAAAAATCAGAATCTCCGCCTCCCGGTAAAGCATTTTTAAAATCTCCACCCGCTGCTGGATCGATACGTTGATATCCTCGATCCGGTCTGTGGGATTCACCTCCAGGCCATACTTTTTCGACAGCTCCGCCACCTTTTTGTCAGCCTTTTTTATATCCACAAAGGGCAGAATCCCAAAGAGCCTGTCCCTGCTCTCCAGACCAAGGATAATATTCTCCGTAATCGTGTAGTTCTGCACCAGCTTGAAATGCTGATGCACCATGCCGATGTTCAGCTTCGTCGCGTAGCTGGGCGAGGTGATCTGCTCCTTCTTTCCCCGGATCCAGATCTCGCCCTCGTCCGGCTCGTACATGCCAAACAGCATGCTCATCAGGGTGGATTTGCCTGCGCCGTTTTCACCCAGCAGAGCGAAAATCTCCCCCTTCTTAATCTGCAGCGTTACATCGTCATTGGCCACAATGCCGGGGAAGCGTTTCGTGATATGCTTCATTTCGATGATATAATCCGACATGCTCCTCCTCCTTCTCCACTATATGATCTTTCCTTTAATACTGAAATAAAAGCCCTGTGATATGAAAATGCTCCGGCTCATAGAAGATTGATTTCTATAAGCCGGAGCCATTATTCCTTTTTCTGACGCCTGAAAGCCCTGCCGGCTTTTAGTTCAGTCCCGGGAAGTTGTCCGGCTGAATGTCATTGAAATTGGCAGCCGGAACGATGGTGCCGTCCTTCACCAGTGTATAAGCCTCATCCAGCTTTGTAATGGTGTCAGCGGAAAGCTGGTTTCTGCCCTCGGTCTTCACATAGCCGGTGGAATCCGTATCTGCGCCCAGCAGAGCGTTCGCTCCCTGGAACGTGCCGTCCTTGATGGCGTTTAACTGCTTCTCCACGTTCATGCCCATAACCTTTAACACGGAGGTGAGAATGATATTGCCAGAGCCGTTGGCGCCGTCGTCATACTGGTCAACGTCGCAGCCGATGACCTTCACGCCGTCCGCTTCCTTTGCCGCGGTGAACACGCCGTTGCCGGAGCCGCCTGCCGCAACGAAGATAATATCGCAGCCCTCATCGATCAGCGCCTTGCCCACTACCTTGCCGGTAGCCTCGTCCGCAAAGCTTCCAACATAGTTGCCGCCTACGTTCGCGTTGGTTACGTCGGTTCCTGCGTAGGAAGCGATCTCAACAACCTCAACGCCGGTATCGTACTTGGCGTTTGCGTAATTCACACCGGACTCAAAGCCGTACTGATAGTTTACGTTGGACGGGTAAGCGATGCCGTTTACCACCGCAACCTTCTTTGACTGAGACTCCAGAGCTGCCGCCAGGCCTGCGAAGAAGCCGCTCTCCTGCTCCTTGAAGGTCATGGCGTACACGTTGTCGCAGGTAACCTCGGTTCCCTCTGCATCAGTCGGATTGGAGTCAACCAGAATGAACTTCACATCCGGGTTGTCAGCCGCAATGCTGCCAATCGCTGCAAACTGGAAGCCGCAGCAGACGATCACATCATAATCCGCCACGATATCCGCCACAGCCTGGATCGCTGCCGCCGTATCGCCGGTCTCCTCACGCACCGGAGTAACGGTCGCTTCCGGATTCGCCTCGATAAATGCCAGGATTCCGTTGTAATTGTCCTGGTTGAAGGAGCCGTCGTCCACGCCGGACGGGCTGCTGACAATCGCAATCTTCAGTGCGCTTCCGGCCGCCTCTTCGCCCTGGGAAGCCCCGCCGGACTCTCCGCCCTCTGCCGCAGCCGCAGCCGTAGACGCCTCAGAAGCCGCCGTCGTTTCCGCGGCTCCGCCGCCGCAGCCAGTAAGCAGAGTGCAGGCCATAGCCGCGCTCAGTAATACGCTCATCATTTTTTTCATAATCTCTGTTCTCCTTTTTCTCGTTGATACTGGAACGCTCTGACAGTGTTTTCCTCTGAAAAAACGTATATATTAAATCTACTACACTTTTTGCGGAATTACAACTATTTATGACAATACATTTCATTTTTTCTGTCATTTATAAGGTATTCTTATAAAAAACAGGGCAACAGACCGGATTATGACTACCGGCGGCGATTGCTGGTTACCGGGCAAACATGGCCGCCAGGCTTTCCGTGTACGGTGCGCGGCAAATGCCCTTCTCCGTGACGATTCCGCTGATCAGCGTGTGGTCCGTCACATCGAAGGCCGGATTGTAGCACCTGACCGCCTCCGGCGCCATGGGCTTTTCGTAAAATTTCTTTTTGATCTCGTCGGGGCTTCTGAGCTCGATCACAATGTCATCGCCGGTTTTGCAGGACAAATCGATGGTAGAGCTGGGTCCCAAAACGTAGAACGGGATTCCGTAATGCTTCGCCAGAATGGCCACGCCGCTGGTGCCGATCTTGTTGGCCGCGTCTCCGTTGGCGGCCACCCGGTCGCAGCCCACAAAGCAGGCCTGAATCCAGCCGTTTTTCATCACCAGGCTGGCCATGTTGTCGCAGATCAGCGTCACATCGATGCCTGCCCGGGAAAGCTCATAGGACGTCAGCCTTGCGCCCTGCAAAAGAGGTCTTGTCTCGTCTGCAAACACATGGAATTCCATCCCCCGCTCCTTTCCAAGAAACAGCGGTCCTAAAGCGGTGCCGTACTCGGAGGTGGCCAGGGGGCCGGCGTTGCAGTGGGTCAGGATGCCGTCCCCATCCTTGATCAGAGACAGACCGTATTCGGAAATGGCCCGGCACATCTGACGGTCCTCCTCCTGGATGGCACGGCACTCCTTCCCGAGAAGCGCCTTGATCTGTGCAACCGGCAGAGAGCGGTTCTTCTCCACCACGGACTCCATGCGGTTTAAGGCCCAGCTTAAATTCACTGCCGTGGGACGGGAGGAATTCAGATAATCCTTATATTTTTTAAACTGTGCGGCAAATTCCTCATAATCCTCCGTATCGATGGTTTTCGCCAGCACGTATATACCGAAGCCGGCGCAGATGCCGATGGCCGGCGCACCGCGCACCTTCAGCTCAAAAACAGCGTCGTACAGATCCTCTGCCGTCCCCAGGGTCAGATACTCCTCCGCGCCGGGAAGCTTTGTCTGGTCGATGATGATTACCGCCGTTTCATTTTCATTTAATCTTACGTTGTCAATCATGGTTTTTACTCCTGAATCGTCATAAAAGTTTTGGTTTACTGTATGGAAAAGCCGGCTTTAAAAGCCTCTGAGGAAAACGCCGCCTCAAAATCCTCCAGATC
>JAUNGW010000164.1 GCA_030524245.1 Eubacteriales bacterium
ATACTGAGCCGTTCCAGATCCGTGTCGTCGTACTGCCAGTCCCCCATTACCTTCCTGACTGCGCCGCATCCGCCCCAGCTTTCATACTCCCTGAGGATCTCCTCGGGAATCAAATAGCGGCGGCTTACCTCTTCCATTGTCATATCCATTCTCCTGCCTTTTTGCTATTGTTTATTTTAGATGTGCTGTAAACCCGGCGACGAGGGCAGATTCAAACTGAGTTTTCTTCCACACCAGAACGGATCCGCTCTCAAGCGCCGGCTCCAGCGGCACAAACGTCATGCCCGGATACTGCACCTCGTGTTCCATGCACAGCGCCGCTCCCCGGATACTGTTCGCCAGCAGGGCCGCATTCTGGAGGAGATTATAGGTCGCCGCCACATTCAGATGCTCATAATGCGCGCCGAACCAGTTGGCAAGCTCATTGTGAACAGATTCCCTTTTTGCAAATAAAAGAGGAATCCCCAAAAGATCTCCAGAAGTCACCGTATCTTTTTCTGCCAGAGCAGAATCCTGCCGTACCAATACGCCCCATCGGACCTTCTCCGGCAGACGGATAAACTGGTACCTGCCCACGTCCACCGGTTCCGTCAAAAGACCCACGTCTGCCAGTCCTTTTTCCAGCTGTTCCTTGATCAGGTCTGCCGTCGTGCTGTGAAGATCAAATTTCACATCGGGATGCTTTTCATGAAATTCCGCCATTCGCTTGGTCAGCCATTTCATGCTGGTGGTCTCGCCGCAGCCGATCACCAGCGTCCCGGAAAGCACCTCTTCACAGGTAAGCTCCTGTCTGGTCTTCTTGGCCAGATCCATCATTTCCTGAGCGCGTCTCCGCAGCAGCATTCCCTCATCTGTCAGCTGGATCCTGTGTTTTCCCCGCGTAAACAGCGTGACGCCAAGCTCCTCCTCCAACTGGATCAGTTGTCGGGAAAGGGTTGGCTGGGTGATGTGAAGAAGCTCCGCCGCCCTTGTGATATTTTCCTCTCTTGCTACCGTTAAATAGTATTCCAATACGCGAAGCTCCATTTGTCATCTCCTTATCCGAGGGGCCGGTTTACGATCACTTCTGTCTTATAATTCTCTGCCGTTGGTGGCGATCACATTCCGATACCAGTAAAAGCTGTCCTTTCTTCTGCGCTCCAGCGTTCCCTTTCCCTGATTGTCCTTATCCACATAGACAAGTCCATAGCGCTTTGCCATCTCTCCGGTTCCCGCGCTCACCAGATCGGTGCAGCCCCAGACGGTATAGCCCATCAGCTCCACGCCGTCCTCCACGGCTTCCAGCATCTGGAGGATATGCTCTCTCATATACTCGATCCGGTAGGGGTCATGGATGCTTCCGTCCTCCTCCACCCGATCCTCCGCGCCAAGTCCGTTTTCCACCACCATCAGCGGGATCTGATAACGCCCATAAAACTCGTTCAGAAGATAGCGAAGTCCCTTCGGGTCGATGGTCCAGCCCCACTGGCTCTGCGTCAGATACGGATTGGCCGGTCCCCGCATCATATTTCCGGCGGCCACCGGTACGTTTGGATCCTCCGTGGCCGTACTGCTGGAATAGTAGCTGAAGCTCAGGAAATCAACGGTGCCTTCCTTCAAAACTGCTTCATCCTCTTCCATAAAAGGAATCTCAATCCCCTTTTCCTTCCACAGCCGTCTGGCAAAGGAGGGATAAGCCCCGCGCACATGGACGTCGCCGCAGTAGTAATTGGCAAGCTGCATCGTCTGCTGTCCCTTGAGTACATCTTCCGGTCTGCAGGTGTACGGATAGGCGATCCGGCTTAACAGCATACACCCCACCCGATTGAGAGGATTGATCTCATGTGCCAGCCTGACGGCCTTTGCGCTGGCTACCAGCTGATGATGGAGGGCGGTAAATCGTCTCTGTTCCTCATCCCAGCTTTCATCCAGCCCGGCCAGCACACCGACCTTTGTGTCCCGCCCCGGCGGCAGGATGCCTCCGCCCATGATATTTCCATAGGCCCCCATCAGCAGGATATTGATCTCATTAAAGGTCAGCCAGTAGCGCACCAGATCCTTGTATTCCTCAAACAGGACTCTGCAATAATTCAGATAAAAATCGATCAGCTTCCGGTTGCTCCATCCGCCGTATTCCTTTGCAAGATAATAGGGAAGTTCGTAATGGCTGATGGTGACGAGAGGTTCGATCCCATACTTTTTGCATTCCAGAAAGACGTCGCGGTAAAATTGAAGTCCTTCCCGGTTCGGCGTTTCCTCCGTTCCCTTTGGAAATAATCTCGTCCAGTTGATGGACATACGGAAAACCTTGAAGCCCATTTCCCCGTATAATGCGATATCCTCCTTGTAGCGGTGATAAAAATCCACCGCCTCGTGACTGGGATAATGGTATTCCGGGAAAATCCCGTCTGTCACATGGCGGGGCGAGGTTTTCGTACCGCCGGTCATCACATCCGGCACCGAGATTCCCTTCCCGCCTTCCTGCCAGCCGCCCTCAAACTGATTGGCCGCCGTTGCGCCTCCCCATAAAAAACCTTCCGGCATTGCACGTTCCATATCGTTTCCTTTCTACTGTTTTTCTACCTGCATGAGCCATTCTCCCACATGGCTCTCGCCCTGTTTTTTCAGTTCAAACGCGGGATAATCATCACTGTTTGTGATCAAAAAGGCGGTAACCGTAGGGCAGGTCTCCCCGATCTTCTCCAGATCAAAATCCATCAGGAGCTGTCCCTTTTTCACCGGATCTCCCTCTTTCACAGCAGGAGAGAAGCCCTCGCCGTTCAACGCCACCGTCTCCAGTCCCACATGGATCATCGTCTCGATTCCATCCAGACTCCGGATGCCGACGGCGTGTTTCGTATCCGCCACCAAAATCACCTCTCCGTCAAAGGGAGCGTACACCTTTCCCTCCTTCGGACGGATCCCGCAGCCCTGTCCCAGCACACCGGCGGAAAATACGCCGTCCCCGATTTCCTCCAGAGGAATCGCCTGTCCGTTCATCGGGCTGTAAATATGTCCCTTTTCCTGTTCCGCCATGTCTGTGTTTCCCTTCGCCGCAGGCTGTTCTACGGCAGTCGCAGTCGTTTCAAATTTCAAAGACAGCACATAGGTCAGAACTCCTGTCACAACGGCGGAGATCGCCAGAGCGATCAGGATATTATAAAAGCAGGTCATGGAATTGTCGCCAATGTAGAGCAGCACAGCCGGAAGTCCGGAGGAGCCGGTTGCAAAACGATGCGTCTGGGTCAGTCCGGCATATAAGCCCCCTAAGCCTCCTCCGATCATGGCAGCTACCAGCGGATATTTCTTCGGGAGGTTCACTCCATAGAGCGCCGGTTCCGTGATCCCCATCAATCCCGTGACGCTGGCGGAACCCGCGATCTGCTTCATCTTTGTGTCCTTTGTTCTCAAAAATACCACCAGGCAGGCAACGCCCTGAGCAATATTGGAGCAAACGCAGCCCGGTCCGAAAATACTGTCATATCCAAGATCCGCCATCTGCATCACGCCCAGCGGAGCCACGCCATTGTGAAGCCCGAACATGACCATCAGCGGCAGGAAAGCGCCAATCACAACTGCGGGAGCCCAACTGGCGTTCGTGCTCAGGAACGTGAAGAACACGCCCAAAGCATCGCCTAAAATACTTCCGATGGGCCCCAGAACAGAAAGAGCAAGCGTGCCCATGATCAAAAAGGTCAGCATGGGGACAAATACCAGCTTTACCGCCTTTGGGATCAGACGGTCAAGCCATCGCTCCACATAGGCCTGCACCAGAATCACCAGCAGGATCGGAATCACGCTTCCCGTATAGCCCGCCAGCGTAAAAGGAATGATCCCAAAAAACCGCACCGGTTCTCCCGCCGCTACCAGAGAAGCCCAGTTGGGATGAAGCATAATGGCGGCCACACCGGCAGCCAGAACCGGGTTGCATTTCAGCTTTTGCGCTTCTGTCACAGCCAGCAGAATCGGCAGATAATAAAATACGCCGTCCGCAAACATGTTCAGCAGATAATAGGTCTGAGAGCTGTCGTCAATCAGCCCGAATACAACCAGAAGCGCCAGAAGCGCTTTCACCATTCCGGCGCCGGAGAGCGCCGGAATGATCGGCTGAAACGTTCCGGATACAAAGTCGATCACGATCTCCGCCGGATTTCGCTTCTTTTGGCTCTGAGGAGCCGCACCATCGGCCGCGGCCCTCCCCGTTCCCAGCAGTTTTTCTATTTCTTCGTATACATATTTCACATGGGTGCCGATCACCACCTGAAATACGCCTCCGCTGATCAGAACCTTCGCCACCCCGTCA
>JAUNGW010000165.1 GCA_030524245.1 Eubacteriales bacterium
CGGTGCATTTGTAAACGCCGGCGTCTTCCAGTACTCTGGCGAATACGCGGCCTACCTCCTCCTTCAGGATGCCGTCCACGTTCTCTGCCGTCACGCTGCCGTAGTTCGGAAGAAACTCCTCCACCCAGTCCGCATGCTTTTCAAGCATCTCATTGCTCCGGATATCCTTTCCTTCCACAATATACTGTCCGAGAAGAGCCAGCTCATCCTTCAGTCTGGACGGCAGAACCGCCAGGCCCATCACCTCGATCAGGCCGATATTCTCCTTCTTGATGTGATGCAGCTCCTGATGGGGATGGTACACGCCCAGCGGAAACTCCTCTGTGGTAATGTTATTTCTCAGAACCAGATCCAGCTCATACTTACCGCCGTTCTTTCTGGCGATGGGGGTGATGGTGTTGTGCGGCTCTCCGTCGGTCTCTGCATACACAAAGGCCGCCTCGTCCGTGTAAGCCCTCCATGCCCTCAGGACCTTGTCGCCCAGATCGATCAGCCTGTCCGGATCCCCGCAGCGCAGACGCAGCACGGACATGGGCCAGCGGACAATCCCCGCTTCCACATCCTCAAAGCCGGCCGGGATAAAGGTCTTCTCCACCGGCGCCTTGGCCATGGCGAAGGTGTAATGGCCGCCCTGGAAATGATCATGGCTCAGAATGGAGCCGCCCACAATCGGCAGATCCGCATTGGATCCCAGGAAATAGTGGGGAAACTGCTTTACAAAATCAAACAGCTTTACAAAGGCCGCCCGGTCGATCTTCATGGGCGTATGCTCTCCGTTGAACACAATACAGTGCTCGTTGTAATACACATAGGGAGAATACTGGAAGCCCCACTGCCTGTCGTTGACCGTAATGCGGATAATCCGGTGATTGTTGCGGGCCGGATGGTTCACGCGTCCGCAGTAGCCCTCGTTCTCCATACAGAGCTGGCACCTGGGATATCCGCTCTGCTTCGCCAGCTTGGCCGCCGCAATCGCCTTCGGATCCTTCTCCGGCTTGGACAGGTTGATGGTAATGTCCAGATCGCCGTAAGCGGTCTTCGTCACCCACTTCTGATCCCTGCAGACCCGGTATCTGCGGATATAGTCAGAATCCTGGCTCAGCTTGTAGAAATAATCCGTAGCCGCCTGCGGTCCCTGATTCTTATAAGCGTCCCAGAAGGTTCTGTTGACCTCGGACGGCCGCGGCATCAGACAGTTCATCAGCTTTGTGTCAAACAGGTCGCGGTAAACAACGCTGTTCTCAATAATTCCGCGGCTGCAGGCCTCGTCGAGAAGCTCCTTTAAGGTCTCCTCCAGGTTCACCCCGCTGTATTCCGCCTCCGGTTCCTCGTACTCATCCATCTGCAGCGCCTCCAGAATCTGATTCACTGCATAATTCCGGTCCAGCTCCGTGATCAGCCCTGTCTCAAGGCCATACTGCACCAGCTTCTTAATCGCATCGTATACCATAAAACCAAACCTCCCGATATTCTGTAACCGCTTCATACGGAACAGTTATGTGATAAGTATAATGCCAGGCCCCCGGAAAGGCCATAGAATTATCTTTGATTTTCCTGCAAAATCTTTTTTACGTAAAATTCTTCAGCTCCTCCGGATCACCGGCGCGATCCGCTCCACGATCATGCCTCCCAGAATGCCGATCACCGCTCCCGTAACCACGCCTGCCGCCAAAAGCCACGGAAGATAGGAAAACACCCCGGCCGTCCTGGTCACAAATGCCGCCACCGTCAGCTGTCCGATATTATGGAACACGCCGCCCAGAATGCTGACCCCTGTTTTTCCGAAGCCCGCTTTCCTGGCTGCCGCCATAGCCGCCAGGCTTAAGGCGCCGCCGGCCAGAGCATACATCATGGTGCTGGCATTGCCAAAGGTGAAGCCCACAAGCACGATACGAAGCAGAGCCACCGCAATGGTTCCCGCCAGCCCCACCGTATAAAGGCCAACCACGTTCACCAGATTTGCCAGCCCCAGCTTCACACCGGGAATGGGGACCACAATCCCCGCAGCCATCTCCAGATAGCTGAATACAAACGCCAGCGCAATGAGAAGCCCGTAAAGAGCCGCCATCCGGGCGCTGCTTTTCCTTCCCTGTCCCATCATCCCCTGTTCCCCTTTTCCAGATTTGACAGTCCTGCTTATCTGTGTTATTATACCATTCCAGCCATATTTTAGAAAGAGGTTATTCTCATGAAAAAAAAGAAAAAGGATCTGATCCTGGCTCTGGTGATCCTGGTCATCGCGGCAGCCGGGTTTCTTGTAAATAATATCATCCGCCATTCCGGCAGCAAGGGCCCGGTGGTGGAGGTAAGCGCGGAGGGGACGGTTATCTCCTCCACGCCTTTAAGCGAGGATCTGGATCTGGTGATCCAGGGCGCAGGCGGCGGCACCAACCATCTGATCGTCAAAGACGGCATGGCCTGGATCGGGGAAGCCACCTGCCCTGACAAGGTATGCATCCATCAGGGAAAGATAAGCCTGCCCGGCGAGCTTTTGGTCTGCCTGCCCAACCAGGTGATCGTTATGATCAAGGAGCCGAAGGAATAAGCACAGTTGTATTTTTCAAAAGAAAGGAGTCCCGCCAAATAATTGGTATGGGACTCCTTTCTTTATGCTCTTTTAATTCAGTTATGTAAATACGCCTTCAGCGCATCCGCCCGGTCAAGCTTCTCCCAGGGCAGATCAAGATCTGTTCTTCCAAAATGGCCGTAGGCGGCTGTCTGCCGGTAAATCGGACGGCGCAGATCCAGCATCTTAATGATGCCTGCGGGACGAAGGTCAAAGTTTTCGCGGATCACCGCCACAAGCTCCTCATCGCTTAATCTGCCGGTTCCGAAGGTCTCCACGCGGATGGATGTGGGATGAGCCACGCCGATTGCGTAGGAAAGCTGGATCTCGCACTTGTCAGCCAGTCCTGCCGCCACAATATTCTTCGCCACATAGCGGGCCGCGTAAGCCGCGGAACGGTCCACCTTGGTGCAGTCCTTCCCGGAAAACGCACCGCCGCCGTGACGGGCATAGCCGCCGTAGGTATCCACGATAATCTTTCTTCCGGTCAGGCCGCTGTCTCCCTGAGGACCGCCGATAACGAAGCGTCCCGTGGGATTAATGAAGAATTTGGTTTCCTCATCCACCATACCGGAGGGCAGAACCTCATCCAGCACGTACTTTTTGATATCCTCATGGATCTGCTCCTGAGTCACATTCTCATCATGCTGGGTAGAAATCACCACGGCGTCCAGGCGGATCGGATGTCCTGCCTGATCGTATTCCACTGTCACCTGAGACTTTCCGTCGGGACGAAGGTAGGGAAGCGTCCCGTTCTTTCTCACCTCAGCCAGGCGGCGCGCCAGCTTATGGGCAAGAGCGATGGGATACGGCATGTATTCCGGTGTCTCGTTGGTGGCATAGCCGAACATCATGCCCTGGTCGCCGGCTCCGATCGCGTCCAGCTCGCTGTCGTCCATGGCATTCTCCTTGGCCTCCAGCGCCTTATCGACGCCCATGGCGATGTCTGAGGACTGCTCGTCCAGAACCACCATCACGCCGCAGGTATCGCAGTCAAAGCCATATTTCGCGCGGTCATAGCCGATCTCCCGGACCGTCTCCCGGACGATGCTCTGAATATCCACGTAAGCCTTGGTGGTGATCTCTCCCATCACCATCACAAGCCCGGTAGTCGTGCAGGTCTCGCAGGCCACGCGGCTCATGGGATCCTTCTCCATCAGCGCGTCAAGAATCGCGTCGGAGATCGCATCGCACATCTTATCCGGATGCCCTTCCGTAACCGACTCTGAAGTAAACAGTAATTTTTCCATTCTAATCCTCCTTGGAATCCTTGTTGCAGACAAAAGAAAAGTCCGTAGCAATACCACTGCGGACTTGATCTCTTGAACATATATCAAATCCTCTTATTGCTCGATTTCTCGCTCAGGCTGGCACCTTCCGCACACGCCGCACTATCTCCGGTACCATACCGCAGATGGTGCGCTGCCCCGGGGTTGCCGTGACTTCTCAGATCCTATGTATCTCCATCACTCTGAATAAGGGATTACGCACTTTTCAATTGTTTTACTGTTGTTGCACTCCATATACTATCAGATTCTCTGAATGCTGTCAAGGAATTCTTTGGATGTCTGTCTGCCGGTATAAGCCATTTATGATAATGTCTCAGTATACCACATATGAAAATGTCCC
>JAUNGW010000166.1 GCA_030524245.1 Eubacteriales bacterium
CAAGGTTTTTATTAGATTTACACAATAAAAAACAGGTAGTTTTTGACACTACCGATGCAGCAAAGGAGAGGCAGATTATGAAAAGACATGCAGATGATAAGGTTTATAAGATTGTACTGACGGCACTGATGGCGGCGCTGTGCTATGTGGCATTTACGTTTCTGAAGATTCCGATTCCCACGTTCGGCGGAGATTATGTGGCCCTTCACATCGGCAACGCCTTCTGCGTGCTGGCGGCGCTGCTTTTAGGCGGCGTTTACGGCGGCCTGGCCGGCTCCCTGGGCATGACCATTGCAGATCTTCTTGATCCGGTTTACATCACCAGCGCGCCGAAGACCTTTGTGCTGAAGCTGTGCATCGGACTGATTGCCGGATTCATTGCTCACAGGATCGCCCATATTACGGAGGATCACGATGCCAGGTATATTTTTAAATGGACCTTGATTGCTTCGGTGGCGTCTCTGGGATTTAATGTGATTATGGATCCGATTGTGGGATATTTTTATAAGAATTTTGTGCTGGGCATCCAGTCTGACGCAGCGAAAATCATGTCCACCTGGGCGGCGGGCGTAACCTTCATCAACGCCGTTGCCGGAACCATCGTGGTGGTTGTCGTATACATGGCGGTTCGTCCTGTTCTGAAAAAATCGGGTCTTTTCATTAAAATCCGGTAAAAGAAGGCTTTTTTTTCGGGGAAAAGTGTAGTATGATAGTTGAGATAAAGGAACTGTGGACATACTGCACGGTTACCGGATGAAAAAGAACGCAGAACAGGCGTACAGGAGGAAACCATGTTAGATTTGAAGTTTGTCCGTGAAAATCCGGACATTGTAAAGAAAAATATCGAAAACAAGTTTCAGTTCGACAAGCTGCCGCTTGTGGACGAGGTGATTGATCTTGACGCAAAGAACCGGGCTGCCAAGGCGGAGGGCGATGAGATCCGCGCTCAGAGAAACAAGCTCTCCAAACAGATCGGTCAGCTGATGGGCCAGGGCAAAAAAGAGGAGGCCGAGGCCGTGAAGGCGCAGGTTGCCGCAAATGCAGCACGTCTGGCTGAGCTGGAGACCCTGGAGGCCGATTACAATGAGCGGATCCTGAAGATCATGATGACGATCCCCAACATCATCGATCCCAGCGTTCCCATCGGTAAGGACGACAGCGAGAACGTAGAGATTGAAAAGTTCGGCGATCCGTTCGTCCCGGATTTCGAGATTCCGTACCATACGGACATCATGAAGTCCTTCGACGGTATCGATCTGGACGCGGCGGGAAAGGTGGCCGGAAACGGCTTTTACTACCTGATGGGAGATATTGCAAGACTTCATTCTTCCGTGATTTCCTATGCCCGCGATTTTATGATTGACAGAGGCTTTACCTACTGCGTGCCTCCCTTTATGATCCGCAGCAATGTGGTGACGGGCGTGATGTCCTTCGCGGAGATGGATGCTATGATGTACAAGATCGAGGGAGAGGATCTGTACCTGATCGGTACCAGCGAGCACTCCATGATCGGTAAGTTTATTGATACGATCACTCCGGAGGATCAGCTGCCGAAGACGCTGACCAGCTATTCTCCCTGCTTCCGCAAGGAGAAGGGCGCCCATGGCATTGAGGAGCGCGGAGTATACCGGATTCACCAGTTTGAGAAGCAGGAGATGATTGTTGTCTGCAGGCCGGAGGAGTCTCCCATGTGGTACGACCGTCTGTGGCAGAACACCGTGGATCTGTTCCGCTCTCTGGATATTCCGGTGAGGACGCTGGAGTGCTGCTCCGGAGATCTGGCTGACCTGAAGGTGAAGTCCTGCGACGTGGAGGCCTGGTCTCCCCGTCAGAAGAAGTATTTTGAGGTGGGATCCTGCTCCAATCTGGGCGATGCCCAGGCGCGCCGCTTAAAGATCCGCGTGGAGGGCCCGGACAAGACCAAGTATTTTGCCCACACGCTGAACAATACCGTGGTAGCTCCGCCCCGTATGCTGATTGCATTCCTGGAGAACAACCTGCAGGCGGACGGCACCGTGAAGATTCCGAAGGTGCTGCAGCCGTATATGGGCGGTATGGAAGTGATGGTTCCGAAGAACAGCAGATAAATTTGATACAGAAAGGCGCAGCCCGCTATATGCCAGGGGCTGCGCCTTTCTTTGCACAGTTACAGTTCCTTTACGTTGATTCCCGGTACGGCCATCAGGGAGTAATTGGTGTGGTAGATCACAAATCCCGGTGCGCCGCCGGCGGATTTTTTTACATGCTTTCGCTGGATATAGTCGATTTCCACCTTTTCGCTGTCCCGGCCCCTGGAGTACCAGGCGGCCAGGGCGCCGGCCTCCTCGAAGGTACGGTCCGGAAGCTCCCTGCCGCCGGTTTTAACCACCACATGGGAGCCGGGAATTCCCTTGGCGTGGAACCACCAGTCGCCGCCGTCGGCCAGCTTAAAGGTTACCTCCTCGTTCTGATAATTGTTCTTGCCCACGTAAATATCAAAGCCGTCGCTGGAAACATAGTGGTAGGGACGGCTGGTGATCTTCGGCTTTTTGCCTCCCTGAGGCCGCTTCCTGATGAAGCCGAACTCCATCAGCTCCTCGCGGATCTGAACCAGATCCTCCTCCTTCACCGCAATGTCCAGGGCAGCGCTGATGGATTCCAGATGATCGATTTCCTTTTTTGTCTCCAGGGTAAGCTCGGTCATGGCCTCGCAGGTGCGCTTAAGCTTATTGTACCGGGCGAAATATTTCTGAGCGTTCTCCTGTGGGGAGAGCTGTGGATCCAGCGGGATTTTTACATCCTTGCCGGCATAATAATCCAGGCAGGTGATTTCTGTCTCCCCTCCGGAAAGCTGGTATCCGTATGTGTTTAAGAGCTCGCCGTAAATCCTGAATTTATCGCGCTTTTCCGTATCCTTCAGCTGCTTTTGCTGCAGGTCATATTTTTTATAGTTTCGTTCCAGGGCTGTCTGAACGATCCGGCGCAGATCTGCAGACTTCTGGCGGATCCTGGTTATGACGCTTTTTTCCGAATAATACGTCTCCAGAAGTGCACTGATGCTGTCAAAGGTTCTGGCCTGGTACCGGCTGCCCTCAAAGCAGGTCAGAGGCACCGCGGCAAACTCAGCGGGGATGCTGTCCTCATAAACGATGTTCGGCGTAAAGCGGCCCTCCCGCACGTCCTCCATCAGCAGGGAAAACATCCGGTACAGATGGGTGAGCTCCATGCCGGAAAGCTCGCTGGCAGGCCGGTCCCCGTCTATGGAAGCCATATGGCAGATCTCTGTTCCGATGATGGGGCTTAAGCCGGTCAGTCTCTGATACAGAGCCTTCTGCACGGGAAGGGGGCTTTCCGCCATGAGGGAAGAAAAGGCATCCTCTGTGATGGCAAGCGGGTCGGCCTTATCCACCGTATGCGGGATAAAATACGGGCGCCCCGGCAGAACCTCGCGGACGGAGCTTACCTGGGCGGACACATGCTTGATGCTGTCTAAAATGGTTCCGTCCTCCCGGCAGAAGATAATATTGCTGTGCTTGCCCATCAGCTCAATGATCAGCCGTTTCCGGCATAAATCCCCCATCTCGTCCAGATGCTCAATATCAAATTGAATGATCCGCTCCAGGCCGGGCTGGCTGACCTTTAAAATACGTCCCGTTCCGATGTGCTTGCGCAGCAGCATGCAGAAATTGGGAGCGGTCAGGGGGCCGGGCCGGTTGGAGCCGGTGAAGTAGACAAGGGGAAGGCTGGCATTGGCGGACAAAGAGAGCCGCAGGGTTTCCCCGCTGTTCTTTACGGTGATCAGAAGCTCGTCCTTTTCCGGCTGGGCGATCTTGCTGATCTTGCCTCCTTCCAGCTTTTCCTTTATATCACGGGTGAGGTTTGCAATAACAATCCCATCAAAAGCCATATCACTCAGATCCTCTCATAAAATTTCGTAAACGCCATCGCGGCAGCCGGGATGGCGCATCTTCCTGCTCCTGCTTCAGCAGGTTTCAGGTTCCATAATCCTTTTGACTCTGGTATCTCATTATACAAGATTATCCCTTGTTTTACAAGGAACAAGTGTCAAGCATTTTTGAAAATGTCCCAAAAAATCTTTAACATTAGCCCCGATTA
>JAUNGW010000167.1 GCA_030524245.1 Eubacteriales bacterium
GCCTTTGTGGAGAAGCGTGGCTGGAGCATGAAGGAAAAGGAGCAGGAAATTAAGAGGAGAAAAGCTGACCGGCAGGGCGGTGGATTTTTCACACGGCGATGTAGATGCCTTTCTTCCGCTTCCCGGAAGCTATGAAGCCTTTGAGGCGGGTTATAAGCTGGGTGGGCGGCAGGCATACACGGAATATCGCGGTCAGGCGCCGATCCGGAAAGAGCTGGCAGATAAGCTGGCGGCGTTTACCGGTGCACCGATCGATGCAGAGAAGGAGATTATTCTGACACCGGGAACGCAGGGGGCCCTGTTTCTGGCAATGGGCGCGCTGGTGGGGGCAGGAGACAAGGTGGCAATCGTAGAGCCGGATTATTTCGCCAATCGCAAGCTGGTCGAGTTTTTTGACGGACAGCTTTGCCCTGTGCCGATGGATTATATGAAGACCGAAAACGCGGCCGGTTTGGATCTGGATCGGCTGGAGGCCGTATTTAAGCAGGGCGTAACCCTGTTTCTGTTTTCAAATCCCAACAATCCGACGGGAGCGGTCTATTCCTATGATGAGATTGTAAAAATTGCCGCGCTGGCGAAGGAATACGGGGTCACGCTGCTGGTGGACGAGCTCTATTCGCGCCAGATCTTTGACGGCAGGAGGTACACACATCTGCGGGCCCAGAAGGAGATTCCGGAGAATCTGGTGACGATTATCGGGCCGTCCAAGACAGAATCCTTGAGCGGCTACCGTCTGGGAGTGGCTTTTGGTTCGGCGGACATTATTACGCGTATGGAGAAACTGCAGGCGATCGTTTCCCTGCGCTGCGCCGGCTATTGCCAGGCGGTATTTAAGGCCTGGTTTCAGGAGCCGGAAGGCTTTATGGAGGAGCGTATCAGGGCGCATCAGGCGATTCGCGATGATCTGGTGGAGATTTTCCGCCAGACAAAGGGAGTTGAGGTGCGTCCTTCGGATGGAGGAAGCTATCTCTTCGTAAAGCTTCCGCAGCTGGAGGTTCCGCTGGGGGATTTTGTAAAAATCGTGCGCGAGCTGGCAGCGGTGACCGTGACGCCGGGAACGGAGTTCGGGCCGCAGTTTACAGATTGCTTCCGCATCAATTTTTCACAGGATCATGAGGCAGCGGTTGCGGCGGTTAAACGGCTGCTGGCGGTTATGGAACGCTATCGAAAGGAGGAGGGCTGATGAAGCAGGTCGGATTTCTGGGGTGCGGGAAGATTGGACAGGCACTGCTTAAGCATCTCCATGAACAGGGCTACGGCGAGGCCGTATTTATTGAGGATCCATCGGTTATTCTGGAAGGGGAGCCTGTAGTCAGAGCTGCTTCGGAGGAGCTCTACAGCCGCGCACAGCTGGTTGTGGAATGCGCTACGGCAGATGTTTTAAAAACGCGCATTGAGTGGATCCTGAAGTATGGAGATTTGCTGACATTCTCAGTGACAGCTTTTTCTGATCCTGATTTTTCTGCCAGAGTGAAAGCGCTTTGCAGCCAATATGGTCGCCGCGTTTATCTGCCGCATGGGGCAATTCTGGGGCTGGACGGGATTTTTGACGGCCGCCGGGTATGGACGGAGGTTATCGTTGAGACAGTCAAGAGCCCGAAGAGCCTGGGGCGGACAGATACCTCCCGTGTGGTAGTATATGAAGGGCCAACCAGGCAGGTGTGCAGCCTTTATCCAAGAAATGTAAATGTGCATGCAGCAATCGCGCTGGCGGGGATTGGATTTGACCGGACACAGTCGAGAATTATTTCGGATCCGGCAGTCAGCACAAATGCGCATACAATCCGGCTGAAGGGCGAGGAAATGGACATTACGCTTAACATCAGCAGCTATGCCGCAGGCGCCGTAACCGGAGCCTATACGCCTTACTCGGCGTGCGGGAGCCTGGATCGGATTTGCGGCAGGGAATGGGGATGTGTCTTCGTATAGGAGAAAAGAAGTGGAGTTTAAGCTTGTAAAAGAGAACCTGCAGAGGCTGGGAAAGATTGGGACAGATCTCGAAGGCG
This sequence comes from Eubacteriales bacterium, assembly GCA_030524245.1. Taxonomy (GTDB): domain Bacteria; phylum Bacillota; class Clostridia; order Lachnospirales; family Lachnospiraceae; genus Brotaphodocola. The sequence continues at coordinate 2,007 of JAUNGW010000167.1, forward strand.
GAATCAGCCGCGTGTTCGGCAGCACGGCGATGGAAGAGGGAAAGCGAGCTGTAGAGATATATTTTCGCGAATGCGGACTTCGCGTATATACGGATCCGGCGGGAAATGTTCACGGCCTGCTATCTTGCGGGCGTCCGGATGCAGAGGACATCTTGCTCGGTTCTCATCTGGATACCGTAAAGCAGGGCGGCCTTTTTGACGGTCTGCTGGGAGTAGTCGCCGCGGCGGAGGTCTGCCGCCGGCTTACAGAACGTAAAATCAGCCTGAAAAAGGATCTTCATGTCATCGCTACAAACGGCGAAGAGGGGAATGAGCTGGGAGGCACCTTTGGAAGCCGCGCTATGATGGGGCTGCTGAATCTGCAGGATACGGACTATGCAGAAAAGGCGGAAAGGTTCGGATATTCTCCGCGTGCGCTGCGGCAAGCGCGTCTGGATACGGCGCGGGCCGTTTGCTGGCTGGAGCTTCATATTGAGCAGGGGCCGACGCTGGACAGGCGCGGAGAAAAGCTTGGAATTGTAACCGGAATCGTGGGGCTGCGCCGCTACCGGGTTACGGTTTTGGGAGAGAGCAACCATGCCGGAACGACGATGATGGAGGATCGGAACGATGCGCTTGTGTCGGCCGCGAAGCTGATCCTGATGGGGGATGAGCTGGCAAGGCAGATGGGAAATCATCTGGTGGAGACGGTCGGTCAGCTGACGCTCTATCCCGGATCCGCCCCGGTTATTCCGGGGCGCGTTGAAATGACGCTGGAGATCCGAAATGAGAGCAATGAATTGCTGGATGCTTATCTGGAGGAATACAGGAAACGCGCGCAGGCCCTCGCAGAGATTCAGATTGCGCCGCTTGTGAGCAAAGAACCGGCTGTATGTGACAGCCGGCTGATTGCGTTGATGGAACAGGTTTGCCGTGATAAAAAAATGGCGTTTCGCAGGATGCCCAGCGGCGCCACGCATGACGGAAATGCAATGGCGACGCAGATGCCGATCGGAATGCTGTTTGTGCCGAGCAGGAATGGCATCAGCCATTCAAAAGAGGAGTGGACAGACTGGGAAGACATTGACCGTGGCCTGGAGATATTTTATGAGACGGTGAAGCGTCTGGCGCTGGAATGACACAGCAGCGGAAATAGGAGGATGGATATGTTTGATCTGTGGATCGAAAACGGAAAAGTGTTTCTGGAAGGAGCGTTTACAGCGGCCAGTGTCGGTGTTAAGGACGGAAAAATCGCCGTGATTGCGGCTCCTGACGTGAAGGAGGAGGCGAGGGAAACCCTGGATCTGGGCGGTCAGTATCTGATTCCGGGAGCGATCGATACGCATATGCATGTACGCGATCCGGGCCATACGGAACGGGGAAACTTCTACACCGAAACTCTGGCTGCGGCCGCGGGCGGCGTCACGACGATTATGGAGCATCCGATCAGTGTTCCGCCGCAGTATAATGTGGAGATTCTCGAAAACCGCATAGAACGGGCAGAGGCGCAGTGCGTGGTGGATTTTTGTTTTTACGGCGCAGCCGGAGGCGAGCATCCGGAGGAGATCACCAGGCTGGCGGATGACGGCAGAATCGTGGCTTATAAAACCTTTCTCCACAAGGCGCCGAACGGCCGTGAGCAGGAATTTAAAGGTCTGACAATGGCGGACGACGGTGAGTTGATGGTTGGAATGCAGGAGCTGGCAAAAACGGGGCTGATTTGTGCGTTTCATGCCGAGGACAATGATCTGATCCAGTATTATATCGATAAATTTCAGGCAGAGGGAAGGGTGTCTTATCAGTACCACGCCTTAAGCCGCCCGGTGATCGCGGAGGTGCAGAGTGTTGAGCGTGTGCTGCGGTTTGCCCGGGAAACAGGGGCGCGGATTGAAATTGCGCATGTATCAACGCCGCAGGCGATGGAGCTTCTGAAAAAGGCGAAGCGAGAGGGGCTTGATGTCTATGCGGAGACCTGTCCGCATTATCTGTTCCTGAACGAAGCGGATCTGGAGAAATATGGGCCGTTTGCCAAGTGCAATCCGCCTGTGCGCACGAAGGAGCTTTCGGACCGGCTGTGGGATTATGTCAATGATGGCACCGTAGATTATAT
>JAUNGW010000168.1 GCA_030524245.1 Eubacteriales bacterium
AGAGACAGGAGGCGGAGAAATCGGCAGGAGAGCTGGAAGAATAGACGAAATTCATTGCTATATCAGAGAAAATCGAGTATAATAAAAGTCAGAATTAAATATAATCTGACGGAAAAAGTCTGGAAGTTTATGCGGCATTTCCGCCGGATGCAAGGGGGTTGCATCATGGACAAGATATTATACGATCTGATGGATTGGGCAGGTATTGAGGAGATTGTTTATTCAGAGGCAGCAGAGCCGGGCCGTTTGTTAGGGCCGCATCTGGTGGAGCAGGGGCTGCTGATCCAGGCTTTTATTCCTCATGTTTCAGAGATTTCGGTGAGGCTGGCAGGCGGGAAGGAATTTCCCATGGAGCAGCAGGACGAGGCCGGCTTTTACGCGGTTCTGATTCCGCGGAAAACCATGGTTTCCTACACATTCCAGGTGACCTATGAGACCGGGGTGACGGCAGAGCTTCACGATCCCTATTCCTTTGCCTCCCGGTATACGGAGGCGGAGCTTAAGAAGTTTGCCGCCGGCATTTATTACGATGTTTATAAAAAGATGGGAGCGCATCCGGCAAAAATCGGCGGTGTGTCCGGCGTAAGCTTTTCCGTGTGGGCGCCCTGCGCCATGCGGGTCAGCGTGGTGGGAGATTTCTGCCAGTGGGACGGCCGCAGGTACCAGATGAACCGGCTGGGAGATTCCGGCGTGTTTGAGCTGTTTATTCCGGGCCTGGAGGCGGGCACCCTGTACAAATTCGAGATCAAGAACCAGAAGGGCGAGCCGATGCTGAAGGCCGATCCCTATGCAAACTATTCTCAGCTGCGGCCGGATACGGCGTCGGTGGTCTGGGATATGGGACATTTTGACTGGAGTGATTCGGCGTGGATGGAGCAGCGGGAGAAGACGGACACAAAGAAGAAGCCGCTGTCCATTTATGAGCTGCACTTAGGCTCCTGGATCCGCCGCCAGGCAGAGACAGATGAAAACGGCCGGGCAGTGACGGGGAGCGAGTTTTACAATTACCGGGAGATTGCCCCGCGCCTGGCATCCTATGTGAAGGAGATGGGATACACTCATGTGGAGCTGATGCCGGTGATGGAGCATCCGCTGGACGCCTCCTGGGGCTATCAGGTGACCGGATATTACGCGCCCACCAGCCGGTACGGCACTCCGGATGATTTTATGTACTTTATGAACTATATGCATGAGCAGGGAATCGGTGTGATTCTTGACTGGGTTCCGGCGCATTTCCCGAGAGACGCTTACGGCCTGGCCTGCTTTGACGGCACCTGCGTGTATGAGCACAAGGATCCGCGCCAGGGCTCTCACCCGCACTGGGGCACATTGATTTACAATTACGGACGGCCGCAGGTGACCAACTTCCTGATTGCCAACGCGCTGTACTGGGCAAAGGAATTCCATGCAGACGGCATCCGCATGGACGCGGTGGCCTCCATGCTGTATCTGGACTATGGAAAGAACGACGGCGAGTGGGTGGCCAACATCTACGGAGGCCATGAGAACCTGGAGGCCGTGGAGTTCTTAAAGCATTTGAACAGCGTATTTAAGAAGCAGACGAAGGGGGCGGTGCTGATTGCGGAGGAGTCTACCGCCTGGCCGCAGATCACCGGCGATGTAAAGGATAACGGCCTTGGCTTTGATTACAAGTGGAACATGGGATGGATGAATGATTTTACCGGCTACATGCAGTGCGATCCCTATTTCCGCTGCCATCACTACGGAGAGCTGACCTTCAGCATGCTGTACGCCTACAGTGAGAATTTTATCCTGGTATTCTCCCATGACGAGGTGGTTCACGGAAAGGCCTCCATGCTCTGCAAGATGCCTGGCGAGACCTACGAGGCAAAGTCGGACAACCTGCGGGCCGCGTACGGCTTTATGTACGGCCATCCGGGAAAGAAGCTTCTGTTCATGGGACAGGAATTCGCGCAGATTTCCGAGTGGAATGAGAATGAAGAGCTGCCCTGGCAGATTCTGGAGTATCCGGTTCACAAGAATATGCAGGACTACGTAAAGGCGCTCAACAGGCTTTACGCCGCACAGCCGGCGCTGTATGAGAAGGATTTCCATCCGGACGGCTTTGAGTGGATCAACTGTATTTCCGGAAAGGATAATATGGTGTCCTTCCTGCGCAGGACGGACAGGAAGGAGGAGACGCTGCTGTTCGTATGCAACTTCGCACCGGTGGAGCACGAGAAGTTCCAGGTGGGCGTTCCATTCTTCGGAAAATATAAAGAGATTTTCAACAGTGACGATAAGGCCTACGGCGGCAGCGGCAAGGGCAACCGCAGGGTGAAGACCAGCCAGCAGGAGGAGGCGGACGGAAGAAAGCATTCCATTGTGATCGACGTACCGCCGATGTCGGTGATCATTTTCTCCTGCACGCCGGAGACGGAGCCGAAGAAGGCAGCTGTAAAAAAAGGAGCAGCAAAGACTGCGCCTGTGAAGAAGGCTGCGGAGAAAGAGCCGGAAGAAAAGAAAACGGTTTATGCCAGAAAACGAAGCAGCCACTGATAAAGAACCTCCGCCAGCCCGCAGCTGACCATCACCCGGATGGGATCCAGCTTTACCTTTCGCAGGCAGAAAAGCGCCGCGGCAAAGTAGATCAGATACCGAAGCTGCAGGCTGCCGGCTGCAAAATGGACGGCACCGTCCCGGAAGAAGGCAGGCGTCAGGATGGTGATTCCGGCGGTCAGGATCATGGATACCACCGCCGGGCGGAGGCAGAGAAGGATCCCCTTCATCAGCCGCAGATTCCGGTACCTGGCGTAAAGCCTTGCCAGAATGGTGACGAAAATACAGGATGGCAGAATACAGCCGATGGTGGCGCAGAGGGCGCCGGGGACGCCGGCGACCTGACTGCCTACAAAGGTGGCGGAGTTGACGGCGATGGGGCCGGGGGTCATTTCCGCGATGGTGATCAGATTGGTGAAATCCTGAATGGTCAGCCAGTGATATTTGTCGATGACCTGGGCCTGGATCAGGGGCATGGCGGCGTAGCCGCCGCCGAAGCTGAAAGCCCCGATCTGCAGAAACGCCAGAAACAGCTGAAGATAATTCATGGCCGCCGGCCTCCTTTCTCTTTTTTCTCTGAAATGACGGTGCGGACCGCGCCGGTAAGGGCTGCGGCCAGAATAATCAGGATCACGTTGACGCCGAATACATAGCTGGCGATAAAAGCGGCGGCCATGATGATGGCCGGCGCCGGGGATCCTGTACGGAGAACGCCGCGGCCCATGTCCCAGACAACGGATATGATCACGGCGCCTACGCCTGCCCTCATGCCGTTTAACATGCTCTGGATCAGAAGGTTCTCCTTAAAAGCGGTGTAAAAGATGGAGATGGCCGTGATAATGACAAATGGCGGGATGATAGCGCCCAGGATGGCGAAAAAAATCCCGGCCATTCCAGCCAGCTTAAAGCCGACCACAATCGCCCCGTTGACGGCGATGGCGCCGGGGGAGGACTGGGCGATGGCAATCAGATCCAGCATTTCATTTTCATCGATCCAGTGGAGCTCGTCCACGAACTTCGCCTTCAGGAGGCTGACGATCACATAGCCGCCGCCGAAGGTAAAGGCGCTTAAATAAAGGGTTGAGAAGAACAGTTTTCTGAGAACAGAGAGCTTTGTACTCATGGCGCTTCCTTTCTGTGTGCTGCATTATCAGCAGATCAGGTCTTTCTAATACTATACCACCTGAAAACAAAATGAAACAGTAAAATATAATTTGTTCAGGACGGCGGGAAAATACGGCCCCAAATGGGTGTCTAGCTCGCTTGTAAGACCATTTTGGGCCGTATTTTCACATCGGAGGGTGCCAGGCGCCAGTGGCGCCTGTTTGGCACGGACCGAAGCGGAGCGAAGAACTTCCGATGCATCTTGTCCGGCTTTGCCGGGCAAGATGATGCGCCGTCCTGAACAATTACATTATTTCAAAAAAATGCAAATTACCTATTGACAGAGTGGGTTTATGGGAGTATGATACAGCTATCGAATTTGAGCAGGATATTGAAGCAGGATATT
>JAUNGW010000169.1 GCA_030524245.1 Eubacteriales bacterium
ATGTTGGACACGATCACCCGGTTCTCCCCCAGAAGCTTGTTAATAATAGAGGATTTTCCCACGTTGGGCTTTCCCACAATGGCAATCCGCGGACGGTCATCCTCCGCGTCCTCCATCTGATCCGCGGAAAAGTGCTTTGCCACCTCGTCCAGAAGATCGCCGATGCCCAGTCTGGATGCGGCGGAAACAGGCACCGGATCTCCGATACCAAGACCGTAAAACTCATAGACGTCGTTGCCGAATTTCTGGATGCTGTCTACCTTGTTCACAGCCAGCACCACGGGCTTTCCTGACTTGCGCAGCATGTCCGCCACCTTGGAATCCGCATCCTGCAGTCCCTGACGCACATCCACAATAAAAATAATCACATGGGCCGTGTCAATGGCGATCTGCGCCTGCTCCCGCATCTGAGACAGAATAATATCCCTGCTGTCCGGCTCAATACCGCCGGTATCGACCAGGGTAAAGTTCATATTCAGCCAGGTGCAGTCCGCATAGATACGGTCTCTCGTCACTCCGGGCGTATCCTTGACAATGGAGATGGTTTCTCCTGCCAGGACGTTGAACAGTGTGGATTTCCCCACATTGGGGCGCCCTACTATGGCTACAATCGGTTTACTCATACATCATATCTCCTTTAATTCATATCCTTCGTACTCTGCGAAGCCGTCACTCATATCTTCCATATCATCATCTTCCGCCTCAATGCCCAGAACGGCATAAACCAGATCCTGACCGCTTGATTTTACAATATGGACCGGAACTTGTAAAGCATTTTGAAGCTCCTCTCTGGTCATGTCATCCAGAAACACCTCCTCGCCGCTGCGGAACATGCAGGCGGGAAGCAGCAGCCGCGTTCCGAGCTCACAGCCGGAAAGCTGGGCCTTCAGATCCTGCCCCGTGATCAGCCCCGCCACGGTGATGGATTCTCCGAAAAAGTCATTGCGGATGGGGCGGACCTGGATACTCAGCTGCGGATACCGGCTCATAATCTTCTTCATCTGGGCCTCCACATACGGCGCCGCCAGACGTCCTGTGGCAATACACAGCCTTTCCGGCTCCGGCTCACCCTCAAAATCCTCTTCCACCTGCAAAAGCGCCTCGTCCACCTCCATATCAAGCAGACGCAGCATGCCTACGCCGTTTTCCAGCTGAGGAAACCCGTCATAGCGGTCCGCCTCCGGCATGGGCCGTCCGGCCAGAATATAGAATTCATCGCTGGCATGGATAAAATGAACGCCGTGCTCTCTGTAAAGCTTCTCCTGCCACCGCTCAATAACCGCAAGCGCAGACGCGGCAGATTCTCTGTCGAAGGCCTTCAGCGGATACAGGCCCTCCCTGTATCTGGAAAGTCCTACCGGAACCACTGACACGCTCTCCATGCAGGGAATATATCTGGACAGATCTCCGATTGTCTGGTTCAGCTCCTCCCCGTCATTGATATCCCGGCAAAGAACAATCTGTCCGTTCATGGGGATTCCCGCCTCAAAAAGCGTATCGATCTTCTTTAATGCCTCGCCTGCGAACCGGTTGTGAAGCATCCTGCAGCGAAGCTCCGGGTTCGTGGTATGAACCGATATATTGATAGGCGCCAGCTTAAACTCGATAATCCGTTTTATATCATGATCCTTCATGTTCGTCAGCGTCACATAGTTGCCCTGAAGGAAAGACAGCCGGGAATCATCATCCTTAAAATACAGGGTTTCCCGCATCCCCGGCGGCATCTGGTCAATAAAGCAGAAAATGCAGTTGTTGCTGCATGACCGGTAATCGCTCATCAGCCCGTTTTCAAAGGTAAGGCCAAGATCCTGAAAGTCGTTCTCCACCTCCAGCTCATACTGCCCCTCTCCGGCCTTCTCCACCAGCAGCTGCACCCTGGGGCTGTCCACCTGGTATTCGTAATCAAAAATATCCTCTATCTCCCGGCCGTTGATCTTAAGCAGCCTGTCTCCCGGACCGAGTCCCAGGGCCGCCCCGATGGAGCCCGGGTCAACGGTCTTTATTACATGTCCCTCTGCGCTCATAATATTCTATCCTTTATATTTATCAGGAATCACCTGTTTTTCTCTGATTTCTGTGAATCATTATACTACGGAACATTTGTTTTGGAAATACATCTTTCATAAATCCCCTCAGGATTCTTAAGAAAACGCTGATGAAATCACCGCTTCCTAAAAAAAACGGCGGTTTGCTATTGACTGACCGGTTTTGTCAATGGTATAAATTATATGTAGATTTTACATCTCATTCATATTAATTATGTATCTGTAAAGGAGTTCTCACTATGGCAAACAATTACGTTTTCAACGACATCCTGCCTGTCGCCCCCTTAAAAATCGCTGCTCTGGAAAGCTGCAGGGAGCTGGCGGAAAAAGTCAACAGCCATATTGTAAAGTTCCGCAGAAATGACACGGAGGAACTGATCCGCCGCCAGAAGGATTTGAATTACCGCGGCTACGATGTGGATTCTTATCTTCTTGACTGTAAGTGTCCCCGGTTCGGATCCGGCGAGGCGAAGGGCGTTATCAACGAATCTGTCCGCGGTGCCGATCTGTTTGCCATGGTGGACGTAACCAACTACAGTATCCCGTACAACGTCTGCGGCTATACGAACCACATGTCCCCCGATGATCATTTCCAGGATTTAAAGCGCATTATCGGATCCTCTGTGGCCACTGCCCACCGGGTCAACGTGATCATGCCGTTTCTTTACGAAGGCCGGCAGCACAAGCGCACCAAGCGGGAGTCCCTGGACTGCGCCATGGCCCTGCAGGAGCTGATCACCATGGGCGTTTCCAACATCATCACCTTTGACGCCCACGATCCGCGGGTACAGAACGCCATCCCGCTGAACGGATTTGACAACTTCATGCCAACCTATCAGTTTGTAAAGACCCTGTTTGCTCATGACAAGTCCCTCCAGATCGACAAGGATCATCTGATGGTGATCAGCCCCGACGAGGGCGCCATGAACCGGGCTGTTTATCTGGCCAACAACTTAAGCGTGGACATGGGCATGTTCTACAAGCGCCGCGACTATTCCAGGGTAATCGACGGCCGCAACCCCATTGTGGCTCATGAGTTTTTAGGCACCTCTGTGGAGGGCAAAACCGTGCTGATTATCGACGACATGATCGCCTCCGGCGAGAGCATGCTGGATACGGCCAGAGAATTAAAGGAGCGCAAGGCCGCCAAGGTGATTGTCTGCTGTACCTTCGGTCTGTTTACCAGCGGTCTGGAGAAGTTTGATGAGTTCTACCGCCGCGGATATATCGATTATGTGATTACCACCAACTTAAACTACCGGCCCAGGGCTCTGTTTGAGCGCGAGTGGTATCTGGAAGCCGATATGAGCAAGTACATAGCCGCCATCGTCAACTCCTTCAACCACGATGTGTCCATCGGCGCCGCCCTGTCTCCTACCGAGAAGATCCAGAAGCTGGTAAAGAAGTACCAGTCCGGCGGATACGAATATTTTCAGAGTATTGTTTAAAAAGAATCCTGCTGCGCAGGATTCTCCGCCTGCGGCGGGTCGCGTCAGCGGCATTATTCCATTCCGCCGCAGTGCGATCCACGCGGAGCGTTTTGATATCATAGGAAAGTACGTCCTATGATATCAAAAGAATCCCCGAATGTGTTCACAGGCAGGCCTGCCGCACATCCGGGGACTTTTTATTTACTCTTATTTTGCCAGCATCATCCGGTCATTGGCAAATTCCTCGCCGCTGGCCTCCTCAAACTTCTTAAGCAGATCCTCCACCGTCAGGTTCTTTTTCTCATCGCCTGCCACATCGTAGATCACATTGCCCTCATGCATCATGATCAGGCGGTTTCCAAGCTGGATCGCATCCTTCATATTGTGCGTGATCATCAGTGTGGTCAGCTTCTGCTCCGCCACGATCTCCGCCGTCAGATCCAGCACCTTCTTTGCCGTCTTCGGATCCAGAGCCGCCGTGTGCTCGTCTAAAAGCAGCAGCTTCGGCCGCTGCAGGGTGGCCATGAGAAGAGTCAGCGCCTGGC
>JAUNGW010000170.1 GCA_030524245.1 Eubacteriales bacterium
CGGGAGTAAATTCCACCAGGGAATGGAGAGGTGGAATTTAAAATTTCATTTTAGGTTTGAAATTCTTTATAAACTTCCATATTGTATTTCACATCAATGTCGATTAAACTATACCTACCGGGCAAACTTATAGCAACAGGAGTAGTGGGTAATGTATCAGAAGAGAAGAACGATCGAGAATATGCTGATCTGGATGATCGACATCTTCTGCGTTTTATGCAGCAGTGCGCTTGCCTTCTGGATCCGTTTTGGACGGGTTTATGGAATTGGGACGCATGGCGATCAGAGCTGGCAGATCATTTTTATGTGTCTGTTATATATGCTGGTGAATATAGGCGTCGATTTTAATCATCGTTTTTTTCGCCGCGGACCGTTTGAAGAGCTCGTGAACGTGGTGCGTATGGAGGCGGTTTTCGCCCTTATCTGGGTCGTTCTGCTTTATGTGATGCACAGGACGGATGATCTGTCTCGTCTCGTTTTCGGGTATTTTATCGTAATTAATACGGTTTTGACCTATATAGCCAGGCTGGGCTTTAAGCAATACATGATTCGGATTTACAAGCACAGCCGCTACAGCAGTCGCCTTTTGCTGGTGACGAGTTCGGAGCGGGTCGGCGATGTGATCGACAATTTGGTGAGCTATCGGGAATGGAACCGAGTTTTGGCCGGTGTTGCGCTTCTGGACCGTGATGGAAGAGGAGAGACATGTAAGGGATATCCGGTTGTCGCTTCGCGGGAAAACCTGATGGATTATGTGATCCATTATGATATTGATGAGGTATTTATTGCCTTCGCCGGACAGGTGGAGCCTGCGCTGCTGAAAAGCTGGGTGGCCGAGATGGAGCAGATGGGCGTTATTGTGGATCTCAATATTGAGACCTTTGATATGCTGGACCATGGGAATAAGTCGCTGAATCGAGTCGGAAAATATGCCGTTGTTACCTTTGCCAGAAATCTGCTGTCAACCAGAGGCATGATTATGAAGCGGATGCTGGATATTGCGGGCGGTTTGGCAGGGATGATCCTGCTGGCAGCTGCCACGGTTTTTGTGGCGCCGGCAATCAAGCTGGAATCTCCCGGTCCGGTGTTTTTTGCTCAAACGCGAATCGGAAAGAACGGCCGCCGTTTTACCTTTTATAAGTTTCGTTCCATGTATCAGGATGCGGAGGAGCGGAAGAAGAAGCTGATGGCCCAGAATGAGGTTCACGGCCTGATGTTTAAAATGAAGGATGATCCCCGTATTACCAAAGTAGGACGTTTCATCCGAAAAACAAGCATTGATGAGCTGCCGCAGTTCTGGAATGTTCTAAGGGGAGATATGAGCCTGGTGGGGACGCGGCCGCCGACGGTGGATGAATTTGAACAGTATGAGGCAAAGCATAAGTGCCGCTTGAGCATGACGCCGGGGCTGACGGGCTTGTGGCAGATCAGCGGCCGCAGCGATATCAAGGATTTTGATCAGGTGGTAAAGCTTGATATGGAATATATTGATAACTGGAGCATCCTTAAGGATATTAAAATCCTGCTGCTGACGGTCGGGGTAATTATAACGGGACGAGGCTCCCGTTAAGCGGAACAAATAGGAGGACGGAAATGTATACTGAGGAGTATGAGGCGGAGATTGACGTAAAAGATTTGTTTTTTTCGGTGCTTTATCAATGGCGCCTTCTGCTGCTGGCGGCGGTGATTGGAGCGGCGGTGCTGGGCGGTTATAAGACAGTGCGCGGGAGCGCAGGACAGACGGATCCGGTCGCGCTGGAGCCGGAGACGGAAAAGCTGGCACAGTATGATGCGGAAAAGCTGGCGCTGGAGAAAACGGTTGGGAATCTGATGAATAACATTGAAGAGCAGAACCGCTATCTGGCAGAGGCGCCGTTGATGCAGATTAATCCATATAAAGAGGCGGAAGCGACGGCGGAGCTGCTGGTGGTATCTTCTGAGGGGACGCCTGAGAATTTGGGCAATGTACTCCAGGCGTATCAGTATGCGCTGGGAGACGGGGCGTATCTGCAGGAGACAGCGGAGACGCTGGGAACAGAGCTGCGTTATCTGCAGGAATTGATTACCGTTCAGGGCAGCAGAGGCCTGGACGGGGATGTCATGATCAATAGCTTTCGGGTGGAGATGCCAGAGGACGGGTCGACGGAGGGGATTTTAAGCCTGCGCGCCATTGGCCCGGATTCTCAGATGGCGGAGCGCCTGCTGGAGGCCATGCTGGCTGAGGCGGAAAGTCTGCAGGAAAATCTGGCGGTTGAGCTGGGAGCACATACGGTGTCGCTGCTGCGCCGGTCAGAGGGAGAGCTGGTTGATACAGGGCTGATGACGAGGCAGAAAACGGTGCGGGATAATGTCAGTACATTGACGGACAGCCTCACTGCTTTTGAGAAGAAGCTGGATGAGCTGACGCCTCCGGCCGCAGAAAACGTACAGCAGGCAGCGGCCAAAAGCACCGTAAAATATGCTGTGATTGGTTTTGTGGCGGGCGGTTTCGCGGCGGCTGTGGCGGTGTGTGCGCTGTATATTCTTAATGATAAGGTTACATCGGAAAAGGAGATTGTGAATCGCTATCGCATCAAGAACCTGGGAGAATTTTCACAGGTGCACAGAAAGCGTGCGCTGGGTGCGGTTGATGATTGGCTGCATCGCCTGGCCGGAGACGGAAAGGTCTGGCCCGAGGAAGCGGTTTTGGAAATGATCGCGGCGAACGTGAGCAATTATGCGGATGGAAAAAAGACGCTGTTCGTGACGGGCTTGGCTTCGGAGGCCCTGCTGGATAAAATTTCCAAAAATTTGGCTGCGGCGCTGCCGGAAATTAAAATCGATTCGGAACGCGATCTGATTTCGAGCGCTTCGGCTCGCCGCAGGCTGGCGGAGTGTGAGGGCGTGATTCTGGTTGAGGAGTGCAAACAGTCGCGCTATTCCCTGATTCAGCAGGAGCTGGAGCTGGCCGGAAATGTGGGCGTCGAGGTAATCGGCGTGATTGTTGGGTAAGATGGGAGGAACGAGATGAAAAAGACAGCGCTGATTATGGCCGGCGGCCGTGGAGAACGTTTTTGGCCGAAGAGCCGCCGCAGCCTGCCGAAGCAGTTTTTGTCGCTGACGGATGACGGAAAAACGATGATTCAGCTCACGGTGGAACGGATTTCGAGTTTAGTTGCGCTTGAGGATATTTATGTCGCGACGAATCGGGATTATAAAAAGCTTGTACTGGAGCAGCTGCCGGGCCTGCCGGAGGAAAACATTCTCTGTGAGCCGGTTGGACGCAATACGGCGCCCTGCATTGGGCTGGGCGCCGTGCATATGGCCAGAAAATATGAGGACGCGGTGATGTTTGTATTGCCGTCGGATCACCTGATCAAGTTTACGAAGATGTACCAGATGATTCTGCGGGATGCGGCCGAGGTGGCTAATAAGGGACGGAACCTGGTTACGATCGGCATTGCCCCGGATTATCCTGAAACGGGATATGGCTACATTAAATTTGATCCGCATGAGACAGAGGGACGGGCCTACCGGGTGGAACGCTTTGTGGAGAAGCCGACGCTGGAGACGGCGAAAGGGTATTTGGCTTCCGGAGAGTATCTGTGGAACAGCGGCATGTTTACCTGGAAGGTTTCGACGATTTTGGAGAATATTAGGGAACTGATGCCGGATACGTATGCGCGGCTGCTGCGGATCCAGGCGGCAATCGGAACGCCGGAGCAGGAAAGCGTGCTGGAGCATGAGTTTGCCCAGATGGAGTCACAGTCCATTGATTATGGGATTATGGAGAAGGCGCACAGTATCTTTACATTGCCGGGGGCCTTTGGCTGGGACGATGTCGGTTCCTGGCTGGCGGTAGAGCGCATCCGCCGGAGCAATGAGCTTGGAAACGTGGTAAACGGCAATGTAATTACGGTCGATACGCATAACTGCATTATTCAGGGTGAGCGCAAGCTGATTGCCGCGGTGGGACTGGAGGATCTTATCGTGGTTGATACGGAGGACGCAATACTGATCTGCGCCAAGAACAGCACG
>JAUNGW010000010.1:0-4856 GCA_030524245.1 Eubacteriales bacterium
CTTTTTAAGTATGAAAGCCGATTGCTTCGTGCTTCGCACTCACGCACTCGCCGCCTGTATTCATAATCCGGGCTATCGCCCTGCTTATTCATACCGGCTTGGCTGTCAAATGTCTGTGCATCCTTGCATGCAGGCACGCAGTCTGCACAGCCGCTTGACAGCGCTTTCATAGTATATAAATTTTCTATAGTGCCTATAGGGGATAGGCATTATCTGACCTTATCTGAATTGTGCTATTATGACACTATAAAGCTTTCCTGCAGGATGGTTTGTGACAATATGCACAAAAGGAGGATGAGGTATGACGGGTCTTTGGTTAATTATTATTTTTCTGATTTCTATGGTGTATCTGTTTGTAACTATCGTTCGGTTTAAAATGAATCCGTTTTTTTCCATGATATCTGCGGCGGTGCTGATTGGGCTTGCGGTTGGGATGGATCTGAATGTGCTTGTAAGCGGGATTACTTCAGGATTTGGCGGCATATGCAGCAGTCTTGGAATTGTAGTGGCGATGGGCTTTTTATTGGGCGGACTACTGTCAGAGGCGGGGGCTACGGATTCTCTGGCGGATGCTGCCTTAAAATCTTTTGGGGAAAAGCGCTCCAGCCTGGCAATGAATATTACCGGCTATATTGTCTCGATTCCGGTATTTTATGGTTCTGCCTATGTGATTCTGAATCCGATTCTGAGGACCTTATCACGGAAAACCAGAAAGCCGATTCAGATATATATTACAGCACTTTCCGTAGGGCTTTTGACTACTCACTGCATGGTAATTCCAACGCCGGGGCCGCTGAGTGTGGCCGGTACCATGGGCGTTAATTTTGGCTGGTTTATTTTGTATTCTATTATTATCAGCATTCCGGCATCTCTGATTGGCGGCTGGCTGTACGGAGAATTTCTGGGAAAGAAATTTTATACTTATCAGGAAATTCCAATGACAGAGGATGAGCTGGATAATATGGCGGAAGACGCGAAACGCGCACCGGCCAGCCTGGCGGTGGGAATTATTGCACTGCCGCTGGTTTTGATTGTGTGTGGAACCCTGCTTCCAATGTGGATAACTGTGCCGGCAGTGACGTCTGTCTGTGGATTCTTTACAGCCGGCAATGGCGTGATGGCATTAATTGTCAGCGTCGCTGCGGCCGCATGGCTGCTTCGTCCGTATATTAAAAAGGATTATGCAGCTCTGGTGACGAAGCATTTTAATGAGACCGGAGAAATTTTACTGCTTTTGGGAGCTGGAGGTTCTTTTGGAGGGATTATCCAGGCCAGCGGGATTGGAGATTACTTTGTGAAATTGCTCCAAAGCTGGAATGTACCGCTGCTGGTGCTGGCATTTCTGCTTTGTCTGCTGCTGCGTACGGCATTGGGGTCTGCCGCAGTTGCGATGGTAACAACGGCTTCTATTGTGGCGCCCTTATGTGCACAGATGGGAGAGAGCGGTATTATTCTCGGACTTGGAATCTGCGCCGCCAGTATGGCCTTTGCAACGCCGACGGACGCGGCGTTCTGGCTTGTACAGAAATTAAATAATCTGTCCGTAACTGTTCAGGACGGCGGGAAAATAAGGCCCAAAATGGGTCTCAAGCTCGCTTGTAAGACTATTTTTGGCCTTATTTTCACATCGGAGGAACCTCCGATGCTTCTTGTCCGGCAAAGCCGGACAAGAAGATGCGCCGTCCTGAATAGCTACATCTATCCTTTAAAGACACATGGATTACACATACGGGAGGCAATGCGATCTCCTGTCTGGTTCTGTTTTTACTGGTGCTTATTTTGAACGCCTGCCGCGGATTTTTACCTGGCTTATCCTGAAGAAACAGAATGATCGTAAGATTTTAAAATTAATAAGGGAGGCGCAAGACTTTTATGTATGATTTACTGATAAAAAATGCTATGATTGTAAATGGGAGAAATGAGGTTCCTTACCAGGCGGATATTGCGGTGAACGGGGATACGATTGTGAAAATCGGGCATATCAGCGAGGCTGCCAGGCGTACGATTGACGCGGGAAATCGTCTGGTGACCCCCGGATTTATCGATATTCACTGCCATTCCGATGCGGTTATTTTTCAGCCGGGGAAAAATGCAAAGCGTCTGCAGCAGGGATTTACAACAGAGGTGATAGGAAACTGCGGCGTCTCCGTAGCGCCGGTCAGCGGGCAGTATAAGGCGGACTGGGAGACTTACAGCAAGCCCCTTCTTTCCAATATGGAGGTTCCCTATAACTGGCATTCCTATGAGGAATATCTGCAGGAAATGGAGAAAGAGGAGCTCTGCCTGAATCTGGCGGGCCTGGTGGGACACGGAGCCGTCCGCGCGGCGGTTGTGGGATTTGCGGATAAAAAGCTGACAGGGAAGGAGCTGGAGCAGGCAAAGCAGCTGCTGGACGAATCCCTGGAGGCGGGAGCTTTCGGCATGTCAACCGGACTGATCTACCCGCCGGGAGTATATGCGGATGAGGATGAGATATGTATGCTGGCGGAGATCGTCAAACGCCATAATGGAATCTACACGACCCATATACGCAGCGAAAGCTATGGTTTGGTGGAGGCTGTAAAGGAGGCGCTCAGAATCGCTGAAAAGACGGGCGTAAGTCTGGAGCTTTCACACCACAAGGCGGCGGGCAGGCCGAATCACGGGAAGACAAAAATCACCCTGGAGCTGATGCGTGAGGCTCAGGAAAAGGGGCTGGATGTAACCTGTGACGTCTATCCGTACGATGCGGCAAGTACGAATTTTAATTCTATTCTGCCGCCATGGGCTCTGGAGGGCGGAATCGAAAAGCTGATGCAGCGCCTTCAGGATCAGGAAACAAGGGCAAAGCTGATCGAAGCGATGAAGGATGAGAACCCGGACTGGGAAAGCTTTTATCAGCTGACAGGCTGGGACAAGCTGTATATTTCAGAGTGCAGTGTCGAAAAATATATGGACAAGACCGTGGCGCAGATTGCGGAAGAGGAGCATGCGGATCCGTTTGAAAAGGCGCTGGATATTCTGCTGGAAAGCAGAAATAATGCGATGATGATCGTGTTTTTTATGAGTCCTGAGGATGTAGCCCGGGTGATTGCAAGTCCCTGCTCCATGATTTGTACGGACGGCTTCCCTTCTGTGAAAAAAAGTCATCCCCGTTATTACGGGAGCTGTGTAAGGACTCTTGAGAAATATGTAAAGCAGGAATATCTGCTTTCACTGCCGCAGGCCATTTACAAAATGTGCGGGATGCCGGCCGGAAAGCTGGGGCTGAGGGACCGGGGAGCTATTGGTGAGGGAATGAAAGCGGATCTGCTTGTGATTGATTTTCCGAGACTGCATGATAATGCCACCTATGAGAATGACAAGGCTGTCTGTGATGGAATCGATTACGTTATCGTAAACGGACAGCTGGCGGTGGATCAGGGGAACCTCACTTCCGTATATGCAGGAAGGGTATTGAGAAAGACAGGAGAGTGACAGGAGAGTGAGATGGAGAAACTGACAAGTCTGATGAAAGAGGACATGAAACCGGCGCTTGGAGTAACGGAGCCGGGAGCAATCGCGCTGGCAGTGGCGGAGGCGGCGAGGCATGTGCATGGCGAGATTCAGGAAATCTGCCTGCGTTTAAACAGTGGAATGCTGAAAAACGCGCTGACCTGCGGAGTCCCGAACTGCAGTCATTTCGGCATCGCATATGCCGCTGCCCTGGGAGCATTGGCAGCTGATCCGGAGCAGGGACTGGAATGCCTGGATCATGTGAGCGCGGAAGATAACCGAAGAGCAGAGGAATTGGTAAGGGCGGAGAAAATAAAAATTTCCCTGACGGAAATCAGCAGCCGGATTTTCATAGAAGCCAGGGTGCGGACCGCTTCCGGAACAGCCAGAGCTTTAATCCGGGATTCCCATACCAATTTGGAGCAGATCGAAGCAGACGGCCGGATGATTTTTTCAAAGGAGGAGAAGACGGCCGGAGAGAAACAGGAGACGGAGACAGATGCGGATATTCACAGCTATTCTCTGAGCGAGCTCTGGAATTATGCCAATTCGGTGCCGTTAGAGGAGCTGGCCTTTCTGCGCAGGGCCCATGAGATGAATATGGCTCTGTGCGAGGAAGGAATTCGCAATGAGCGGACAAGCTTTGCCAGGTTCTTGCTGGAAAAAAACGATGGGAAGGTTATTTCCGGCGATGAAAAACGGACGTCTGCCCTGCTGTGCGGAGCAGCTATTGAGGCCCGTGTATTAGGTCTGCCGCTTCCCGCAATGAGCGTGACCGGCTCTGGCGCCCACGGTATTTTGGCGACACTGCCGCTTTATGCTGCATATAAGGTGAATGGATATACAGAGGAGCAGCTGCTTCGGGCTACGGCCCTGAGTGATCTTGTATGTATGTATATCAAGGAATATTCCGGAAAGCTGTCGGCATTTTGCGGCTGTGCGATTGCCGCCGGCTGCGGAGCAGCCTGCGGGCTTACGTTCCTGCGGGGAGGGGACGCGGCGGCTGCGGAGCGGGCTGTCAGGAATATTGCCAGCTCCATTACCGGAATGATTTGCGACGGAGGAAATCAGGGCTGTGTCATGAAAGGACTGACCGCTGCGGATATGGCATTTGAGGCTGCACAGCTGGCGGCGGCCGGCATTGCCGTGGATCCGATGCACGGGATCAACGGAGAAACTGCGGAGGAAACCATGCGGAATATGGGACGCATCGCTTCTCCCGGAATGGTTCAGACAGAAAAAACAATTCTGGATATTATGCAGGAGAAGCTGTCTGTATAAGGCGCGGCACGTCAGAACGGCAGGAAGGAGGAGCAGTGGTGAGTACGAATATGAATATCCGCTATATTCAATATGCATTGGAGGTCGCCCGCTGCGGTTCG
>JAUNGW010000010.1:4866-32784 GCA_030524245.1 Eubacteriales bacterium
AAAGCGGCAAAAACATTGTTCATTACGCAGCCGGCGCTGAGCCGTGCGATCAAGGATCTGGAAACTGAGATCGGAATGCAGATTTTTGTCCGTATGCAGGGCGGGGTCATTCTTACTCACCAGGGAAAGGAATTCCTTGCGAAAGCGCAGCGCCTGAATGAGCAGTATGTGGCGCTGCAGGAGCAGTATTATCTGCGCAATAAACCGGATGTGGCTCAGATATCGCTGGCGGCGATCCGCTGTGTTATTTTTGAGAAGGCGCTGATTCATCTTTACAATGCGCATAAGGAAATGGAATTTTTGAATTTCTGCATGTGCGAGGAATCGATAGGAGAGGTGATAGAGCATGTTTATGACGGCTCCTATGCCATTGGGCTGGTATTTGCTTTTGATGATGTGACAGAGGCTCTGCGGCACAGATGCGGCCAGAAGGGCATCGCGGTTCATTCCCTTGGACAGCTGCCCATTTACGCGCAGGTGGGGCCGGATCATCCTCTGGTCGGCAAAGAGCAGATATCCATGGATGATTTAAGGACGTTTCCCTGTGCGACCATGTCTCAGGACGAGATGGAGGCATCACTCAATACCTCCCATGTGCGTGGATATGATCCGGTTGTGCAGAAAAAACGGATTGTGATCAATGATAAATCCACCATGTATACGGTATTAAGCAGTACAGACGCCTACTATATCGGCCTGAACCTGACAAAGCTCCGGAACGGCAATACAAATATCCGCTATATTCCTATTACGGATATTCCTATATCGTATGAATTGCTGCTGCTGTATTTAAAGCAGCATGTTCTGAGCTCTCTGGAAAAGGAGCTGACAGAGGATATCTGCCGGATGGTGAGAGAGCTGCAGGCAGGAGGATGAGGCGGAAAGCCTCTTTACAACCATGCATTGACCTGCTAAAATAATACAATCAAAAGAGACTGATGAACCAGCGTTAGATTTCCCCGCCGGCGGGACTCCCCCGGCAGGAAAATCTAGCGCTTTTGGTGCGTTGCAGGGAAAGGATCTGATAAAGAGATGTACGTAATAGCAGGACTTGGAAACCCCACGAGGGAATATGATAAAACGAGGCACAATGTTGGATTTTCGGTGATCGATGTGCTGGCGGATAAGTACGGCATAGACGTAAGCGAGCGGAAGCACAGGGCGCTCTGCGGACGCGGGGTGATCGGGGGACAGAAGGTAATCCTTTTAAAGCCCCAGACCTTTATGAATTTAAGCGGGGAGAGCATCCGGGCGGCGATGGATTATTATAAAACCGCGCCGGAGGAGCTGATTGTGATTTACGACGATATCAGCCTGGAGCCGGGGCAGCTGCGGATTCGTCTGAAGGGAAGCGCCGGCGGCCACAATGGGATCAAGAACATTATCGCCCATCTGGGCAGTCAGGAATTTCCCAGGATTAAGGTGGGAGTGGGAGCGAAGCCGCCGCGGATGGATCTGGCGGATTATGTGCTGAGCCGGTTCGGCGCCGGGGAACAGAAGCTGATGGACGAGGCCTTCCGGGAAGCGGCAGACGCGGCGGTGATGATGATGACCGAAGGGGCGGAGCGGGCCATGAACCATTATAACGCAAAGAAGACGGCGCAGTAACGCAAAACAGGAGTGGAGTCATGAGCAGAATATTTGCAAACCCATTGACAGAGCTAATCGAATATGAGGATTTGAATCAGGATCTGGCCAGGAGAAAGGGACCGGTTCAGGTCAGCGGCTGCATGGATTCCCAGAAGGTTCATCTGATGGAGGAGACGGCGGCTGAGCTTCCCTGGAAGCTGGTGGTCACCTACGACGAGGCCAGAGCCAGGGAAATCTACGATGATTTCCGCTGCTTCCGGCCGGATGTCTGGCTGTATCCGGCGAAGGATCTGCTGTTTTACAGCGCGGATATCCACGGAAATCTGATGACCCGCCAGAGGATCCAGACCCTGCGGCATCTGACAGAGGATGAGAGCGGCGTGGTGGTGACGACCCTGGATGGCTTAATGGATCATCTGCTTCCTCTTTCCAGGCTGCAGAGCCAGGTCCTGCAGGTAAAGGCCGGCGATGAGCTTGATCTGGAGCAGTGGAAGGCGCGGCTTGCGGAGCTTGGCTACGAGCGGACCGGACAGGTGGACGGTATGGGGCAGTTCTCCATCCGGGGCGGTATTCTGGATATTTTTCCGCTTACGGAGGACGTGCCGGTGCGGATCGAGCTGTGGGATACGGAGGTGGATTCCATCCGCAGCTTCGATCTGGAGAGCCAGAGGTCCATTGAACAGATGGAGGAGATCCGTATTTATCCCGCGACGGAGCTGGTGCTGACAAAAGAGGAAAAAAAGCAGGGGGTGGAGCGGCTTCGCAGGGAGGAAAAGCAGGTTTCCAAAAAGCTGAGGGACGCTATGAAAACGGAGGAGGCAAGCCGTTTAAGCGGAATCATCCGGGAGCTGACAGAGGGGATTGAGGAGGGCTGGAAAGCAGGCGGATTTGATTCCTGCCTCGGCTATTTCAGCCGGGAGACCGTATCGTTTCTGGATTATTTTGACCGGGAGAAAAGCATAATCTTTCTGGATGAGCCGGCGCGGCTGAAGGAGAAGGGCGAGGCGGTGGAGCTGGAGTTTAAGGAGAGCATGACCCACCGGCTGGAGAAGGGCTACCTGCTGCCCGGCCAGACTGCTCTTTTGTATCCGGCCCGTGAGATTCTGGCCAGAGCCCAGCGGGACAATACGGTGTATCTGACGGGACTGGAGCAGAAGCTTCCCGGTATGACTGTGGAGAACCGTTACAGCATCAGTGTGAAGAACGTGAATTCCTACCAGAACAGCTTTGAGATGCTGATTAAAGATCTGCAGCGGTGGAAGCGGGAAAAATACCGGGTGATTCTGCTGTCCGGCTCCCGCACAAGAGCCAGCCGCCTGGCGGGGGATCTCAGGGAGTATGATTTAAGCGCATTCTGCCCGGATGATGAGAAACGGCAGGTGCAGCCGGGGGAAATCCTGGTGACCTACGGAAATCTGCACAAGGGCTTTGAATATCCTCAGATCAGATTCCTGGTGATCACCGAGGGCGACATGTTCGGCACGGAGAAGAAGCGGAGAAAGCGGAAGAAAACCACCTATGAAGGAAAAAAGATCCAGAGCTTTTCAGAGCTGGCCGTAGGTGATTACGTGGTTCATGAGGATCACGGCCTCGGCGTTTACCGCGGTATCGAAAAGATTGAGCGGGACAAGATTGTCAAGGATTATCTGAAAATCGAGTATGCGGACGGTGGGAATCTTTATCTTCCGGCCACCCGCCTGGACGGGATCCAGAAATATGCCGGCGCCGACGCCAGGGCTCCGAAGCTTAATAAGCTGGGCGGGGAGCAGTGGAACAGGACGAAGGCCAGGGTAAAGAGCGCCGTTAAGGAGATCGCGGCGGATCTTGTGAAGCTGTATGCGGCCAGGCAGGAGCTTGGCGGCTTCCAGTACGGCGCGGATACGGTGTGGCAGCGGGAGTTTGAGGAGCTGTTTCCTTATGAGGAGACGGAGGATCAGCTGGATGCCATCGAGGCCACGAAGCGGGACATGGAGAGCAGGAAAATCATGGACCGGCTGATCTGCGGGGACGTGGGCTACGGAAAGACGGAAATTGCGCTGAGGGCGGCATTTAAGGCAATTCAGGAGGGAAAGCAGGTGGTCTACCTGGTGCCGACCACGATCCTGGCCCAGCAGCATTATAATACCTTCCTTCAGCGTATGAAGGATTTTCCAGTGCGGGTGGATCTTCTGTCCAGGTTCCGCACGCCCACAGAGGTGAAAAAGACGCTTGAGGATCTGCAGAAGGGCTTTGTGGACATTGTGATCGGCACTCACCGGGTATTGTCCGCGGATGTGAAATTTAAGGATCTGGGACTTCTCATTATCGATGAGGAGCAGCGGTTTGGCGTGACGCACAAGGAGAAAATCAAGAAGCTCAAGGAAAATGTGGATGTGCTGACGCTGACGGCGACGCCGATTCCAAGAACGCTCCACATGAGCCTGGCGGGAATCCGCGACATGAGTGTTCTGGAGGAGCCGCCGGTGGACCGGATGCCGATCCAGACCTATGTGATGGAGTATAATGACGAGATGGTCCGGGAGGCGGTGAACAGGGAGCTGGCCCGGAATGGACAGGTGTATTATGTATACAATCGGGTGAAGGACATCGAGGAGGTAGCGGCGCACGTGCAGGAGCTGGTACCTGACGCGGCGGTGGTGTTTGCCCATGGACAGATGCCGGAGCACCGGCTGGAAAAAATCATGTTCGACTTCATTAATGGAGATATTGACGTGCTGGTATCCACAACGATCATTGAGACGGGGCTGGATATCCCCAATGCAAATACGATGATTATCCACGACGCGGACCGTATGGGGCTGTCTCAGCTTTATCAGCTGCGCGGTCGGGTAGGCCGTTCCAGCCGGACCTCCTATGCATTCCTGATGTATAAGCGGGATAAGCTTTTAAAGGAAGAGGCAGAGAAGCGGCTGCAGGCGATCCGTGAGTTCACGGAGCTTGGATCCGGCATTAAGATTGCCATGCGGGACCTGGAGATCCGGGGAGCCGGAAATGTACTGGGCGCCGAGCAGCATGGCCACATGGAGGCCGTGGGCTATGATCTTTACTGCAAGCTGCTGAATCAGGCGGTAAAGGCCCTGAAGGGCCAGCATACCGTGGAGGAGGAATTTGAGTCGGTGGTGGAGTGCGATATCGATGCATATATTCCTGCCTCTTATATTAAGAATGAATATCAGAAGCTGGATATTTACAAACGGATTTCCGGCATTGAGAATGAAGAGGAGCAGATGGATATGCAGGATGAGCTTCTGGACCGGTTCGGAGATATTCCGCGTCCGGTGGAGAATCTGCTGGCGGTGGCGGCTTTAAAAGCCATGGCGCACCGGGCCTGGGTGACGGAGGTGAAGGTGAACCGCCAGGAGGTCCGCCTGACCATGTATCAGAAGGCGCGGCTTAACACTGCCGGAATTCCGGATGTGATCGCTTCCTGTAACGGCGCCTTGAAATTCCAGATGACGGATCAGCCGTATTTTCTTTATGTGGACCGGAAGGTGAAGCATAAGGACTGCCAGGATATGATGGGAATGGCAAAGGAGCTTCTTGGACGGCTCGGAGAGCTGGCAGAGTGAAGCTGCGGCCTGCAAGTATAAAAATCCCTCCGTTTACAGATACTACATCCAGAAACGGACAGTACAGTAAATGGAGGAATATTTTTATGAAAGCTACGGGAATCGTGAGAAGAATTGATGATCTTGGCCGCGTTGTGATCCCGAAGGAGATCAGGCGCACGCTCCGGCTGAGGGAGGGGACGCCTCTTGAAATATTTACGGACCGGGAGGGAGAGATCATTTTGAAGAAATACTCTCCGATGGTGGAGCTGACAGCCTTTGCGGGCCAGTATGCGGAGTCCATGGCCCAGACCACAGGCATGACCGTGTGCATCACGGACCGGGATCAGGTGATCGCGGTGGCCGGAGGTCCGAAGAAGGAGCTGATGCAGAAGAACATCAGCCGGCAGCTGGAGCATGCGATTCATGAGCGGGAGACGATTGTGGCCGGAAGAGACGACAGGCAGTTTATTCCGGTGACGGCGGACGAGACGGAGGGCGTCACCGCGGAGGTGATCGCGCCGATCATCTGCGAGGGAGATGCCATCGGCGCCGTGGCGCTGCTGGGAAGGGATGCCAGGGTGAAATTCGGCGAGACAGAGGTGAAGCTGGTGGGAACGGCCGCCGGATTTCTCGGCCGTCAGATGGAGGGATAGAGCTGCAAAAAAAGACTGCTTCAGAATCCTTATGATTCTGTGGCAGTTTTTTTGATCTGTGTTATAATGGAACTGTTCAGCAGGCATAAAAACAGAAAAGACGGAACGGAAGATAAGATATGAATCGGAGAGGAAAAGGCGGCGGAGTGGTTGCTCTGCTGATTATTCTGCTGGCAGCCTGCCTTGGGCTGCTTGTGTGGCTGGCAGGATGGGCCGGCAGGGAGAAGCTGCCGGCAGGAGAGAAGATACAGCTGCAGGAGGGCGGAGCAAAACAGGAGCCGGCCCGGATGGGGACGGAGAGCCAGGGAGCGGGCGCTGACAGCCGCGAAGACACCGTGGTGATCCCTGTCGCAGACGAGGCGGCGGGGATGGACGAGGCGTATTCCGAAGGCAGCCAGGCGGACGGACCGGAGGCAGGGCAGACTGAACCCAGCCAGGAGGAGACGGTCACCATGGTGTTTGCCGGGGATGTGTATCTTTCGGAGTATGTGCTGCAGGCATTTGACAGGGCCGGAGGCATAAGCGGCGTTTTGGATGAGGGCATACGCAGGATTATCGGCGGGGCGGATTACTTTGCGGCGAACCAGGAGTTCCCGTTCAGCACCGGCGGGACGGCGGCGGAGGATAAGCAGTTCACCTTCCGCCTTCCGCCGGAGCGTGTGAATATTCTGAAGGATATGGGACTTGATCTGGTAACCCTGGCAAATAATCATGCGCTGGACTACGGTACGGAGGCGCTTCTTGATACCTGCGAAACTCTGGACGGAGCCGGGATCCGCTATGTGGGGGCCGGCGCGGATATGGATCGGGCAAAGCGGCTGGAAACGGTGGAAATCAAAGGAAAGACCATCGGCTTTCTCGGCGCTACCAGAGTGATTCCGGAATATTCCTGGACAGCCGGCGCGGACAGGCCCGGGATGCTTGCCACATATGATCCGGCGATGCTGCTGGAGGAGATCAGGAAGGCGAAGGCAGTCTGCGATTACGTTGTGGTTATGGTGCACTGGGGCGTGGAGAAGGATACGGCTCCTCAGGAATATCAAAGGACTATGGGACGGCAGTATATAGAGGCGGGAGCTGATCTGGTGATCGGGAGCCATCCTCATGTGCTGCAGGGCATCGAGTATTTTGATGGAAAGCCGGTGGTATACAGCCTGGGCAATTTTGTATTTGGAAGCAGTATTCCCAAAACCATGCTGCTTCAGGTACAGCTTTCAGAGGAAGGCGTCCGTCTGACGTCCGTTCCCTGCGCCGGGGCTATGGGCTGCACCTCGGAGATCAGCGGCGCAGAGAGGCTGACGGCCTTTTATGATGAACTGCAGCAGCTGTCCTTTGGAGTCCGGGTGGGACCGGACGGGCAGATTACAGAGGCAGCCGGCGGCCCCGGGACACCGTGACGGCCTGGAGCTGTCTTTGGCGAACTACCATTACGAATGATCAATAAAGGAGTAAATGCGGATGAGTATGGAAAAGAAGAGAAACGATGAGGCGGACTGGGAACTGTCAGAGGAGTTTTACAGGGAGAACACAAAGACAGGCCTGCGTCTGGAGGATTTTATAGAAGAGGAAAACGCGGATTCCGGACTGGAGCCAGGAGGCAGCGGGACGGCGGTAAGTGCTGAGCTTGAGCGTGTGGCAGAGCAGGTGAGGCGTGTTACCGAGCTTTCCGGCCATGGAACAGACGCGGCTTCCATTGCGGAGCAGCTTGCCATGGAGCCGGAGCTGGTTCGTGATATTCTTGTCTGTGTTCAGACATTCCCGGAGGACGATCCCCTGGCTGTGGCCCGTCTGATTGTGCTGGGATAAGCGGAGGGAGAGACAGGCGCGGCGTTACCGGACTGTTTCGCTTAATTCCCTGAAGAGGGCGATATCATCCTGATTCAGGCGTACGTTGGATGACAGCTCATGGCCGTCGGGCCAGGTGATGGTGACGGCGATGACAGTCCCTTCGGATATGCCCTTCTGGCGGGCGGCAGAGAGAAAACGGGGGAATCGCGGATGATGGGACTTGAACCGGTCCCAGGCAGATTTCAGCTGTAACAGTTTCATAGGATTCATAAGCTTTTGTCCTTTCCTGCGGTAGCGGAAGGAAACGGCAGAATGGATTCTCCCGCGCCGGCGTTTGAGATCTATTATATCCTTTTTTTCGCGAATTGAAAAGAGATTGAAAATTATAAGAAAATGAGGTTACATAAGATGATGTTTTCAAGGAGGGATTTATACAGGCTGTTGGGGCCGTTGATTGTAGAGCAGATTCTTGCGGTGCTGGTGGGCATGGTGGATGTGCTGATGGTGGCGTATGCAGGCGAGGAGGCGGTATCCGGCGTGGCGCTGGTGGATTCCATCAGCGTGCTGGTGATTCAGCTTCTGGCGGCTCTGGCCACCGGAGGCGCTGTGGTCTGTTCTCAGTATATCGGCAGGAAGCAGCCTGGCCAGGCATGCCGGGCGGCAGGACAGCTGGTGCTGATTACCGCCGCCGTATCCCTGGTCTTTACGGCTGTGGCCCTGGCGGGAAACAAAAGGCTTCTGCAGCTGGTGTTCGGCGGCGCGGAGACGGAGGTTATGGATAATGCAGCCACCTATTTCTGGCTGACCGCCCTGTCCTATCCGTTTCTGGCTCTGTACAATTCCGGCGCCGCGCTGTTTCGGTCCATGGGCAATTCCAGGGTGTCCATGATGGCGTCCATGGTGATGAATGGCGTCAATATTGCAGGAAATGCACTCTGCATTTACGGGCTGCATATGGGAGTAGAGGGTGTGGCCATTCCCACTCTGGTTTCCAGAATCATTGCGGCAGCTCTGATGATGTCCCTGGTCCGCCATCGGGACAACCTGATCCGTATTACCGGCCTGTCCCAGCTGCGCCCGGAGCCGGATATGATCCGCCGGATCCTTGCGGTGGGTATTCCCAGCGGACTGGAAAACGGCATGTTTCAATTTGGAAAGCTGGCTCTGCAGAGTCTGGTCTCCACCCTTGGGACGGCGGCGATCGCCGGCTTTGCCGTAGCCAGCAACCTGGTGACGCTGCAGTATCTGGCCGGCAATGCTCTGGGGCTGGGACTGATTACCATAGTGGGCCAGTGTGTGGGAGCAGGCGAGCTGGAGCAGGCAAAAAGCTATACAAGAAAGCTGATTGCAGTAAATTACGGGATCCTGCTTGCGGTCTGTGCGGCCATGATTCTGGGACGCGGCGCGGTTGTAGGCATCTATGGCCTGTCGGCGGAGGCCTCTGTCATGGCGGAGGAGCTGATCTTCACCCACAGCCTGGCTATGGCGGTCTGGCCTCCCGCGTTTGCTCTTCCCAATACCCTGCGGGCCGGCATGGACGCCCGGTTTACCATGGCGGTTTCCGTATTTTCCATGTGGGTATTCCGGATCGGCTTTGCATATTTCTTTGTAAAGGTGTGCGGTATGGGTGTGATGGGAATCTGGTATGGTATGTTTATTGACTGGATTTTCCGCGGGATTTTGTTTTACTGGCGGTTCCGGGGATTTTCAGAACGGGCGCATCATGTATAAAATACGTATGGTTGATATCTGTGAAAGGTGAGGATAAAAGAATGGGACGTTCATGTGGAATGCTGCTTCCGGTTTTCAGTCTTCCGTCAAAATACGGAATCGGCGCATTTTCAAAGGAAGCATACAGATTTGTGGATCAGCTGCAGGAGGCCGGGCAGAAGGTATGGCAGATTCTGCCGCTGGGGCCGACCGGTTACGGGGACTCGCCTTATCAGTCCTTCAGCGCCTTTGCGGGCAATCCTTATTTCATCGATCTGGAGCAGCTGATAAGAGGCGGGCTTTTAACAGAGGAGGAATGCGGAAATGCTGATTTTGGAGACAATGAGCGGGACATCGATTATGAAAAGCTCTATATAAACCGCTTTCCCCTGCTTCGGACGGCTTATGAACGGTGGAAGGAAAAGCAGCTGGATGGCGGCAGGACAAAAAAGGATCTGAAGCGGATTTTCCGGCGGAAGCTTTCAGAGGAGACAAGGGAATACTGCTTTTATATGGCGGTGAAAAATTCCTTTGACGGGAAAAGCTGGGATCAGTGGGATGACGATATCCGCCTGCGCCGTCCGGGGGCCGTCCGCCGTTATCAGAAAAAGCTGTCGGACGAGATTATGTTCTATGAATTCCAGCAGTATCTGTTTCAGAAGCAGTGGCGGCGCCTGAAGGCATATGCAAACGCGAAGGGAATTCAGATTATCGGCGATATCCCGATCTATGTGGCGGTGGACGGAGCGGACGCGTGGGCGCATCCGGAGCTGTTCCGGTTTGATGAGGATCGCAGGCCGGAGGCAGTGGCAGGCTGCCCGCCGGACGCATTTGCGGCCACAGGACAGCTGTGGGGAAATCCGCTGTATCATTGGGGATATCACAAAAAGACAAAGTACAGCTGGTGGATGAAGCGGCTGGAGTACAGCTTTGAGCTGTATGATGTGGTGCGGATTGATCATTTCCGCGGGTTTGACGCATATTATGCGATTCCTGCAGGTGATGAAACGGCAGAGTACGGACATTGGGAGAAGGGGCCGGGCTACGATTTCTTCAAGACGGTGGAACGGCGGTTCGGCCAGGTAAATGTGATTGCAGAGGATCTTGGATTTCTGACGCCCTCTGTTCTTAAGCTGGTGGAGAAGACGGGCTATCCGGGGATGAAGGTGCTGGAGTTTGCCTTTGACGATGAGGATAGTGATTATCTGCCTCATAAATACCCGAAAAACTGTGTGGTTTATACGGGAACTCATGACAACACCACGCTGCAGGGCTGGTATCAGTCCATGGATGAGAAGGCAAGAGCCTTTGCAGTCCGGTATCTGGGCAATGAAAGGACGCCCCGGGGAGAGATTCACTGGGATTTCATCCGTCTTGCCCTGGCCAGCGTGGCGGATCTGGCGGTGATTCCGGTGCAGGATTACCTGGGGCTGGGGGAGCATGCCAGGATCAACGAACCGTCTACCTTGGGGAAAAACTGGAGATGGCGGATGACCGGTGAGGATCTGACAGAGGAACTGATCTGCCGCTGCCGGGACATGGCACAGACCTATGGCCGCTGCCGGACAGAGGAAGCGCCGTTCTGAACGGCTGAAGACATGAGATAAAAAGAAGCTGTGCGCCAGATATATCAGCGCACAGCTTCTTTGTCATATGCCGCATATTCAATGCGTTTTGCGGCATCATATTACAGCATCTTTTTCATGGCGTCTGCCACAAACTGCACCTTGGTGCCGATGATAACCTGAACGGCAGTCTTGCTGGGGCGGATGATGCCTGCCACGCCGGCAGCTTTGATCTTTGCTTCATTTACAAGCAGCTCATCCTTCACCTCGATGCGAAGACGGGTAATGCAGTTGTCGAGAGATTTGATGTTCTCTCTGCCGCCCAGTCCTTCCAGAACCGCTGCCGCCACGCCGTCAAAATCGCTGGTGTCCAGAACTGCGCCTGCGTCCTGCACATCGTCATCATCCTCGCGTCCCGGAGTCTTTAAATCAAAGGCCGTGATCGCGAAGCGGAACACCAGGTAGAATACGATAAATGCCGCGATGCCCAGAGGCAGGATCAGAAGAGTATTCTTCGCTGCCGGAAGGGAGGCGGAGAACACCAGATCCGTAAGTCCTGCGGAGAAGGAGAAGCCTCCTCTGAAGCCGGCTAAAACGGTGATCACGGTAAAGATTCCGTACAGAGCCGCGTAAATCAGGTACAGAACCGGAGCCAGGAACATAAAGCCGAACTCGAAGGGCTCGGTTACGCCGCAGATAAAGGAGCAGACAGCGGCGGAAGCAACCAGACCGATGGCAACCTTTTTCTTATTGCTCTTTGCCGTATGGATCATGGCCAGGGCAGCGCCCGGAATACCAAACATCATGCAGGGGAAGAAGCCGGACATGTACATGCCCAGATCCCAGGTCACATCGGCGGAGGTTTTGCCTGCCCAGAAGTTGGACAGATCGCCGAGGCCGATGGTGTCAAACCAGAATACGTTGTTCAATGCGTGATGCAGACCGGTGGGAATCAGCAGACGGTTCAGGAAGGCGTAGATACCTGCGCCTACAGCGCCCATGCCTACAATACCCTGTCCAAGAGCTACCAGCCCGCTGAAAATAAGCGGCCATACAAACAGCAGAACAGCTGCCGCCACGATGGATACCACCGCGGTTATGATGGCAACGCAGCGCTTGCCGGAGAAGAAGGACAGCCAGTCGGGAAGACGGGTGGCCTTAAACCTGTTGTAGCAGCTTGCGCCGATAATACCGGCAATGATGCCGATGAACGCGTTTTCAATCTTTCCGAATGCAAGAACGGAGTTGGCGTTGTCCGCGACAGACGGCATAATCGTGGTAACGACAGACGGATTCAGGAGCTTGGTCATCATAAGCCAGGATACAAGGCCGGCCAGACCGGCAGTACCGTCATGGTCGTCCGTCATCCCCACGGCCACACCGATGGCAAACAGCCAGGCCATGTTGTCAATCAGGGCGCCGCCTGCTTTTACCAGAAAGAAGCCGATGATCTCCAGAATGCCGTTGACGTCGCCGCCCTGCATGGTGGACGGACAGAGTGCGTAGCCGATTCCCATCAGGATGCCGCAGACAGGAAGACAGGCCACAGGAAGCATCAGCGCCTTGCCCAGTTTCTGCAAATACTTCATCATAAAAAACCCCTCCTTCTTTCCTCTTTTTTGACAGAGGATATCATTTTTAAAAAACAAGATACTAAAAGAAATTTTTTCCTTTATCTTCATCATATATACATTTGAAATAAAAGTCAATATAATATTTTTAGAATTAGTTAATGAAAATTTTATAATTATGAACGGTTAAATTTTGAAAGTCTTCTTTTACGAAAGAAAAAGTTCACTTGTCAATCCCCTTTATTTCTGGTATGCTAAGACAGACGAAAGACACGTGCCCGACGGCAAAAGGAGCAGCTATGGATCGTTATCAGAAGCCGTCTTCCCGCAGATCCGGAAGATACAGAAGGAAAGCAGCCAGCGAGTGGCCTCATATTTTCCTGTTTTATATACTGCCGTTTTTTGTTTTCAACGGTATTTTACTTCTTCTTGTTATATCAAAGCCCAGGGTGACTCTGGCCGTAGGGGATTCCACAGACTACTTATCCTGCCAGGTGACCCTGACCGTGGATTCCTGGTTTCCCACAAAGACCGTGGAGCTTCAGATGGACGGAGAGACTCTGGAGTTGACAAAGGGGCCGAAGCGCACCTACACCGCTTCCGTCAGCCGCAACGGCATGGCAGAGGCATATGTGGTTAATTTAAACGGTATGCCGGTGCAGGTTTTCCGGCAGGTAAATGTCCTGGACGACACGCTTCCGCATTTTGAAAGCGCCTCTGTGGATGACGGGATCCTGACCGTGGTGCTTTCCGATACCCAGTCCGGCATCAATTATGATTCCATTTACGGCCTGAATTCCGAAGGCGGGCAGGTGCTTCCGCTGACAGTGAATCAGGAGACCGGCACACTGACCTTTACGATGGATCCGGAGGGCCTCCAGATTTTTGTACAGGACAAGGCAGGCAATGAATCCCGCTGCAACTACACTTCCCATATGGAAGGCACTCAGGATGTGCTGAACAGCTTTGCTGAGGATGACAGCACAGCAGAGCAGTAAAAAACTGTCCTGAACAATTACAGGTACAGAATATATGCCGGGATCAGCGTCCGGACAGAATCCATGGCCGGAGCGGGGAAGGAAAACTTATGATACGGAAAGCGGCGGCATTTGCGGCGAAGGCCCATGCAGGAGCGGTACGGAAGGGAACTGGAATTCCATACATATATCACCCGATGGAGGTGGCGCTGATCGTGGCGCAGATAACGGATGATGAGGAGCTGATTGCGGCGGCCTATCTCCATGATGTGCTGGAGGATACGGATGTGACGGAGGAAGAGCTTGAGAGCGCCTTCGGCACGCGGATCCTCAGTCTGGTGGCGGCGGAGACGGAGGACAAGTCGCTGTCCTGGAGAGAGAGAAAGCAGGCGACCATCGACCACCTGCGGATGGCGGGACGGGAGGAGAAGATCCTGGTATTGGGCGATAAGCTGAGCAACATGCGTTCCACCGCCAGAGACTATATGGCGGAAGGGGATACGGTCTGGCTGCGGTTCAATGAAAAGCGCCGGGAGAGCCATCGGTGGTATTTAAAAGGGATTCTGGATCAGCTGACAGAGCTGCAGGATACCATGGCTTATAAGGAATTAAAAAAATTATATGAATTCGTTTACGGGGCTTGATTTGTCAGGCCCTTTTGTTGTAGAATAAGCTTAATGAGAGATGCGCTCTGCCAGGTCTTGGCAGCAGCTCACGAAGGCAGATCAGTTCTTGATCTGTTGTCCCATGATGATTACAAACAGAGGAAGCGCGGTGCGAAGGATAATTTGGCGGGATGTTTATGCCTGCAGAAAAGGAGCGTGATTCTGTGGAAAAAACGAAAACAGAAAAAAGGATGAAGCAGTGGACAGGAAGGCTGCAGCTGGCGCTTTGGGTTCTGCTGATTCTTCTGCAGATGGCAGTGGTGCAGAGTCTGGAGGTGCGGGCGGCCCAGACGCCCCGGACGCCGTCCGGCTGGGAGGAGAGCGGCCAGGCGGGAGACGAGAGCGGCGGGAGCTGGCAGGCCGGGAGCAGCGGCCGGGTTATAGAGCAGGAGGCTGTTTACAGGCAGGTGGAGGCCTTATCGGAGGTGCCGGAGGTGATGGAGGCGGAGGTCACGGCCGGCGGGACGGGGGAGACGGTGCTCTGTCATGCAGCTGCATCGGAGGTGATCGGAGAGCAGTGGCTGGAGGACTTTTCCTTCCCGGTGACATTTCACGGCTACGGGGCGGATCATTATCAGCTCGGCGGTATTCTGGTGCCCTCCGGGAAGGAGCTTCAGGCGGAGGCCTGGGCGGGGGAGCTTTTGGAGCTGATCGGCGTTCCGGCGGATTCCTATGAGATTTCAGGGCTTTTCTGGAGCGGAGAGCCGTATTTGGATGCGGACGGCGTTTTGTGCCGGGATGCAGAGGCCTTTGGACGGAGGCTTGTGCGGGATATCCGGGTGGAGTACCGGGGGATGGCCGGGACAGGGGCGGAGCCGGAGACCATGCAGAGAGAGACAGCTGCGGCGAGGGAGGAGCTGTCAGAGGCGGAGACCGGACAGGAGCCGCAGACAGGAGTACAGCCGGAGACTGCCGGGGAGAGGCAGCCGGCCGAGGCGGAAAAGGACGGGCAGCCGGCAGGATGGGACATGCTGTCCTTTTTGCGGAAGCTTACCCGGATTACGCTGATTGCCGTGGGAATCGGCGTGCTCTTATGTGCAGCCGGCCTTCTGCTTCTTCTGGCGCTGCGGGTGATCCGCTTTTTTCGGAGAAAAGGACAGTTACGAAAAAGATAGGCAGGTTTCCCCTGAATCCGCTTGAAGAAAAACGGAATATAGGGTATCCTGTTTCTTAAAGAACCGTTTGAATATAAGGAGGATATGAAGTATGTATACAGAAAACAAGCTGGTTGCGTCCACGGATCTGGGCGGAGGCGTTACACGCAAGGTACTGTCCTACAGTGAGAATCTGATGACTGTGGAGCTGCATTTTAAAAAGGGATCCATCGGGGCGAAGCATTCCCATCCCCATGAGCAGATCGGATATCTGGTGTCCGGCTCCCTGATTTACCAGGAGGAGGGGTGTGAGGACAAGGTGCTTCATACAGGCGACACCTATTACGTAAAGCCCAATGCGGTGCACGGCGTGGAGGCTTTGGAGGACACGGTGCTCCTGGACATTTTTACCCCCATGCGCAGGGATTTTGTGGAGTAGAAGCGGATGGACGTGAGGAAGGAATATAACATGAACTGGAGCAGACTTTTGTGCGGAGACAGGATCCGCTCCTATCAGAAGTCAGGGAAAAGCAGTGATCTGAGAACGGAGTTTGAGAAGGACTACCACCGGATCATCGGCAGCGCCTCCTTTCGGCGGCTGCAGGACAAAACACAGGTATTTCCTCTGGATCAGAGCGATTTCATCCGGACCAGGCTGACCCATTCTCTGGAGGTTTCCTCCTTCTGCAAGTCTCTGGGGCAGAATATTTCGGAGCAGATCATGAGACAGGGGCTGGATCCGGAGTTTGATGAGAGGAAAAAGGCCGCGGTCTGCGATATTCTGCAGTGCGCGGGCCTGATTCATGATATTGGGAATCCGCCCTTCGGGCATTTTGGAGAGACGGCAATTCAGGACTGGTTTAAAAAGCACCTGCCGCGGCTTACGTTCCGGGAGAAGGCGCTGACAGAGGTGTTAAGCCAGCAGATGCAGCAGGATCTTTATCATTTTGAAGGAAATACTCAGGTGTTCCGTCTGGTGACCAAGCTGCATTTTCTGGTGGATGAGCACGGCATGAACCTGACGAAGGCTCTTTTGGGAACGATTATCAAGTACCCGGTTTCTTCTCTGGAGATCAATGAAAAAAGCGGACGGATCCGGGAAAAGAAGATGGGATATTTTTATGCGGACCGGGAAGCTTTTGCAGACGTACAGAGGGCAAACGGGACGAACGGCTGCCGTCACCCGCTGGCCTTTCTTCTGGAGGCGGCAGATGACATTGCGTACAGAACCGCAGATATTGAAGACGCTTTAAAGAAGGGATGCATTACCTACAGCAGGCTTTCAGAGGAATTAAAGAGCCGCTGCGAGGGTGCGCCGGAGCGGTGCCGGAGGATGATCGGCTGGCTGGAGGATAAGTATCAGAAGGCTGTGGACAGGGGCTATGAAAGGCCGGAGACATACGCGGTGCAGAACTGGGTGGTTTCTGTTCAGGGAGAGATGATTGCCAGCGCCACAGAGAGCTTCGCCAGTCATTACGGCGAGATTATGGACGGAACCTGGGAGCACGACCTGTTCTGGGGGACCTTCGGCGCACCGATGATGAAGGCGCTGGGAGACATTGCATATCAGTACGCGTTTATTTCCCGTCCCATTATCAAGCTGGAGATCGGAGCGGACGCGATATTTGACTTTCTGCTGAGCCGGTTTGTGGATGCGGTGATTCCCTATGATACAAATCCCGCGATGCCGATGACGGCAGTGCAGAAAAAGCTGATATCTCTGATTTCAGACAACCATATGCGCGTGTACCGGATCTGTGGAGAAGGAAAGGACGAGGCGGAGAAGCTGTATCTGCGCCTGCTTTTGGTGACGGATTTTATCAGCGGAATGACAGACAGCTATGCAAAAAGGCTTTACCAGGAGCTGAACGGAATTGCATAAGGAAAAGGAGACAGATATGATTTTATTTTTGGAATATCCCAGGTGCAGCACCTGCCAGAAGGCAAAAAAGTGGCTGCTGGCTCATGGGATTGAATTTACAGACCGTCATATTGTGGAGGAAAACCCGACGGCGGAGGAATTAAAGGAGTGGGCCGGCCGGAGCGGCCTGGAGATAAAGCGCATGTTTAACACCAGCGGCATGAAGTATAAGGAGCTGGGCCTGAAGGACAAGCTGCTTTCCATGAGCGACGAGGAAAAGTTTGCCCTGCTGGCGTCAGACGGGATGCTGGTGAAGCGGCCTCTGGTGGTGACGGATAACAGCGTACTGACAGGCTTTAAGGAAAAGGAGTGGGAGGAAACGCTCCTGTAAAATACGACATTTTTGTGACGATGGCTGGCGCGTGCTCTTCTGACCTGTTACAATGGCCCTATAGAGGAGGGACAAAAGCCATGGAGGATTTACACATCAAATACCTGGAGGGCCTGGCGGAGCGGTATCCGACCATTGCCGCCGCCTCCACGGAGGTAATCAATCTGGAGGCCATTCTGAATCTGCCCAAGGGGACAGAGCATTTTCTGACGGACGTGCACGGCGAGTACGAGGCCTTTGCGCATGTGCTGAAGAATGGTTCCGGTTCTGTGCGGCGCAAGGTGGACGAGGTGTTCGGAAATACCTTAAGCGCAGCGGATAAGCAGAGTCTGGCGACCCTGATTTATTACCCGAGGGAGAAGATGGCCCGGGTTCTGGAGCATACGGAAAATAAAAACGACTGGTACAAGATTACCCTGTACCGGCTGATTGCGGTCAGCAAACGGGCGGCCAGCAAGTACACCCGCTCCAAGGTGCGGAAGGCCCTGCCGCCGCAGTTCGCCTATGTGATCGAGGAGCTGATAACGGAAAAGGTGGATGTGCGGGACAAGGAATCCTACTATGAGGCCATTGTGCAGACGGTGATCCGTCTGGACCGGGCGGAGCAGTTTATTGAGGCGCTCTGTGAGCTGATTCAGCGGCTGGTGGTAGATCATCTGCATATTCTGGGCGACATTTATGACCGGGGGCCAGGACCTCATATTATTATGGATATGCTTATGGCCTATCATTCTGTGGACGTGCAGTGGGGAAACCACGATGTTTTGTGGATGGGAGCGGCCACGGGGCAGCGGGGCTGTATTGCCAACGCACTGCGGATCTGCGCCAGATATGGAAATCTGGATATTCTGGAGGAGGGCTACGGGATTAATCTTCTGCCGCTGGCCACATTTGCGCTGGAAACCTATGGGAACGATCCGTGCCTGTGCTTTGGCTTAAAGGGAGATCCGCCGGCCAGCTCCAGTGAGCGGGAGCTGAATATCCGGATGCATAAGGCTATTTCGGTGATTCAGTTTAAGGTAGAGGGCCAGCTGATCAGGGAACATCCGGAGTTTGGGCTGGAGAGCAGGGCCCTTCTGGACAAGATTGACTATGAGCGGGGCGTGGTGACTCTGGATGGAAAGGAATATCCCATGCTGGATATGAATTTCCCCACCATAGACCCGAAGGATCCGTACCGGCTGTCAGAGGCGGAGGAACAGATTATGGAGCGGCTGGAAAAGGCATTTGCCGGCTGTGAGAAGCTGCAGCAGCATATGCGGTTTCTTCTGGCCCGGGGCAGCCTGTATAAGGTATACAACGGAAATCTGCTGTTCCACGGGTGCGTGCCTTTAAATAAAGACGGCAGCTTTAAGCAGGTGGAGCTTTACGGCCAGACCTGCAGCGGCCGCGGATTATACGAGTTTTTCGACGAGTACATCCGCAGGGGCTTTATGGCGGCGGATCCGGCGGAGAGAAAGCGGGGACGGGATCTGATGTGGTATATCTGGCTTCATGAGAGCTCGCCGCTGTTCGGAAAGACGAAGATGGCTACCTTTGAGCGGTACTTTCTGGCGGAAAAGGAAACCCACCGGGAGAATAAAAATGCGTATTATACCATGATTGAGAACCCGGAGACAGTGGAC
Source organism: Eubacteriales bacterium (assembly GCA_030524245.1). Taxonomy (GTDB): domain Bacteria; phylum Bacillota; class Clostridia; order Lachnospirales; family Lachnospiraceae; genus Brotaphodocola. The sequence goes on from JAUNGW010000010.1 coordinate 23,908, forward strand.
CGGATTCTTGAGGAGTTCGGGCTTTTGCCGGAGTCCGGTCATATTGTCAACGGCCATGTGCCGGTGAAAACAAAGATCGGAGAAAGCCCTGTCAAGTGCGGCGGCAAGGTGCTGGTTATTGACGGCGGATTCTCCAGGGCATACCAGAAGGAAACGGGAATTGCCGGATATACGCTGATTTACAATTCCTACGGTCTGATTCTGGCGGCGCACAGGCCGTTTGAATCCACGGAATCTGCCATTGAAAATGAGACGGACATCCATTCAGACAGCATTGTGATCAAGCGCGTCTGGGAGCGGAAGCTGGTGGGAGATACAGATATCGGCGTCCAGCTGAAAAGCAAGATCGCGGATCTGGAGGAGCTTCTGGAGGCCTACCGCAGCGGGCAGATCGTAGAGAAATTTGCAGGCGGCTTCTGATCCGGCGGAGCCGTCGGCGAATATTGCGGAAACCGTTTTGAAATATTGCAGATATCATTTTGTAATTTTGCGGGGACCGTTCCGGAACATTGACAATCCCCCTGTGGAATGGTACACTTATTTCATTGAAAAATCGGGACTGTTCAGGACAGAGCATCTTCCTGACCGGCAAATCCGGGCAGGAAGCATCGGTGATTCAGCCGATGTAAAAATACGGTCCAAAAGGAGATAAAATTATGTTAGATGGAAAAAAGGTACTGTTCAGCGGTATGCAGGCAACCGGCAATCTGACTCTGGGGAATTATCTGGGAGCGCTGAAGAACTGGGTCAGCATTGCGGAGGAATATGAGACATTTTACAGCGTGGTGGACATGCACTCCATTACGGTCCGCCAGGATCCGGCGGAGCTGCGCAGGAGAGCCCGCACGCTGCTGACGCTTTATATTGCGGCCGGTCTGGATCCGGAGAAGAACTGCATTTATTATCAGTCCCATGTATCCGGCCATGCGGAGCTGGCCTGGATCCTTAACTGCTTCACCTATATGGGAGAGTTAAACCGCATGACCCAGTTTAAGGACAAGGCGGCCAAGCATGCGGATAATATCAATGCGGGCCTGTTTACGTATCCGGTGCTGATGGCGGCTGATATTCTGCTGTACCAGTCGGATGTGGTTCCGGTAGGCATCGACCAGATGCAGCATCTGGAGCTGACCAGGGACATCGCGCAGAGATTCAACGGCATTTACGGAGACGTATTTACGATTCCGGAGGCATACATTGGCAAGGTGGGCGCCAAGATCATGAGCCTGCAGGATCCGGCGAAGAAGATGTCCAAGTCCGATGAGAATCCAAACGGCAGCATTTATCTGATGGATGATCCGGACACGATTGTCCGCAAGTTCAAGCGGGCGGTGACGGATTCGGAAGGCTGCGTGCGCTATAGTCAGGAGCAGCCGGGTATCCGCAATCTGATCGATATTTACTGCGCCTGCACCGGCAAGACTCCGGCAGAGACGGAGAGGGAGTTTGACGGCAGGGGCTACGGCGACTTTAAGATGGCTGTGGGCGAGGCGGTTGTCAGCGTATTAAAGCCGCTGCAGGATCGGTTTGCGGATTTATCGAAGAACAAAGATTACCTGGACGGCATGATCAGGGCCAACACGGAGAAGGCCCAGTACTATTCCAACAAGACGCTGCGGAAGGTACAGAAGAAGGTCGGATTCCCGGAGCGGATCCGGTAAGGACAGAAAGCGTTCTGTTCAGCAAAAGATATTCAAAAAGACGGAGAGTTCTTTCCTTTGGAGGGACTCTCTTTTTATATCACAGGAAAGTACGTCCTATGATATAAAAACGCTCCGCAAAGGATCGCACTGCGGCGGAATGGAAGGATGCCGCTGACGCGGCCCGCCGCAGGCGGAGAATCCCGCGCAGCAGGATTCTTTTCATGGATTCCCTGTCATCCCTCATACTATATGGAAGGGAGAGAGGTGACGGAATGAAAGAATGGTATCGGATGACTGGCGAAGCGGTGCTTTGGGAGCTGGGCAGCAGCAGGATGGGACTTTTGGAACAGCAGGCCGAGGAGATCCGTGCCCGTGCAGGGGAAAATGTACTGCAGGAGCGGCGGAAAAGAAGGCTGTGGCAGGTGTTTCTGGCGCAGTTTCAGGATCTTCTGGTGATGATATTGATTGGGGCGGCAGGCATTTCCATGGTGTCAGACAATCTGGAAAGCGCGCTGGTGATCCTGGCGGTGATCACCATGAATGCGGCGCTGGGAACCATTCAGCATGAAAAGGCGCAGAAATCTCTGGAGGGGCTCAGGGCATTATCTGCTCCTGTGGCCCGGGTCATGCGGGACGGGAGCTTAAAGGAGCTGCCGTCAGCCCAGATTGTTCCGGGAGATGTGGTGGTTCTGGAGACCGGGGATATGGCCGTGGCGGACGGACGTATTCTGGAGTGTCACAATCTGCGGGTTGATGAAAGCTCTCTGACGGGGGAGGCCCTGGGAGTGGAAAAACAGGAGGGACCCATTGCAGGTCTGACGCCGGCGGTTCTGGCTGACCGGAAAAATATGGTGTTTTCCGGTTCGCTGGTGACCGGAGGACGGGCGGTGATGGCGGTGACAGCTACCGGCATGGAGACGGAAATCGGCAGAATTGCCGCGCTTATGAATGCGGAGGAGGAGAAGAAAACGCCGCTGCAGATCAGTCTGGACGTTTTCAGCGGACATCTGGCGGCAGCAGTCATGCTGATCTGTCTTTTGGTGTTTGGTCTGAACCTGTACCGGGGAATGCCGGTTTTAGATTCTCTGATGTTTGCGGTAGCTCTGGCGGTAGCGGCGATTCCGGAGGCATTAGGTTCCATTGTGATGGTTGTGCAGGCCATGGGAACACAGCGGATGGCCAGGGAGCATGCGGTTATTAAGGATCTGAAAGCGGTTGAGAGTCTTGGCTGCGTGTCGGTGATCTGCTCTGACAAGACAGGAACCCTGACCCAGAACAGGATGACGGTGGAGCAGGTGTACGCAGACGGTCAGCTGCTGCAGCCGGGGCAGCTGCAGCTCTACCATCCGGTGCACCGGTATCTGCTTTATGGAGCGGTGCTGGATAATGATGCCTGTCTGGCAAAAGAGGGGGCTTCCTGTGCGAAAAATACCGGCGATCCCACGGAGCTCGCGCTTCTGGAAATGGCCCGCCGGGCTGGTGTGGACAGCGGAGGCCTGCGCCGTGCCATGCCCCGTCAGGGAGAGCTGCCCTTTGATTCTTCCAGAAAAATGATGAGTACAGTTCACAGCTGCGGCGGGGAGCGGCTTTTGTTTGTCAAGGGAGCTGCGGATGTGCTGCTGGACAGATCGGATGAAATCCTGACCTTCGGCGGAAACCGGCCTATGACGGTGGAGCGGAGACAGCGGCTCCGCAGGCAGAACGAGGCCTGGTCGTCCCAGGGCCTGCGGGTGCTGGCGCTGGCCTTCCGGCCCTTAAAGGAAGAGAATGTCAGCGGCCAAATGGAGCGGGGACTTGTTTTTCTCGGCATGGCTGCTATGGTGGATCCGCCAAGGCCGGAAACAGGGCCGGCAGTGCAGGCGGCATGGAGGGCGGGGATCCGGCCGGTGATGATTACCGGAGATCATAAAGCGACTGCTGCGGCCATTGCGGCGAAAATCGGGATTCTGAAGGAAGGAGGACAGACAGTAACAGGAGCCGAGCTGGATGCAATGAGCGATGAGGAGCTGTCCCGGAGGCTGGATGAGATTTCCGTTTATGCCAGGGTTTCGCCGGAGCACAAGCTTCGGATCGTGGATGCCTGGCAGCGGCAGGGGCAGATCGTAGCCATGACCGGGGACGGGGTAAATGACGCTCCGGCCCTGAAAAAGGCGGATATCGGAGTTGCCATGGGGCTGGCAGGGACGGAGGTATCCAGGGATGCGGCGTCCATGATTCTGACTGATGACAATTTTGCCACCATCATCAAAGCGGTGTCCAATGGCAGAAATGTCTACCGGAACATCCGACATGCCGTTCAGTTTCTGCTTTCCGGCAATATGGCGGGAATTTTCAGCGTGCTTTATACGTCTCTGCGGGATCTGCCGGCGCCGTTTGCCCCGGTGCATCTTTTATTTATCAATCTGCTGACAGATTCTCTTCCGGCCATTGCGATTGGAATGGAGCCGCAGGAGGAAGGGCTTTTGACGAAACCGCCCAGGGATCCGGCTGAAGGAATTCTGACGAGGACATTTCTTCTGCAGATTCTGGTTCAGGGCGGCCTGATGGCAGTCTGCACCATGCTGGCTTATCATACAGGGCTTAAGACCGGCGGGGCGGGCGCTGCAAGTACCATGGCGTTTGCCACGCTGACCCTGGCCCGGCTTCTTCACGGCTTTAATTGCAGAAGCGGACATTCCATGCTGCGGCTGGGGCTTTGGGGGAATTTGTGGAGCGTGATGGCGTTTGAGCTGGGCGTGCTTTTTCTGGCGGCGGTTCTGCTTTTGCCCGGACTTCAGGTAGTGTTTGCAGCGGCAGATTTAAGCCTGAGGCAGCTGGCGGCGGTATGCGTGCTGGCGGCGCTGCCGTTGGTGGTGATTCAGGCCGGGAAAATGATGCGGGAGGCAGCCGGGTGAGCGGCAATAATTTTTCTTGCCCCGCCCCCGTTCCTGGCGTATAATAAAACGTATATGACAAACAGAGCCATGGAAAGCCGTGGCCGGGAGCGGAGGCAGAATATGAGACTGGTGACATATCAGACAGGAGACAGGGTGAGAGTTGGCGTAATCAGTGCAGATGGAGAGTGGGTGTATCCCATGGAGTCTATCGGGCCGGAGTATAAGACGATGCTGGAGGCGGTAAAGCAGCTCAGCGAATCGGAGATGCAGCTTTTGGAATACAGCGCGGGGCAGGATCCCTACAGGATCCGCGGAGCGGCCCGCATGGAGGAGGTTACGCTGCTGGCGCCGATTCCTGTGCCGGAGCAGGATGTGATCTGCCTGGGCGTTAATTACATGAAGCATGCCGAGGAGGCGGCCCGTTATAAGAGGGAACAGTTTGAGCGGGACAGAGATTATGCCGTGTACTTTTCCAAGCGCGTTGACGAGGCTGTGGCAGACGGCGGAGTGATCCCGTCTTACAGTCATCTTGTGGACAGTCTGGATTATGAGGCTGAGCTGGCGGTTATTATCGGCAGGGATGCGAAGGAGGTGCCGGCGGAGTGGGCATGGGAATATGTATTTGGCTATACGATCATGAATGATGTGAGCGCCAGAAATATTCAGAACCGGCATAAGCAGTGGTATTTCGGAAAGAGTCTGGACGGCTTTGCGCCTATGGGGCCATGTATTCTGACCAGGGATTCCGTGGCATATCCGCCCTGTCTGGGGATTCAGTCCTATGTCAATGGAGAGCTGCGGCAGGATTCCTGCACGGATCAGATGATTTTCGGCATTGATCATGTGATCAGTGAGCTTTCCCAGGGCATGACCCTGAAGGCCGGAACCATTATCTCCACAGGAACGCCTGCCGGCGTGGGCATGGGCTTCGATCCGCCGCGGTTTTTGAAGAGCGGGGACGTGGTGGAGTGCAGAATCGAAGAAATTGGAACTTTGAAAAACATGATCGGATGAGTTTCCGATGCCTCCTGCCCTGATTTGCCGGACAGGAGGATGTACCGTCCTGAACAGTTATAATAAAGCAAACAGATAAAGTCGGGGATTTATGACAGGTAAGACTTATGGTTACATCAGAGTTTCCACAAAAGAACAGAACGAGGACCGGCAGCGTATTGCTCTGCGGGAATTTCCCGTGCAGGACCGGTACATCTATATGGACAAGTTGAGCGGAAAGGATTTTAACCGCCCAAGATACAGGGCCCTGATGGACAGGATCAAGGCAGGAGACCTGCTGGTAGTAAAATCCATTGACCGTCTGGGGCGCAATTATGATGAAATTTTACTGCAGTGGAGGATTATTACGAAGGAAAAGCAGGCGGATATCGTGATACTTGACATGCCGCTGCTGGATACGAGAAAATCAGGAAAGGATCTGACGGGAACCTTTGTGGCGGATCTGGTGCTGCAGATTCTCTCCTACGTGGCGCAGACGGAACGGGAAAATATTCATCAGCGGCAGATGGAGGGCATTGCGGCGGCCAGACTGAGGGGCGTACGGTTCGGCAGACCAAGGAAAACAGTGCCGGAACAGTTCTGGCAGCTGAAGACCCAGTGGGAGCTGCGGCAGATTTCCTCCAGAGAAGCGGCGAAACGGCTTGAAATAGCACAGGATACGTTCCTGAGGTGGGCGAAGGGGCGATAGGCCGGGGCAGGAAAATTACAACAGAAAAAGGGCATTCCCTGACCCTTGGGAATGCCCTTTTTGCTGGAAAGCTGTATGGTAATTAATAATTCTCTGCTTTTCTCTCGAAATACGCACGGGGATGAGCGCATACCGGACAGATCTCGGGAGCCTCGGGACCCTCGTGGATATATCCGCAGTTGCGGCACTTCCAGCCGAGAGGCGCGTCATCCCGGAAGGTGCCGTCCTTTCGCAGATTGTCCAGAAGCTTCAAATAGCGCTTCTCATGAGCAGCTTCAACCTTTGCAACCAGACGGAACTTGGCGGCAAGATCATGGAATCCCTCTGCGTCAGCCTCATCAGCCATGCGCACGTACATACCGGTCCACTCCTCATTTTCTCCGGCAGCCGCATCCACCAGATTTTCCTCCACGGTTCCGATGCCGTGAATTTCCTTAAACCACATCTTAGCGTGCTCCTTTTCCTGGTCCGCAGTTTCCAGATACAGGGCAGCCATCTGCTCATAGCCGGCTTTCTTGGCGGCAGAAGCATAGTAGGTGTACTTGTTGCGTGCCTGGGACTCGCCGGCAAACGCTTCCCAGAGATTTTTCTCAGTTTTCGTTCCTGCATACTTTGACATGTGATAATCCTCCTTTGAAACAATAATAGTAATTGTTACTAATATTAATCTAGCACATAAGAAGGAAATAGTCAAGAAGTATTTTTACTGTTTATCATGTGCGTCGATCAGCGAGTCATAAACCTGCTTATCCGTCCAGTCCGGATGAGCCTGAATCGTCTCGTAAACCGGGCGGACAGCGCCAGGCTCCTCTTCCAAAAGCGCAGCAGCATCTTCAACGGAGAGGCCCCTGCCAAGCTTTTTGCGAAGCAGGGCAATAAGGGCGCAGAGCTGTCCCTCCATTCGCCCCTGCTCCAGTCCATTCATTCGTCCCTCCTCCCGATCTTCTTCCCTGAGCGCTTCTTCATCATATTCTGTCAAAAACATACTGATTGCCTCCGATCTGTGGGAAAGCAGAAATTCTGCCAGGATATCGTGGTCGATGCAGTACTGAACTGCCTGGTCAACGGCCGCCTCAATCGCCAGTCCCTCTTTCTTCAGGCTGCGGATTTTTGAGACGAGCTGGGAATAATCCTTGAGCTGCCGGCATCGCTCCATCAGCTCCCTGTTTTTGCCCAAATTGATATTCAGCATCACTGCTGTTACCTCAAGGCAGGGCTCCAGATCTGCTGCTCCGCCGCTGCGGATAAAAGCATCTGACAGCCGCAGCTCCTTCCGCTCCGGCTCATCCGGCAGGCCATTGTAAAAGACGATATACTGGGGCATGTTGGGATTGCTGGTGCTCTGGTGCTCCCACAGATTGAGGATCTCCTCAATAATAAAGGACGTATCGTTCTTCATATGCATATAGAGCACGTCCTCCAGGGTGTTGATGTCCAGGACATCGGGATCGGTGTAATGCGTATCGTTGATGGCGTTGTAAAGATCCAGCAGGTGTCTTGGCTCACTGAAAATCCGGATAAAAAGTCTGTCTTTCCATCGTGCATTTACTTTCATAGTTACCTGTCTCCTATTATAGAATATTTCGATTTTCCAGACAATAGATTCAAGCTGAAATCCTGAAAAATTGTAATTGTTCAGGATGGAACGCGTTCATTCAGTGGATACATATGCCCGGTGCGGGCGGAATATCAGAGTCTGCAGCAGGCCGGAACGGCATAGAAGAAGGTTCTGCAGATGTGATTTGTCTGTTGGAATTACTATAACATATGGAGAGCGGGCAGACAAGAGGCTGGAAGGGGAAATTCATCGACAAATTTCACGAGAACTGCATATTTTCAGCTGGAATCAAAATGCAAAAAGAGGACAGGCATCTCTGCCCGCCCTCTTGAAAATCCCTATTCTGCAAGGTTTTATTAGCCAAAGTATCTCTTCAGCAGACCCTCAAATGCCTTGCCATGTCTGGCCTCGTCACGAGCCATCTCATGAACGGTATCGTGGATCGCATCCAGGTTCAGTGCCTTTGCTCTCTTAGCCAGGTCGAACTTGCCGGCGGTTGCGCCGTTCTCAGCGTCTACACGCATCTCCAGGTTCTTCTTGGTGGAGTCAGTAACAACCTCGCCCAGCAGCTCAGCGAACTTAGCGGCATGCTCAGCCTCTTCGTAAGCGGCTTTCTCCCAGTAAAGGCCGATCTCAGGATAACCCTCTCTGTGAGCAACTCTCGCCATAGCCAGATACATACCAACCTCAGAGCACTCGCCCTCAAAGTTTGCACGCAGATCAGCCATGATATCCTCCGGAGCGCCCTGAGCAACGCCTACAACGTGCTCTGCAGCCCAAGTCTTCTCACCAACCTGCTCTTTGAACTTGGAAGCCGGAGCCTTACATACCGGACAGAACTCCGGAGCAGTCTCACCCTCATGAACATAACCACATACAGTACAAACCCATTTCTTCATAACTCAAGTCTCCTTTACTTATTATGTTAAATATTAAGTTAAACAAATCCGCAGTAATCGTGACCCATATCAGTAATGATTACTAATATTAATTTAGCACATTCGCTCTCCCTTGTCAATCCCTTTTTGAGAAAATTTATTATGAAAGTCCTGTCAAGCAGCTGTGCAGACTGGATGCTTGCATCCAAGGATGCACAGA
>JAUNGW010000171.1 GCA_030524245.1 Eubacteriales bacterium
CCTCCGGCAGCAGCTCATCAAAATTGATGAGAATGGAAATGCCGTGATAATGGTTCAGCGGAAAGCAGGAATTTGATTTTTTCTTCATCACGGAGCTGATGGCCAGGTCGCCTTCTGTCATATAGCAGCAGCTGTTTTCACCAAAGCTGCACTCGAAACGGCCAACGAAACAATGATTAATTTCTGCCATATTTTTTGCGGAGGCCTGATTGTGGCTGCAGTATCCCATGTGCATATCATTATAGTAAAGCTCGATGCCCGAAAAAACATGATAAACGGTAATCCGTCCATATCCGGTTTCATTTGACAGCCGGAATACCCTGCAGTCCTGACGAAGTACATCCTCCTCCTCGGGAGAGCCGTACAATTCCGTTCCCTCAAATTTATCGGGCAGTTTCGGGTGCGCTAAAATATCAGCTGCACCGGCAAGCGCTGATTTTTCATAGGGCGACACTTTTTACCTCCTGTCAGACCGGAGCTTTACAGATAGGAAACGGTTTCGGACAGCGGCTTGCGGGAGCCGTGATTGGCAAGCGGTTTTGTACCCTCTGCCGCATATCCAAGATCAAGGATCATCAGGATCTCCTCGTTTTCCGGAAGGCCCAGTCCTCTGGCCAGCTTCTCCGGATCAAAGAAGTTGACCCAGCAGCTGTCCACGCCTGCGGCGGCCGCGGCCAGCATCATGTGCGTGGCGACGATGGATGCGTCCTCCGCGCCGGAATCCCGCTTTTCTCCGGGATAGGTAAATACGTTCTGGCTGTCAAATGCCACAACCAGGCAGACAGAGGCGCCATAGCGGCAGGGCGTGTACTGATCCAGCTTTGCCAGTCCGTCTTCTGACTGCACTACATAGATATGCTGCTCCTGCAGATTTTTGGCGGTGGGAGCCAGCCGTCCGGCCTCCAGAATCGCGGCAAGCTGCGCCTCATCCACCTTTCTTCCGTCAAAGTTCTTGCATGAATATCTGTTTTTGATTACCTGAGTAAATTCCATTGCGATAGCCTCCTTGTTTTTATTGTCTTTCGAGAAAATTATACCGCACATGGAAGTCATAATCAACATTCTTCCTTTATGCGGACAGCTTTTGCTCCGCGTTCCACATGGCTGCATATTTTCCGTTTTTCTCAAGCAGCTCGTCATGCGTTCCTGCCTCCGCGATCCTGCCGCCGTCCACCACAAGGATTTGATCTGCATTTTTGACAATAGAAAGGGTGTGAGCAATCATCACCACAGTCTTTTTTGCTTTGAGAAGCCTGGCAATCGCCTGTTTGACGGCCAGCTCGTTCTCGATGTCAAGGGACGCTGTTGCTTCATCCAAAAGCAGGATGGGGCTGTCCTTTAGGAGCGCGCGGGCAATGGAAATCCGCTGACGCTCACCGCCGGAGAGCAGGTTCCCGTTCTCGCCGGCAGGCGTGTCATAGCCCTTTTCCATCCTGCGGATGAAGCCGTCGCAGTTGGCCTCCCGGCAGGCCGCCTCGATTTCCTCGTCTGTGGCAGCCGGACGGGCGTGACGGATATTCTCCCGGATGGTGTCGTCAAAGAGAAAAACGTCCTGATCCACCATCGAGATTTGCTCCAGTACGCGCTCCGCCGCCACATGGCCGATGGGACTGCCGCCGATGGAGATCGTTCCGCCTGCTGCGTCATAGTATTTTGCAATCAGGTTCAGAATGGTGGATTTGCCGGAACCGGAGTCCCCCACAATAGCCGTGAGCTTCTGGTCCGGCACCGTAAAGGAGGCGTGTTTCAGCACCGGCTCTCCTGGTACATAGGAGAAGTCCACATGGTCAAAGACGATATCATGGGACGCTGTCTGCAGCGGCTCCATGCTGCCGGTTTCCTCTGGCTCATCCATGACACCCAGGATTTTATTTTTCGAGATCATCAGGTTTTTATAGCTGGTGAGGTCTACAAAGATCGAGTTGGACAGCTTTGCACAGAAGAGGGGCAGCATACAAATCAAAAGGTAGTCCGCCGGGCTCAGCGTTCCTGCGTTCCAAGGCGCATAAGCTGTCCAGATCACCAACGGGCAGGACATCCAGCTCAAAATGCTGAAGCCGGCGCCGACAGGCAGCACCTTTGCTTCGTACACAAAACTGATCCGGCTGAACTCCCGCATGGCGCTGATGACGGTTTTGTTCTTCATACCGCCCACGCCATAGGCCCGAAAGGTCTGAATACCGGACACATACTCTACAATGCTGCTGACATTCTCCGCGCAAATCTCGTTCTTTTCTTTTCCGTATTTCCGAACCATGCGAAAAGAAAGCCACAGAGCGGGAATCAAGAGCAGATCAGCAAGCAGCAGGATGATTCCGGCCGGGACACAGATGGTCATGACAAAGACAATCAGCATCAGCGACAGGGCAAAATTCTTTGCCAGATCCCCGATCTTGTGGGTCAGAATTTTTTCGTAGTTGTTTACATCGCTTGTGATAGTGTTGATATAATCGCCGGTCTGCCCCCGGGTAAACCGGGACAGCGGTATGCGCTTCAAATGGTCGCCCATAAAAAAACGGATATTCCTGCTGACCTCTGCGCCGCCAATCTGCGCCCTGGTATAACCATAGCTGTAAATCAGGATACGGAGAAGAAAAATGACCGCGATCACGCCGGTCAGAGCCAGGATACGGTTCATGCCAAACTGCCCTGACCATAAGAACTGCATAACCGAGTAAAGCAGCGTAAACAGGCTGCCGGAGAGAAGTCCTTCCAGGACGGTTCCGCCGATGCCGATATAAAAATTGCGGTTCTTTTTCAACACATTGTTTTTATGCATGCTGCCTGCCTCCTTCCAGCTGATAAGTAATATTCCGGGCTGCCTCGTAATCCTCCCACGCTTTTCGGTAGTAAGCGTTGTTCTTTCTGACTTCCTCATGGGTGCCGATGCTGGTAATCGTATGATTTTCCACCACAGCCACCCGGTCGCACATTTTCAGGGCGCTCAGCCGGTGCGCTACCACAATGACCGTTTTGCCCCGGCAGAGATTTTGAATGGCCTTATCGATTTCCATCTGGTTTTCCGGGTCAGAGGCGCTGGTCGCCTCGTCCAGAATCAGGACAGGAGCATTTTTCAGAATTGCGCGCGCAATCGCGATCCTCTGCTTTTCTCCGCCGGAGAACCGGGAACCAAAGCTGCCCACCTTCGTGTTATAGCCTTCCGGCAGGGACATGATAAAATCGTCAATCTGGGCCTCTTTCGCGGCGGCCCGCACTTCCTCCAGGGTGGCATTGCTGCCCATGCGGATGTTTTCCAGCACACTGTCGCGGGTGAGGAAGGTCTTCTGGAACACAATGGCTATATTCTTCAAAATGGTATCGTAGTCAAGCTCTCTGACATTTTTTCCGCCGATCAGCACCTCGCCCTCCTGCACATCATAGAACCGGGAAATCAGCTCGATCACTGTGCTTTTGCCGGCGCCGGAGCGTCCCACAAGAGCCATCCGCTCCCCGTCATGGATTTTGAGGCTGACGTTCTGCAGTACATCAATTTTCCCATTGTAGGAAAACCGCACATTCCGCAGTTCAATGTCATGACTTTGGGGAAAATCTGTCCCGCCCTCATAAATCGGAATATCCAGTATCTCTTTGGTCTTGGTAACAGCGTTCAGTACATTGGCAAAATTCGTTCCCAGCTCCTGTAAAGGGCGGATTTCCGTCAGATACATGGAGCCCACATAAGCAAACAGCAGGAATGCGCTGGCGGGCAGGGAGCCTCTCAGGAAAAACATCCCGCCGGCCGGAACCATCAGCAGCATTCCGCACTCGATGATAACGACAAACGCCGCATAGGGCGGCCCCATACGCCGGGAGGTTTCATTCCACATGGCGTTTTCCTCCTGGATCG
>JAUNGW010000011.1 GCA_030524245.1 Eubacteriales bacterium
CCTCTCCTCAAACATGCTTTTCTATTTTAATAAACAGAGCGCGTTTTGTCAAGCGGTTTTTTATTTTTCCGGTTTCTTTTCGTGAGGTTCCCGCCGGAAATAATCATAAGCGACAGTTAGAAATTCTACCACGGTTTTCTCTGTCTGTCAAGCATTTATTGCTCTTTCCGGGGATTTCCCGGAGCATTCCTCCGCGCTTTCCTTCTCCTGAGGATCCGCTGCATTTACCCTCTCCAGGATTTTCTTCACAAGCTCTGCGGATACCACATCATAGCAAAGACTGTGCTCTCCTCCGGCCATGCTGTAGGAAACACCGTTCTGCACGGTCGTCGGATCCGTCAGCCAGTCCTTGCAGGAGCTGTGTACCTGGCTTAAGCCGGTCTTCTCAATGATTTCCGCTGCATTGGACGCATTGACGCCGCTTCCGGCCAGAAGCTCAATCCTGCTCCCATAGCGCTCCTGCAGCTGTCTTAAGAGCTCCACTCCATCACAGGCCTTCGGCTTCTGCCCGCTGGTCAGCACCCGGTCCACTCCCAGGCCAATCAGCTGCTCCATGGCCGCAAAGGGATCCCTCACGCAGTCAAAGGCACGATGGAACACAGCCTCTCCGCCCATGTCCCTGATTATGGAAATCAGCTCCCTGCTGCGGGCTGCGTCAATCCTGGCGTCCTCATCCAGGCACCCAAAGGCTGCGCCGTCTGCTCCTGCCTCAAGAACTGCCCGGCACTCCGCCTTCATCACCTCGAAATCCTCCGCTGAATAGCAGAAGCCGCCGCCCCGCGGCCGCACCATGGCAATCACCTTCAGGGGCAGACTTTCCTTCACCATCCGCACGACAGATGCCGTGGGCGTCAGTCCGCCAAGGGCCAGGGCGCAGTTGAGCTCAATCCGCTCCGCTCCGCCGAGAGCCGCCTGCTTCGCGTCATAATAGCTGCCGCAGCAAATCTCCACAATCCGTTTCATGTCACAATTCCGCCTTTCCCCGCATTTCCGGAAGACGCCGGGACGTCCTCCGCCCCGGCGCCGCCGGTCTTTGACAGATTAAATAAACCAGAGCTCCTCTTTTGTCGTGGATATGGCGTCCGCTCCGGCAGAAAACATCTCCAGCACCTCTTTCTTCTCAGAAATCAGGCCGCCGGAAATCAGCGGAATGTCGGTGCACTCCCGCAGCGTTCTGATGATCTTCGGCATCACGCCGGGCATAATTTCCATCATGTCCGGACTGAAGCTTTCCAGCATCTTTTTTGTATTGTCGACCGCCATGGAATCGATCATAAAGGCTCTCAAAATCCCGAAAAGCCCCACCTCCATGGCCCGCCGTACGAGCATGGGCTTCGTGCTGATAATTCCGTCCGCCTTCGTATACTCCTTTAAAAAATCCATGGCCACCTCTCTCGAGCCCAGCCCCTGCACCAGGTCCGCGTGAACCATGGCATACTTGCCGTGCTCCTTTAAGGTCTCCACAATCCGCTGAATATTGCAGATATTTCCATAAAGAATAAACACCGTCTGGCACTCGGAATCCAGGCACCGCTTCAGTCCTCTGTCATCCTTAACCGCCGCTATCACCGGAGATATCTCCAGCAAATCCATCGCACTCATCGTCATCGTTTACTGTCCAGCCATCCTTTGCATACACCGGGATAATTGGTAATCACGCCTTCGCAGCCCCACTCATAAAGCTGCTCCAATGCTCCCATATCGTTGATCGTCCATACATTCATCTGAATGCCGTGCTCTCTGCAGCTTACCACCATCTCCTCGGTCAGAGCCTTCATGCCCGGATGGTAGCACTGGAAATCAAACTTCTCGCAGTAATATCCCGGATTGCCCAGATCGCTGTACTCCACCAATGCCCCGCAGGGAATCTCCGGCGCCAGCCGGCGCAGCAGGGTAATGGAAGAATGATTGAAGGAGGAGAATATCGTCTTCTTCTCCAGGCCGTACTTTCTCACGAGGGCCAGGGTCTTCTCCTCCAGCTCCTCATAGTAATAAACGCCGGACTTAATCTCCACATTGGTCACCAGATCCGTATCCTTCACCCACTGGCAGTACTCCTCAAAGCTGGGAATGGCCTCAAAGGGATACCTGCCGTCCCAGGACGCGGCAGCGTTAAACTGCTTAAGCTCCTCCAGGGTATAATCCTTCACCAGACCAGTTCCATCGGTGGTTCTGTCAATTTTCTCATCATGGATGATCACCACCTGTCCGTCCTTCGTCAGCTGTACGTCCAGCTCAATTCCGCAGCAGCCGGTTTCCTCCGCCTTCTTAAACGCAAGCATCGTATTCTCCGGATATCGTCCGCTGTAACCTCTGTGTGCATATACTTTCATCTGTCCGTCTCCTCTCCGGCAGCAGGTCTGCGGCATCAGCCGCATCTGCAGTCTTTCCCTGTATCATACCACATATTCCTGCTGCATTCAAATGCTTCTTTTTCGCTGTTTTTCCGTTTCTTTTGCGCTATTGCTCCGCAACATTTTTTGTGGCAATAATATCCACGCCGGTGCCTGCGCAGTCATGAATCACCACATCTCCGATATGAACGGGAGCCTTTATGGAGGCTCTTCTGATTTCGGCCATGCAGTCGAAGATCTTCCCCTTCGGAATATCCTCTCTTGTCTTCACGGACACCATGGGGATCTCTCCTCCATCCACCGGCACGGACGAGGTCACAACCCTGGTGGGGTTTGTCACCTCCTTTTTGCCGTAATCCTCACCCCGTTTACAGGTATTTCCCGCAACCGTAATCTTTTCTCCGTCTATGGTCACAGTCAGCGGACAGCCCAGGGGGCAGCCGATACAGATCAGTTCTCTCTTTTCCATCTTACTCCACCTCCGTACAGAACACGATTTCCTTCAGCTCCGGATACCTGGACAGATCCGCCTTTTTCAGCGCCACCTGCTCCATCTCGCCGGGAGCCAGAACTCTTTTCTTCCGGTGCAGCACCCGCTCGCCGTCAAAGTAAACGCTGATATAACGGTCCTTGTACACATCCGCCACGCGGAAACGAACCACCACCTGATCGTTCATGTGGGCTGTGTCCATGGACTGAGGCACGGTATAGCGGATGCCGTTCTCCGCCCGCAGAGATACAGTATGGCTGTCTCCGCTCTCCTGGGTGCGGCGCACATAAGCGGCCGCGTTTGTTCCTGCCAGAGTCGCTTCCTCTGATACATAATCAACCAGATCATGAACATGGAGTACATTGCCGCAGGCAAAGATTCCCTCTCTGCTGGTCTCCAGCCTGTCATTGACATTGGGGCCGGAGGTAACGGGATTCATCTTCACGCCTGCCTCCCTCGTCAGCTCATTCTCCGGAATCAGGCCTACGGAAAGCAGAAGAGTATCGCAGCTGTAGTGCTCCTCCGTGCCGGGAATCGGCTTTCTGTCCGGGCCGACCTGCGCCAGGGTAATGCCGGTTACCCGCTCCCTGCCCTCGATATTTACCACCGTATGGCTTAATTTCAGCGGAATGCCGTAGTCATCCAGGCACTGGACAATATTTCTCTTAAGGCCTCCGGAATAAGGCATCAGCTCTGCCACGACCTTCACCTTTGCACCTTCCAGCGTCATACGGCGGGCCATGATCAGTCCAATATCGCCGGAGCCCAGGATCACCACTTCCTTCCCCA
The DNA here is from genome assembly GCA_030524245.1 of Eubacteriales bacterium. Classification (GTDB taxonomy): domain Bacteria; phylum Bacillota; class Clostridia; order Lachnospirales; family Lachnospiraceae; genus Brotaphodocola. The sequence goes on from JAUNGW010000011.1 coordinate 3,634, forward strand.
CGCTGTAGCCCTCGATGTTCATGAGACGCTGAGCCGTTCCTGCAGAGTAAATGCCAGCGGGACGGTAGCCGGGGATGTTCAAGGCACCTCTCGGCCGCTCCCGACAGCCCATGGCCAGAATCACGGCTCCCGCCTGAATGGTCTCCATGCCGTTTTCGCGGCTGATGATGGTCACCTCTTTCTTCTCATTGATATCGATAACCATGGTATTCAAACGGTAGGGAATCTGCTCCTCCTCCACCATGGCGATATAGCGGGCCGCGTACTCCGGCCCCGTCAGCTCCTCCTTAAAGGTATGCAGGCCGAAGCCGTTGTGGATGCACTGGTTTAAGATTCCACCCAGGCTGCTGTCCCGCTCCAGAATCAGAATATCCTGAATGCCTGCCTTCCTGGCCGCCGCTGCCGCCGCCAGTCCTGCCGGGCCTCCTCCGATAATTACAATGTCATGTCTCATCTTCTCCATCCTCCTATTTCTGACCGGTCAGCATTTCGGATCCGGGCGCGTTTTTGCAGATCTCTTCCATTTTGATGCCCAGCTCCCTGGACAAAATCTCCATAGTCCGCGGCGTGCAGAAGCCTGCCTGGCACCGTCCCATGCCCTGGCGTACCCGGCGCTTGATGCCGTCTAAGGATTTTGCTCCGAGGGTTCTGGTGATGGCGTCCACAATCTCGCCCTCGCTGACGCTCTCGCAGCGGCAGATGATGGTGCCGTAAGCAGGATTCTGACGGATCAGCTCCGCTCTCGCCTCCTTGTCCAGAAGCTCCGGACGGACAATTCCCCGGCGTTTTCCATTCCAGCTGTCCTTCTTTTTGGCTCCGGTTTTTTCAGCGATCTGCTCCGCCATCCATTTTCCGATGGCCGGAGCGCTGGAAAGTCCCGGAGACTCAATGCCTGCCGCATCAAAAAATCCCGGCGCGTCCTTTGCCTCTCCAACGACAAAATCGTCTCCGTCCTCATGGGCGCGCAGGCCCGCAAAGGAGGTAATCACCTGGCGGAAGGGAATATTCTTTACTCCCCTGCCAGCCTTCTCCATCAGGGACTCCAGCGCCTTCGCGTCAGTGGAGGTCTGCTCCTTGTCCTCCACATCCACAGCCGTCGGCCCGGTCAGAAGGTTTCCGTGAACCGTGGGTGTTACCAGAACGCCCTTTCCCATCTTTCCCGGAAGCTGGAAAATGGTGCTGGACACCAGGCCTCCGGCCTCCTTGTCAAGCAGGCAGTAATCGCCCTTTCTGGCGGTGATATGAAGCTTTTCGCCGCTTACCATATTGTGGAACTTATCTGCGTAAACGCCGGCGGCGTTGACCACGATCCCGGCAGTGATCTTCCCTCTGCCTGTCGTCAGCTCATAGCCGTTTTCTGCTCTTTTAATATCCTGCACCTCGGTCAGAAACTGGAAATCCACCCCATTGTCGGCGGCATTCTCCGCCATGGCGATAGTCAGGCCGAAGGGACAGACGATGCCTCCGCTGGGCACATAAAGAGCCGCGACCACTGTGTCTTCCACGCTGGGCTCCGCCCTTCTCACCTCATCCCCGGTTACGATGGACATACCCTCTACGCCATTCTTCAGTCCCTTCTCATAAAGAGCCTGCAGCGCCGGCATATCCTCCTGGTCAAAGCAGAGCACATAGGAGCCGTTTCTCTTAAAATCGAAATCAAGCTCCTCTGCCAGCTCTCCCATCATCCTGTTTCCCTCCACGTTGAAGCGGGCCTTTAAAGAACCCGGCTCCGCGTCAAAACCGCCATGGACAATGGCGCTGTTTGCCTTGGAGGTTCCTGAGCACACGTCCTCATCCCTCTCGATCAGGCAGACCTTTAACTGATATCTGGAAAGCTCTCTGGCAACACAGCAGCCGATCACGCCGCCTCCGATTACCGCCACGTCATAATTCATTTCACTCATCCTCTTATCTCCTTATGTGTTTTTACCGGTTCCTACTCGCTGACCGCCAGCACCTCATCCATCTCCACAAGCTTGGAAAGCAGCAGCGATTTCTGGTAGCCGGGCGGGAACACCACATCAAATTCCAGCTTTACCTCGTCCTTTTTTGTCTTATTGATTTTTACGGAAACCACAGTCAGCCGCTCCTTCATCAGGATTTCCTCCATGTACTGAACTATCCCTTCCCGCTTGACCAGCGTTATTCTCAAAAGTCCGCCGGAGGCCACATCGGCAAAATACGCAATCTTATGCATGATAAACTGCACCAGCATAATCAGAATCGTGGCCGCTATGGCCACCACATACATGCCTGCCCCCATGGCCAGGCCGACTCCTCCCGTAGCCCAGAGCCCAGCCGCCGTAGTCAGCCCGCTGACCAGATTGTTGCGGATAAAAATAACTCCCGCCCCAAGGAAGCCGATTCCGCTGACCACCTGCGCCGCCACACGCGCCGCGTCATAATCCGGTATATCCTTAAACCCGTACTTTGACACCACCATAATCAGCGCAGACCCCAGCGCCACAATCGCATGAGTACGGATTCCCGCAGACTTGTTCCTGTTCTTCCTCTCGCTTCCGATAATCAGCCCCAAACCGGAGGCGATCACAATCCGGAGCAGGTATTCCATCTGAATCCATATTTCCGGCGCAGAAAACTGTTTTAATACATCAGACATATCTCCCATATTCCTTCTCCTTTAAAAATCCGTGAATATGAAAAAAGTGCAGGAAAGAGAGCACAGACTGCTCTGTGCCATCTTACGGCTGCACTTTCTCTCATATACTCTCGTACCCGTAGCTGTATTTTGTTGTCAGACCCTAAGCTGTTTTCCACTCTGCAGCTGCAGCCGTTTCTTACCCAAATACCTGCTTATGAAGCCTCTGTCCTGTGGGCGTAGCCGCCAGCCCTCCCTCCGCCGTCTCCTTTAAGGACGGCGCCATGCTGTCGCCTATCTTCTTCATGGCCCAGATCACCTCGTCCGCCGGAATAGCGCTTTCAATGCCCGCCAGAGCCATCTCCGCCGCCACAAAGGCGCCGGCCACGCCGGAAGCATTCCGCTTGATACAGGGAATTTCCACAAGCCCGGCTACCGGATCGCAGACGAGCCCCAGAATATTCTTCAGCGCAATGGCTACTGCATGGGCTGCCATCTCCGGGCTCCCCCCCGCGAGCTCCGTAATGGCTGCCGCCGCCATGGCCGCCGCTGAGCCGCACTCAGCCTGGCATCCGCCCTGGGCTCCGGCCAGACACGCATTGTGGGCGATTACCATGCCCACGGCAGAAGCCGTAAACAAAGACATCACGCACTCCCGCTCCGATAAGCCCCGCTCCTCCTGCATGGTCAGAACTGCCGCCGGCAGAATTCCGCAGCTTCCCGCCGTAGGCGCTGCCACAATCCGTCCCATGGAGGCATTCAGCTCCGATACGGCCAATGCCCTGTACAGGGCGCCGGAAATCATGGAACCGGTCAGGCTCCTTCCTCCCTGGCTCACCTGCCGCATCTTAAAGGCGCTTCCGCCTGTCAGACCGCTGGTGCTGCGCAGATCAGGATCACAGCCCGGACCGATGCACTCCGCCATCACCCGGTAGGAGGCCGCCATCCGTTCATAAACCTCCTCCTCGCTGATTTCCAGCTGCTCTGCCTGCTGGCGCAGAACAAGAGCTGATATGGGTTCTCCGCGTTCCGCGGCCAGCTCTGCCAGTCCGGCAATCGTCTCATAATTCATGTTTCAAAAACCCCTTTCCCAAACATCCGATTCCCCGCTGTCAGGATACCGGCTTTAACACAATGCTGGAATAGATGTTGGGCAGATGGCCGATGGCCAGTCCCAGCTCCTCGCCGTAAATTCCGTCCAGCTCGATCGTCATCACGGCCTCGCCGCCCTTTTCCTGGCGGGAAAGACGGAAGTTGCAGATATTTGCCTCTGCCAGGGCCGCCACCTCCGTCACCTGGGCAATGATCCCCGGCACGTCCTTGTGGCGCACGATCAGAGTCTCCTTCTCGCCTGTTACATACACGTCCATCCCGTTTAATTTCGTCACCAGGATATTTCCGCCGCCGATGCTGCTGCCGATCATGGAAACCTGGCGGCCATCCCCGCCTGTCAGAATAATCCAGGCTGTATTGGGATGGGCGTCATCCAGCTCCACGGTCTTAAAGGTAATGTCCAGACCGCGCTTCTTTGCCGTCTCCAGCGCGTCCCGCAGTCCCGGATCATCCGTGTCCATCCCCTGAATCCCGGCAGCCAGCGCCCTGTCTGTGCCGTGCCCCCGGTAGGTTCTGGCAAAGGAGCCGTGAAGACGGATCTCCGCCTTCACCGGCTCGCACCCAAGCAGCTCTCTGGCTATCCGGCCAAGACGGGCGGCTCCGGCCGTATGAGAGCTGGACGGCCCGATCATCACCGGACCAAGAATATCAAATACATTCATGATATCTCATCCCCTTATACGCAGCTGCAGGCAACAAAATGATTCGGCTCGATCTCACGAAGCTGCGGATTGCCGTTTTTGCACCGCTCCTCGGCACAGTCGCAGCGCTTCATGAACCTGCACTCATCCGGCAGATTTACCGGAGAAGTGATCTCGCCCCTGATCAGCTGGCGCACAGGCTTTTCTCCTCCCACAATGGGAAGAGGAATGGCGGAAAGCAGCGCCTTTGTGTAAGGATGGATCGGATTCTTGAACAGGATATCAGACGGAGCCTTCTCCACCATCTGTCCAAGGTACATCACCGCAATATCGTCAGAGAAATATTTTACCACGGACAGGTCATGGGTAATGAAAATATAGGTCAGTCCAAGATCCGCCTGCAGCTTCTTAAGCAGGTTCAGAATCTGCGCCTGGATGGATACGTCCAGAGCAGATACCGGCTCGTCGCAGACAATCAGCTTCGGGTTCACGGCCAGCGCCCGGGCAATACCGATACGCTGGCGGCGTCCGCCGTCCAGCTCGTGAGGATACACATTCATGTACCGGTCTGCAAGACCTACGGTCCGCATCAGCTCCAGGGTACGCTCCTCGATATCTTTTTTTGATCTTAACAGCTTATGCTCAATAATCGGCTCGCTGATCAGCTGCATCACCGTCTGGCGGGGATCCAGGGATGAGAACGGATCCTGGAACACCATCTGCATCTCCTGACGGAGCGGACGCATCTGCTTTCTGCTGTAGCCGGTAATGTCCTGTCCGTCAAACAGGATCTTTCCTCCGGTAGGCTCCAGAAGCTTTAAAATGGTTCTTCCTGTGGTGGACTTGCCGCAGCCTGACTCTCCCACGATACCCAGGGTCTTTCCCTCCTCGATGGTGAAGCTTACGCCGTCTACCGCATGAAGCTGTCCGCCCGGGGTATTGAAAAATTTTGTAAGGTTCTGGACCTCAAGAATTGTCTTACCTGCCATCTTTGCTCCCCCTTAACTTAAATTCAGGATTGTTGTAGGCGCTGCAGGCCACAAAATGCGTGGCGCTCCCATCTACAGCGGTCAGCTCCGGTACTGCCTTCGTGCAGCTCTCCGAAGCGTAAGGACATCTGGGCGCAAAAGCGCAGCCCGGCGGAAGATCAGAGGGATCCGGCATCAGTCCTTTAATCGGCACCAGCTCCTCGCCCCGCTGCTTTAAGTTGGGAAGCGAATCAAACAAGCCCTCTGTGTAGGGATGGCGCATATGGTTGAACACATCGTCCGCCGTTCCCTTCTCCACAATCCGTCCTGCGTACATAACCGCCACGTCCTCGCAGACCTCCGCAACCACGCCCAGATCATGAGTGATCATCAGCATGGACATCTCCTTGTCACGGATCAGCTGCTTCATCAGCTCCAGCACCTGCGCCTGAATGGTCACGTCCAGCGCCGTGGTCGGCTCGTCCGCAATCAGCAGCTGCGGGCTGCAGGCCAGGGCAATGGCGATAACCACACGCTGCTTCATGCCGCCGGAGAACTGATGCGGATAGTCATGAACGCGGGACTCCGCGATGCCAACCATCTTAAGCATCTCCTTAGCCTTCTCAAAGGCCTCCTTCTTGGACAGGTTCTGGTGGATCGCAATACTCTCTCCGATCTGATCCCCCACAGTCATAACCGGGTTTAAGGCGGTCATGGGATCCTGGAAAATCATGGCCACATCGTTGCCGCGCATTTTCTCCAGCTCGGCCGGAGTCATCTCCAGGACGTTTTTTCCCTCCAGATAGATCTCGCCGCTTTTAATCACGCCCGGCGGATTCGGCACCAGGTTTAAGATTGACAGAGCTGTGGTGGTCTTTCCCGCTCCCGTCTCTCCCACCAGTCCCAGAGTCCGCTTTTTCCCAATGGCGATGTCAATGCCGTTGACCGCATGCACATCCGCGTCCTCTGTCTCATAATGAACCACAAGATTTTTTATATCGAGTACTAACTCGTCAGCCATACCAAATTCCTCCTGTTATTTCTTCAGCTTGGGATCCAGCGCGTCACGCAGGCCGTCTCCCAGCAGGTTAAGCGCAAGCACCGTAAACATAATGGCCAGGCCGGGAATGATACACATATAGCTGGCATCACGGATATGGCTGCGTCCTGCGGAAAGCAGCGCTCCCCACTCCGGCGCCGGCGCTGGAACGCCGATTCCCAGGAAGCTTAAGGAGGAGGCTGAAATAATGGTTGTACCGATAAGCAGAGTAATCTGCACAATAATCGGAGATAAGCAGTTGGGAAGAATATGCTTTACAATAATCTTCCAGGTGGGAAGTCCCATCGCGTAGGAGGATTCCACATACTCCTGATCCCGGATGGTCATAACCGATGCCCGGACAATACGCGCAAAGCTGCTGGCGCAGGAGAATGCCAGCGCGATCATCAGGTTTACGGTGCTCGGTCCCAGCAGGGACACGATAACCACCGCCGTCATGATGTTGGGGATGGAGTAGAAAATATCAATGCCTCTCATAATAATGGAGTCCACAACGCCGCCGTGGAAGCCTGCCTGAGAGCCCAGAATCGTTCCAACCACCAGGCCCAGCAGCACGGAGCCCACTCCAATGATCAGAGAATATCTGGCCCCGTAAATTACCCGGGCGAACAAATCCCGGCCATACTCATCCGTGCCGAACCAATGAGCCGCTCCCGGCCCCATCAGACGGTCCTGCATGTTCTGGCCGATTACATCTTTTTCATAATCGAAAATTACAGGACTGAGCGCCGCAGCAACAACCAGCAGCACCAGAAACGCCAGACCCAGCATGGCGCCGCGGTTCTTCACCAGCCGCCGCCAGGTTTCCTGGAACAAAGTCCGTTTTTTGTACTGTTTTTTGATATCGCCTGCCTGTGTCATCTGATCACCCCTTCTTACTGTACTGTGCCTTAATACGCGGATCAAAGAACGCATAAATCAAGTCTACCACCAGATTGATGATGCACATCAAAATGGAGCACATGATGATGGCGCCTGTAACCATGGGCGTATCACGCTTGGAAATGGAATCGTAAACAAGACGTCCGATTCCCGGCCATGAGAATACGGTCTCAGCCAGCACAGAGCCGGTGATAACCAGAGACATCTGCAGGCCAATCGCCGTAATAATGGGGATCAGGGCATTCTTCAGTCCGTGAACAGTAATCACCTGTTTCTCGGAGCAGCCCTTTGCCCTCGCCGTTGTCATGTAATCCTGACGAAGCACGTCCAGCATGGAGGAACGGGTGGTTCTTGTGATCAGCGCCGCCAGACCGAAGCCCACGGTCACCGCCGGAAGCACCAGGCTGTTCAGGCCGCCCTTTCCGCCCGTTGGAAACAGTCCCAAATGCAGCGAGAATATGATAATCAGCATCAGGCCCAGCCAGAAGTTCGGCATGGACGTGCCGAACAGGGCGAATATCATCCCCGCCGTATCCTTCCATGTATTCTGATGAATCGCCGTGTAAATGCCAAGGGGCAGAGATACCACCACCGCGATCAGAACGGCTGCGCCGCCCAGCATCAGAGTGTTCGGAAGACGTTCCATAAAGGTTTTGAACACGTCCCGCTTTGTCACATAGGACTTGCCCATGTCTCCGGTCAGCATTCCCTTCATGTAATTGCCGTAACGGACAAAAAACGGGTCATTCAGTCCAAGCTCCTCCCGGATCTCCTCGATCTGTTCCGGAGTCGCGTTGTCGCCCGCAAGCATCAGAGCCGGATCTCCTCCGGTCAGGCTCATGGCCCAGAAAATCAGAAATGAAGTCACAAGAATAACCGGAATCAGCATTACAAGCCGTTTTAAAATATATCTCAGCATCTGCCAGTCTCTCCTTTTCCTGTAGTGAATCGTTGCTATCGTACTTTGCTTTTACACAAAACTTGCGGGCCGTTTTCTGGTGCCCGCAAGTTTTCTTTCCTAAATTTTAGCTGTGCTTATCAGCATGAAAGCCCGGCCGTTTTACTCGGCGATGTAAGCGTGTCTCCAGTCATGGTTTCCGCCGCCATAGAAGTACTGGCCCTGCAAGTTCTTATTGTAAGCTATTACCAGATTTGCGATGTATAAGGGCACCTGCGGACATGCATCTACCAGGTAGGTCTGCAGCTCCTGAGCGTCTGCAAGACGGGTATCCGGATCCTTCTCCGTGGCAACCGCGTCGATCAGCTCATCAGCCTTCGGATCAGAGTAGTGATGGTAGTTGGAGCCGGAGCCGGTGTAGAACAGGTCGCGGTATACAAAGTCTACCTTGGAGTCCTCGTTCCATCTCCACAGGAACAGCTCCTGATTGCCCTCCACGCACTCAGACTTTAAGGTCGCGGTCTCCATGGGCTCCAGTGTTGCGGTGATGCCGATCTCTGCCAGGTTTGCCTGGATAATCGTCGCAATCTGCTCATAGGGAGCGCCGGAAGCGTAGGATAAGGTGGTGCTGATGCCGCCGTCCGCATATCCTGCCTCTGCCATCAGAGTCTTGGCGCGGTCCACATCATAGTCAAAACCTTCCATGTCATCGTAGAAGCCCCAAAGTCCGCGGTTTAAGATGGTGGTCTGCAGGGTTCCCTTTCCGTATACGGCTGCCTCCAGAACTGCGTTTCTGTCGATTGCGCACGCAACAGCCTGTCTTAAGGTCTCGTTGTTCCACGGCTCCTTCTCCACATTGAATGCGAAGTAGAACAGGCGGGTTCCTGTCTGCTCGTAAACCGTAACATTCTCATCCTCTTCCAGATACTGCAGCTCGTTGATGGGCGGGTTCACGCACACGTCGATCTCACCGGCCTGCAGCGCCATAACACGGGAGGACGCCTCAATGTACGGGCGGAACTCAATGGTCTCAGCCACGCCGGGAGCCAGGTTGTCGGTCTCCGGCAGGTCATTGCCCCAGTAATCCTCTACCTTAACCAGACGGCAGTACTCGCCTTCCACCCACTCGTCAAACTTGTAGGGGCCGGTTCCGATATAGTAGGGATCCTCAACGCCGTCGTCATAAGCCTTCTTGGACTGAATGGATAACGGAACGGACGCCAGGGACTGAACAAACTCGTTGTTGTAGCTCTCGATCTCGATCTCAATCGTATGCTCGTCAATGACGGTACTCTGTACATAGCCCTTTAATGCGGAGGCTACGATATTGTCCATGGCCATATCCAGGGTGAATTTTACATCCTCGGCGGTCATGGGCGTCTTCTCACCGTCATTGAAGTAGACATCGTCTCTCAGCTTCATGGTGATGTGGGTGTCATCGGTGAATTCCCACTCGGTCGCCAGGCAGGGAACGAAGCGGTCATCCCCCTGAGAGCCGTTATTGAAGAACACCAGAGTCTGGTGAGTATTCTTTAACACCACGTTGTTGGTTGCATCCTGCTGCTCCTGCAGATTCAGGTTGTTGATATCTGCGTCTGTACCGATGATCAGGGATTCCTTGTGTCCTGCAGCCGTTCCGGCCTCTGTGCCGGATGATGATCCGGAATCTCCGGAGCCGCCGGAGCCTGAATTGTTGCCGCCGCATCCTGCCAGGGATGCCGTCAGCATAGCCGCGGTCAGCAGCAGCGCAAGTTTTTTCTTCATATCTTTTTCCTCCGTGTGAAAAATTAAGCGTCCGCCTGAAATACGGCGGATTATTATGCAAACTCCTATACCTGCCTTTGATGAAATTTGACACAAAAATAGCGCAGACGTACGACACCTGATCCCTTTATAATGGACTTCCAGGAATGCCTACACAACCGCGCCGCTCTCCATCTCTATGCAATGTGTATATTTGTTTACCAGCTGTTATAGAGTATACCATCATTTTCACAAAAATACAAGCGTTTTTTTCTCACTTCATTGTTAATTTTTAATCATACTTATGTTAAAAACATGTAAATAAAAACATGCTCTGACGCCTCTTCTATGGCAATGAATTTATGGGTTCCGGCAGTCAGAAAATGCCCTTTTCACGGGCTCTCAGCAGGGTTTCCGCCACCGGCAGATCCTCCGGCGTTGTCACCTTCAGGTTCATGTAGCTGCCCTCAGTCAGCTTCACCCGGACGCCGGCGCACCGCTCTGCCACCATGGCGTCATCGGTGATCCCCCTCTGAAGCTGCGCCTCCTGCATCAGCCGGTCGTAGGCTCCGCGGATCAGCTCATAGGAAAATCCCTGAGGCGTCTGGATCTGCCACAGCCGGGACCGGTCCGGCGTCCCGGCAACAAAGCCGTCCGCATCCGCCTCCTTGATCGTGTCCTTCACCGGCATGGCTGCCGCGCAGGCTCCGAACTCCTCAGCGCCCGCAATGGCTCCCTCTATAACCGCCTCCGTCACCAGAGGTCTGGCCCCGTCATGAATCAGAACAATACTGCAGTCCGCCAGCGCCTTCAGTCCCTCGTACACCGAATGGTAGCGTTCTTTTCCTCCGGCCACCACCGCCTTCACCTTTTTAAGGCCCATGGGCGCCAGAATCTCCCTGCGGACAAAGTCCTCCTCACCGGCCCCGGCCACCAGCACAAGCTCCTCCGCCCGGCTTTTCTCAAAGGCTTCCAGGGCATAGCAGATCAGCGGCCGTCCGCCCAGCAGCATATACTGCTTCTGCACATCGCTGTGCATCCTGCTGCCTCGTCCCCCCGCCAGAATCACCGCTCCGATTTTCTGATGTTCCGTCCTCATGCCGCTCTTACCTTTCTCCCAGCTTTAAATTCGGCACCGCATTCAGATCCCAGCCGTGGCGGATGCCTTTTTTATACTCATAATAAGCCGCGGCGCCGATCATGGCCGCATTGTCCGTACAGTAAACCGGCGACGGGCTGTAAAATGTCAGATTTTCCCGCCGGCAGGCCTCCTCCATGGCCGCCCGGAGGGCGCTGTTGGACGCCACGCCTCCCGCGATGGCCAGACGGCTGTAGCCGTACTCCTTCGCCGCCAGCACGGCCCGGCTCACCAGAGCCTCCACCACCGCGTTCTGGAAGGACGCCGCCAAATCCGCCACAGGGATCTCCTGTCCGGTCATGCGGGCCTTGTTGATGTAATTAAGCACAGCGGACTTCAGGCCGCTGAAGCTGAAATCATAAGGAGAACCCTCCACCCGCGCCCGCGGAAATTCTATGGCGTGAGGATCCCCCTCCTTCGCGGCTCTGTCGATCTTCGGGCCTCCCGGATATCCCAGTCCCACAGCTCTGGCCACCTTGTCAAATGCCTCGCCTGCCGCATCGTCCCTGGTGCGCCCCAGAATCTCAAACTCACCGTAATCCTTCACAATCACAAGATGAGTATGTCCGCCGGACACAATCAGGCACACAAACGGCGGCTCCAGATCCGGATGCTCAATATAATTGGCTGAAACATGGCCCTCAATATGATGCACGCCCACCAGCGGCTTCTTCGCCGCCCAGGCAATGGCCTTGGCCTCCGCCACGCCCACCAAAAGCGCACCCACCAGCCCTGGCCCGTAGGTAACGCCGACAGCCGTAATGTCCGAAAGCCCAACCCCCGCGTCCTCCAGGGCCTGGCCGATTACCTGATTAATCTTCTCGATATGCTTGCGGGAGGCAATCTCCGGAACCACACCGCCAAATTTGGTGTGAAGCTCTATCTGGGATGAAATCACATTGGACAAAATCTCCCTTCCGTTTCTCACCACCGCGGCAGCCGTCTCATCGCAGGAGCTTTCCACCGCCAGGATCAGCACATCCTTTTCCTCTGCCGCGTTCCTGCCTTCTTCTCTCTCTGTTTCCATGATCATTCTCTCATTCCTCATCAAAGGTCAGCTCCATGGTCCAGCCGTCCCTGGCCGCCTTCGCCGCCGGAAAAACCGCCTTCACCTTATCCATGTATTCATCCGGCCTTGTCAGGGACGGACTGTAATGGGTCAGCCACAGCTCCTTCGGCTGCGCCTTCTTCGCCAGCCCTGCCGCCTCATACATGGTCATATGCTTATGCTCCCTGGCCTTTGCCTCTTTTCCTTCCTCCCCGTACATGCCCTCGCAGATAAACAGGTCCGCGCCCTCGGCATACTCGGCGATCACCGGCACCGGCCGGGTATCCGTACAGTAGGTCACCTTAAGTCCGCGTCTGGCCGGTCCAAGGACCATATCCGGCGTATAGACCCTGCCGTCCAGCTCCACTGTCTCTCCCTTCTGCAGGCGGCTCCATGCCTTCATGGGCACGTCCTGGGCCTTCGCCCGCTCCAGATCAAACCGCCCTGCCCTGGGGACAGAAACAGAATAGCCGTAGCAGACCACATTGTGATTCACCCGGTAGGCGTCCACCACATAGGGCCCCAGCTTCAGCTGCTGGCGGTTCTCCGTCAGCTCCACAAACCGCAGGGGAAACGGCAGCTCCGGCGCAATCGTCCGGAGAGCCGACACCACCCGCTCCAGTCCTCTGGGCCCCACCAGGGTCAGGGCTTCCGTCCGCTCCGCGTTCCCCATGGTAAGAAGCAGGCCCGGAAGTCCGCTGATGTGGTCCGCGTGATAATGAGTAAAACAGATCACATCAATAGGCTTCGGACTCCAGCCAATCTCCTTCAGCGCAATCTGCGTTCCCTCCCCGCAGTCGATCAGCAGGCTGCTGCCCCCGCACCTGGCCATCATGGCTGTCAGCCAGCGGTAGGGAAGCGGCATCATGCCTCCTGTTCCCAATAAACAGATATCCAACATATATGTGTATTCCTCACTTATTTCCTGTCAGCTGCCGTCCACGGCATCCCGTGAACAGTAACAAATATAACACACCTGTCAGATGAATTCAACCTGTTCCTCCACATCCGGGGCAATCCTGAACTGGCTGACCAGATGATCATAGCAGTCCTCGCAAAGATCCAGACGGTGTCTTTCTCCGTCCTTCTCCGAAAAATAATCCCAGGTGTACTCCGCCCAAAAAGCTCCCTCCCGCAAAATCCCCTTTTCCACAATCAGCCGCTTCCCGCAGCAGTTGCAGATCACCGTCTCCAGACTTCCATCGCTTTTGTACCTTCTCATGATTTCCTCACCTTTCTTTCTCATCGCATCTGAAGCTGTTATCCCTGTCTCCCTCAAAGAAAAACAGGGGCATCCGCCAAGGTGGATACCCCTACATTATAATCGCAGAGCCTGTGAATTTTAAGTGGTAATTGCTGTATAATCACAGCCGGCGCAGCCACATGATCAGCGCGTCCTCGTCCGGATTTCTGTAGTATCCGCGGCGGACAGCCTCCGCCGCAAAACCGCAGGATTCATAGAGATTTCTGGCTGCCCGGTTGCTCTCCCGGACCTCCAGACTGATGCAGGAGGCTCCGCTTTTTCTGGCAGAGGCAGTCATCGCTTCCATCAGTTTCCTGGCCACTCCCAGACGGCGGCAGGACGGATGCACGGCAATCCGCTGCACCTCCCCCTCGCCCGCAAGAACGCGCAGGTTGCAGTAGCCGAGAATCCTCTCCTCCTGTTCAAATACGTAATACACATCGAAGGGACTGTAAAGCCCCTCCTCCAAAAGCCGGTAAGACCAGGCCTCCGAAAAGCAGAGCTTTTCGAGATCCGCCACGGCTTCCAGATCCCGCGTCTCCATCCGGCGGATCACAGCGCTGTCTCCCCCTTCCGGACGGCGTCCCTTATTTCCCCGGTTCCCACGCTGTGTCCGGCTGCCAGCTCGCCAAGCTTTCCCTGGCGGCCGGCCTCCTCCAGCTCCCGCTCTGCCTGCGCCTTCTTTAAGTAATCCGGTTTGTGCTCCGCGGCCGTCTCCGTTTTCCCCTCCGCCAGGTACACCGCTCCCAATGCGGCCACACAGGCGGCGCGCTGGCGGCTTAAAGCCACCGGAGCAAAGTCAAAGGGCGCCGTCAGCTCCCGGCAGATCACATCCCGGCAGACGGGGACGCCGTCACCCAGAAAGATCACCCTCTCGCCCCTTCTGTTCAGCTCCGCAGTCAGCTGATGGATATCCATGGAGCAGGAAGCCAGCTCCACCTGAAACTCCCGGTCAAACCGGTACAGTCCCGTATACACCTGCTGCCGCCTGGCGTCCATCATGGGGCAGATCAGAGCCGAGGTTCCGTACAGATTCCAGGCCATGGCATCCAGGGTCGGCACATGGATCAGCGGCTTTTTAAGAGCCAGGCCCAACCCCTTGGCCGTGGCTGAGCCGATTCTGAGTCCTGTAAAGGATCCGGGACCGCCGGACACGGCAATGGCGTCCACCGTATCCATATCAAGCCCCAGCATTCTGACGATCTCATCGATCATGGGAAGCAGCGTCTGAGAATGGGTCTGCTTAAAATTCACCGTGTACTCCGCTTCCACCACTGTCTCCGTAACCACTGCCGCCGAGGCAGTTAAAGACGCGCTTTCTATTCCAAGTATTCTCATTGGCTGTTCATTCCTTTCCTGGTTCGTCCACCGTGATTCTGCGGTAGTCAAAGCCCTTCTCCGGCTCCTTTTCAATCCGGATGCGGATCACCTGTTCCGGCAGAATCTCCGGCACCAGGCCGGCCCACTCCACCAGGCAGACGCCCTCTCCATAAAAACAATCCTCATAGCCGATTTCGTCCATCTCGCTCACATCGCCGATGCGGTACACATCGAAATGATACAGCGGCAGGCGCCCCTCCTCATACTGCTGGAGAATGGTAAAGGTCGGACTGTTCACCGGCTCCTCTATACCGAGTCCCCTGGCAAAGCCCTGGGTAAACACGGTCTTTCCCACGCCCAGATCCCCGTCCAGGCAGTAAATCTGTCCGGGAAGCGCCCGGCTTCCCAGCTCATATCCAAACCCGAAGGTCTCCTCCGGGCTGTTGGTAATCTTTTCCATGAAAGCCTCCTTAAAATCCCTTCCGCCGTTCCTTCGGAAGATGCTTTGCAGCCAGCTCATAAAGAGCCGTCTTCTGTTCGCCCAGAAAACGATCCGGTATCAGATAGGCATGGATCCTGTCCATGTAAAGCACTGCCATATCTCGTTTTTTATCCATACGTCCCATCTGCTCCCAGGAAAAGTCAGCGTTCTGTCCGTTCTGGGCTACGAAAAGCCCATGGCTTCCAAAGGTCAGCTCCATCGGCTCCTTCACCGCCGGAAGCTTCGCCTGCTTTCTGGCCTTTGTGTATAAAAGCAGGGGCTGCCACACCGTAAACAGAAGGGCGCAGACCACCAGCAAAAGCCGGTAGGGCGCCGTCACCTGGCTCCAGCGCGTCACCAGCAGAAACAGCGCCATACAGGTAAACAGCAGATTGAAAATTCCCAAAAAGCCGGAATTGGCATGGTAAACGGAAAATTTCCATAGATCCGCCGCCGTCAGCTGAACCCGAAAATCCAGCCCCGGATCCGGCCGGCTTTCTCTCTGCTGATTCTCCTGCTGACTCTCCTGCCGTTTCCCGTTCTCCTGTTTTTTCCGGATATATTCATCCCGGCGCGCCGTCATGATTTCCTGTTCTGTCGTCATTGTTTTCCGCCTCCATCTCCGTTACAGCTTCATGGTAAGTCCGATCCGCTTTCTGTCCAGATCCACACTCAGCACCTTAACCTCCACAATATCTCCCACGCTGACCGCCTCCAGGGGATGCCTGATATATCGATCCGTCATCTGGGAAATGTGCACCAGCCCGTCCTGATGAACCCCGATGTCCACAAAGGCGCCGAAGTCGATCACGTTGCGGACAGTGCCCTTTAAAATCATGCCCGGAGCCAGATCCTTCATCTCCAGTACATCCGTTCTGAGAATCGGCTTTGGCATCTCGTCTCTCGGATCCCTGGCCGGCTTTTCAAATTCCTTCACAATATCACGCAGCGTGGGCTCTCCCACGGAAAGCTCCGCGGCCAGCGCTTTATAATCATGGATTCTGGCGCCCAGTCCCTTTAAGCCGCCTCCTGCAATATCCTCCGGCCGGTATCCAAGCTTTTCCAGAAGGGCAAGCGCCGCTTTGTAGCTCTCCGGATGAACACTGGTACCGTCCAGGGGATTTTTTCCGCCGGAAATGCGCATAAATCCGGCGCACTGCTCATAGGCCTTCGGCCCCAGCTTCGCCACCTTAAGAAGCTGCTTTCTGTCTGTAAAGGCTCCGTTTTCCTCCCGGTAGGACACGATGTTTTTCGCCGTTGTCTTCGTGATGCCTGCAATATAGCCCAAAAGAGAGGCGGACGCCGTATTCAGATCCACGCCGACCCGGTTCACACAATCCTCCACCACGCCCTGAAGCGCTTCACTCAAATGCTTCTGATCCATGTCGTGCTGATACTGTCCCACGCCGATAGACTTGGGGTCAATCTTCACCAGCTCAGCCAGCGGATCCTGCAGACGTCTTGCAATGGAGGCCGCGCTTCTCTGTCCCACGTCAAACTGCGGGAACTCCTCTGTGGCCAGCTTGCTGGCGGAATACACAGAAGCCCCTGCTTCATTGACAATCACATAAGAAACATGCTCCGGAATCTCCTTTAAAAGCTCTGCGATAATCTGCTCCGACTCCCTGGAGGCCGTTCCGTTTCCCAGAGAAATCAGGGTGATATGGTATTTTTTGATCAGCTGCTTTAAAATCCGCCTGGACTCCTCCACCTTGTTCTGGGGCGCCGTCGGATAAATCACCACCGTGTCCAGAACCTTTCCCGTAGGATCCACCACCGCCAGCTTGCAGCCGGTCCGAAACGCCGGATCCCAGCCCAGCACCACCTGGCCGGCAACCGGCGGCTGCATAAGCAGCTGCTCCAGGTTTTTCCCGAATACCTTTACAGCTCCCTCCTCTGCCTTCTCCGTCAGGTCATTTCTGATCTCCCGCTCAATGGAGGGGGCAATCAGACGGCTGTAGCTGTCCTTAATCATCTCCGTAAGCACCGACGTGGTAAACCGGTTGTCCCGGACAATGAGCTTCTTCTCCAGATACCGGAGAATCACATCCTCCGGAGCCTCCACCTTCACCGTCAGAAGCTTCTCCTTCTCCCCACGGTTTAAGGCCAGCACCCGATGTCCGGCGCAGCGCTTTATGGTCTCCTCATAATGATAATACATCTCGTAAACAGACTGGACGCTCTCATCCTTCGCCTCGGAAAGAATCCTGCCCTGCTCCGCCGTGGCTTTCCTGATATAGGTTCTGTATTCTGCCTGGTCGGAAATCCTCTCCGCCAGAATATCCATGGCTCCGGCCACCGCGTCCGCCGCGCTCTCCACGCCTGCTTCCGGAGATATATACGCCTCCGCCAGCTTTTCCACCGGCTCCTTCGCCATCTGCAGAAGAATCAGATCCGCCAGAGGCTCCAGTCCTTTTTCCCTGGCAATCATGGCTCTTGTCCGGCGCTTCGGACGATAGGGGCGGTACAGGTCCTCCACAGCAACCATGGTCATGGCCTCCTCAATCTGCCGCTCCAGCTCCGGCGTCAGCTTCTCCTGCTCCCGGATGGAGGAAATCACCTGTGCCTTCTTCTCCTCCAGCCCTCTCAGGTACTTAAGCCGCTCATCCAGGCTTCTGAGCACCTCGTCATTTAAAGAGCCGGTGGCCTCTTTTCTGTATCTGGCAATAAAGGGGATGGTATTCCCCTCGTCGATCAGCTCCACAGCCGCCTCTGCCTGTTTATATCCAATCTGCAGCTCCTCCTGCAGGATCTTTATAATATCCATCAAACCTTCCTTCCGGCCGGCTTTCTCCGGCCCGTCCTTTCATTGAAATATGGCGGTTCCGGACGGAGTGTCCTGTTTTCCCGCCGTCCCAAACAGTTCCATTATAATTCATATCCGCCGGATACGCAAGGATTCTGCTTGTCCCATGCGATTTTTCATGGTATCATAATTACGATTCAATACGGCCCCGCCCTGTGGCAGGCTGACAGAAGATGAGGAACCGATATGAATACCAATACGCCGAAAAACACGACCATATATGACCGCTTTGCCACGCTGTCCCTGACGGCAGGGGCTTTCGGGCTTCTAGCCTGCTGCTTCGGCCCTCCGGCTCAGTTTGCCTGCGGCTGCGCCGCCGTCATCCTTGCCTGGGGTTCCAGAAACGGCCAGCCTCTCCGGGGCTCCGCGAAGGCCGGCTTTGTCCTGGGAATCATAAGCGCTGTCTCCGGAATCATTTTCTTTATCCAGTATGTGTGGCTTATCAACATGATTCAGGATCCGGCCAACGCCGGCCTGGTAAAGGAGCTCTACCGCCAGACGCAGGATATTATGAATCAGCTTATACCCTCTCAGCCCGCCGGCTGACAGGCGCCTTAAAAAGAATACTATGGGGGAGTTACATGAAAAAAGAACAGAACAGCCTGAAATCAATCGTATATCAGAAAACCCTGGACGGTATTATCCAGGGCGAGTATAAGGCAGGCCAGATTATCAACGAGCAGGAGCTGGTGGAAAAGTTCGGCTGCAGCAAGGCGCCGGTCCGCGAAGCCCTGATCGCCCTCTGCAACGAAGGCGTCCTGCGCAGCATCCCCCGGTACGGCTATGAGGTCATCCGGCTCACCGGCCGGGATGTGGCTGAAATCCTCCGCTACCGGCTTATTTTGGAGTCAGGACTCCTGATGGACGGCTTCCGCAATATCACGGAGGAGCAGTTTCAGGCTCTGGAGGAGCTGGACCGGCTCTGCAATGCGTCTGTGGACGACATGTGGGAGCACTGGGACTACAATGCCAGATTCCATCTGGCGCTCGTCTCCTGCTCCGGCAATACCTACGCCCAGAATCAGCTGAAAAAATCCATGGACATTTTAAAACGGGCCTACGCCCAGTTCTACTGGGATAAGTGGGACGCCCGCTACAACCCTGTTGACATGCGCCACCACCAGGAGATCCTTTCCTGCCTGCGGTCCGGAGATATCGAAGGCGCCGTCCAGGCTCTGGATCTGGATTTCGGCGACTTTACCCGGCTATAGGGATTCTGCCAGAAGATCCAGGCCAAACACAGCCAGGCAGACATTTTTCACAATCCAGTTGACCAGAACGATACCAATACCGATGTACAGAACCGCCTCTACACAGCCGTGATATCGTTCCGGTCTTTTTGTTTTTCCGGTCCAAAAATAAGCGGCGGCCAAAAAGACCGCCGCTGCCGCCATATATGGCACCAGAGGGTGATACCGGAAGCTCTCCAGAAGCCTTCCCGCCAGCAGGCTCTTCACTGCCCGCGTGCCGCCGCAGCCAAGACAATACAGTCCGGTAAACAGGCGGAACAGGCAGGGCATATGAAGCAGCTGCCGGATGATTTCAGTTATACTCATATCCACCTCATGATAATTCTGCGCGGATCCTCTGCAGGATATGGCCGCCGGCGCTCTCAAAGGCCTCCGCCTTCTCCTCAAATGCCTTCTCCGTCATCCTCTCCGTAAGCAGCGCAAACTCATCCATGCCGTCCAGCACAACCGTCTCTGACGGTCCAAATACCTTCTGCGCCAGCGCTTTTTCACGCTCCGGCGTTCCCGCGATTCTCACAAAGAACCGGTGGGAGGAGGTGCTCATATCCGCAATGGAGAGCCGCTCATCATTCCAGCCCATGGGCACGTTGCTGTGTTTGTGGAGGGACGCCTCAATGATGTCCGCCACAACGGCGCTGGCCGTTGGGAGCCGTCCCGCTCCGCTTCCGTAGTACATGGTCGTGCCCAGCATATTGCCCTTTACCAGGATGCCGTTGAACACATCGCTGACCATGTAAAGCGGATGGTCTCTGCCGATCATCACCGGAGCCACCCAGGCGTGAACCTGCTCTCCGCTGATGCGGCTGGAGCCAAACAGCTTCACCGATGCCCCCATCCTGTCCGCATACTTAAAGTCCACATCGGAAATCTTCGTAATGCCTTCTGTATAAATATCCTCGTAATTCACCTCATGCCCCGTAGCCATGGCAGTAAGAATCGCGATCTTGCGGCAGGTATCGTGACCCTCCACGTCCGCCTCCGGATTCCGCTCCGCATAGCCCAGAGCCTGCGCTTCCTTTAAGGCGCTCTCAAAGGATTCGCCGTTTTTATCCATCTTGGTCAGAATATAGTTGGTCGTTCCGTTTAAAATACCGGTAATCTCCTGAATCACTTCCCCTCTCAGGCACCGGTACAGCGGCCTGATAATGGGAATTCCGCCGCCTGCACTTGCCTCGAAGAAGAAATTCACCTGGCGCTCTCTTGCAATGGCAAGAAGCTCCGTGCCGTAAGCGGCCACCAGCGCCTTATTGGAGGTCACCACATGCTTGCCGGCCAGCAGACTTGCCTTTGCAAAGGGATAGGAGGGATTCAGCCCGCCCATGGTCTCCACAACAATATTGACATCCGGATCCTCCTCGATGATCTTAAAATCATGGATCAGCTTGTCCTCAATGGGACTGCCCGGAAATTCTCTCAAATCCAGCACATACTTCAGCTCGACCTTCTGGCCGGCCGCCTGCTCAATCTGCTCTGCATTCTTCTCAAGGATCTCAGCAACACCGGAGCCGATGGTGCCGTATCCCATAATTGCCACCTTCATCATAATCTTTCTCCTCACTCTGCCTGTATTTGCCGGCGGGCGAATCTTATTCTCTCGCCAGTATTTTTACGGAATGGATTCCCTTTGTCTCCTCGATCTCCTCTACCATCCGGGAAACATTGCCTGTGTCAGACTTCACCTCCACAGAAAGGGTAATCATAGCCACGCCGTTGACCGGAATACTCTGATGGATCGTCAGGATATTGGCCTTATAGACAGCCACCACATGAAGCAGATCCGACAAAAGCCCCTGCTCATCGTCCATCTGCACCACAAACGTCACCGTCTTTCCCTTTGTGTTGTCGTAGAAGGGGAAAATGTCATCCTTATACTTATAAAAGGAGCTGCGGCTGATTCCCACCTGATCGGTAGCGTCCTGCACAGTCAGAGCACGCTCAGACTCCAGCAGCCGCTTCGCCTCCACAACCTTTAAAAGCACCTCCGGCACTGCCTTCTGCTTCACCACAAAATATTTGCACTTCTCTTCCGCCATATCTGCCTCCACACATCTGTTCGTGACACATGTACATTTGTACTCACTTGAAAGATATTAGCACAAAAAAGAACAGGGCGCAAGTGTTTTTTCTTCTCTGCTCCCTGTTCTTTTCTTCTGTGTTCTTTTCTCTGCCTGTAATGGTTGTGGACGGGGTATCGTTTAATCGTCCGCCGACGTCCGCCGGTCCGGACAGCCCAGACTTAACCACCGCAGATACGCGCTGATAAAGGGGTCAATGTTGCCGTCCAGGACATTTGCCGCGTTTCCCGTCTCCTCGCCGGTGCGCAGATCCTTCACCATGGTGTAGGGCTGCAGCACGTAGGACCGGATCTGGTTGCCCCAGCCGATCTCCTTTACATCGCCGCGGATGCCGGAAAGCTTCTCCTCATTCTCCTGCTGCTTCAGCATGTAAAGCTTTGCCTTTAACATCTGCATGGCCTTATCCTTATTCTGGAACTGGGAGCGCTCATTCTGGCACTGCACCACGATTCCCGTCGGGATATGGGTTATGCGGACCGCAGAGGAGGTCTTGTTGATATGCTGGCCGCCTGCGCCGCTGGAGCGGTAGGTATCGATCCGCAGATCATCCTGGTTGATCTCCACATCCAGGTCCTCCTCGATATCCGGCATCACATCGCAAGACACAAAGGAGGTCTGCCGCTTGCCCGCGGCATTGAACGGAGAAATCCGCACCAGGCGGTGCACGCCTCTTTCAGACTTTAAGTAGCCGAAGGCATTCTCCCCGTTGATCTGGATGGTGACGGACTTAATGCCCGCCTCGTCTCCGTCCAGGAAATCCAGCACCTCCGTCTTAAAGCCCATCCGGTCAGCCCACCTGCAGTACATGCGGTACAGCATGCTGCACCAGTCGCAGGACTCCGTTCCTCCGGCGCCTGCGTTGAGCCGCAGAATGGCGTTGTATCTGTCGTATTCGCCGGAAAGCAGCGTCTCCATCCGAAGCTTTTCCAAATGAGCTTCAAACTCATCCAGCATCTCCTGAATCTCCGGGATCAGAGAAGGATCATTCTCCTCGTAGCCCATCTCGATCATCACCTGGATGTCCTCGTACTGTCCCTCCAGCCCACGGTACATATCCACCGTGTCCTTTAAGTGCTTGGCTTCCTGAACCAGCTTTGTGGACCGCTCCGCGTCATCCCAGAAGCCGGGCTCTTCCATGGATTTGTCTAATTCATCGATTCTTCTGACCTTGTTGTCCAGGTCAAAGTGAATCCCTCACTTCCACTAATGGTTTTTCAAAGGTCGATAATCTGTACTTGAACTGATCTAATTCTACCATTGTGTCACCTTCTTTCATTTTTTTATTTTCAGCAGAACGCCTTATACCGGCTTACGCCCGCAGCACTGCTTATATTTCTTTCCGCTGCCGCAGGGGCACGGATCGTTTGGATAAATCTTCTGAATCTCACGGCGTTTGGGAGCCTGCGCGGCGCTGTCATCCCTGTTGGTTCCCGTCACCTTGGCGGCCGGTTCCCTCTCCACCTTCTGCTCCACGCGGATGTGGAACAGGATGCGGACCGTCTCCTCGGTAATCGCCGCAGTCATGGCCTCAAACATCTCAAAGGCGCTGATTTTGTACTCCACCACCGGATCGCGCTGGCCGTATGCCTGCAGGCCAATACCCTGACGGAGCTGATCCATATCGTCGATATGGCTCATCCACTTGTTGTCGATCACCTTCAGAAGGATCACCCGCTCAATCTCACGGATCTGCTCTGCCTCCGAAAACTCCGCCTCTCTTGCCTCGTAAAGCTTGATGGCCTCCTCCTTCAGCATATGCTTCAGCTCGTTCTTCCGGGTAACCGGATGATTCTCCTTCGTAACCGGCGCCAGCGGAATAATGGGAATCAGCAGGCTGTTCAGCTCGCCCAGATTCCAGTCATCCGCCGCCTGCTCATCGGAAATGGACATGTCAACCGCATTCTCCACAATATCCGTGATCATCTTCAGCACCAGATCGCGCATGTTGTCGCCGTCCAGCACCTTCCGGCGCTCCGCATAGATAATCTCTCTCTGCTCGTTGTTGACCTCATCGTACTTCAGCAGGTTCTCACGAATGCCGTAGTTGTTGTTCTCAATCTTCATCTGCGCCTTCTCGATGGCGTTGGACAGCATCTTGTGCTCGATCTGCTCTCCCTCCGGCACACCAAGGGCCTCAAACATGCTCATCAGCCGCTCGGAACCGAACAGCCGCATCAGATCGTCCTCCAGGGAAATGTAGAAGCGGGATTCACCCGGATCTCCCTGACGTCCGGAACGTCCGCGGAGCTGATTGTCAATACGTCTGGACTCATGGCGCTCCGTACCGATGATCTTTAATCCGCCAAGAGCCCTGGACTCCTCGTCCAGCTTGATGTCCGTACCGCGGCCGGCCATGTTGGTCGCAATGGTAACCGCGCCGTGAATACCGGCATCTGCCACGATCTCCGCCTCCAGCTCATGATACTTGGCGTTCAGCACCTTGTGGGGAATACCGCGCTTTTTCAGCATCTTGCTGAGCATCTCGGAGGTCTCGATGGTGATGGTGCCCACCAGCACCGGCTGTCCCTTTTCATGGGCCTCAGCCACCTCATTCACAACCGCGTTGAACTTCTCCTTCTTCGTCTTGTAAACCGCGTCCTCGTGGTCGATACGGGCCACCGGCTTGGTGGTGGGGATGGCAATGGCGTCCATGCCGTAGGTATTCCGGAACTCCTTCTCCTCCGTCAGAGCCGTACCGGTCATACCGGCCTTCTTTCTGAACTTGTTGAAGAAGTTCTGGAAGGTAATGGTAGCCAGCGTCTTGCTCTCCCGGCGCACATTTACATGCTCCTTGGCCTCAATGGCCTGATGCAGTCCGTCAGAATACCGACGTCCCGGCATAATACGTCCCGTAAACTCGTCTACGATCAGGATCTCGTCATCCTTTACCACATAGTCCTTATCCCTGAACATCAGGTTGTTGGCACGCAGCGCCAGAATAATGTTGTGCTGAATCTCCAGATTCTCCGGATCCGCCAGGTTGTCAATATGGAAGAACTCCTCCACCTTCCGGACGCCGTCCTCTGTTAAATTGACCACCTTATCCTTCTCATTGACAATGAAATCTCCGGTCTCCTCGATATCCTCGCCCATGATGGCATTCATCTTGGTAAACTCGCCGGAGGCCTCGCCGCGGACAAGCTGATGGGCCAGCACATCGCAGACCTCATAAAGCTTCGTGGACTTGCCGCTCTGTCCGGAAATGATCAGCGGCGTTCTCGCCTCATCGATCAGCACAGAGTCCACCTCATCGATGATGGCGTAATCCAGCTCCCGCAGAACCATCTGTTCCTTATATATGGCCATATTGTCACGGAGGTAGTCAAAGCCCAGCTCATTGTTCGTCACATAGGTGATATCGCAGGCATAGGCCGCCTTTCTCTCCTCGGAGGTCATGGAGTTTAACACCACGCCCACCGTCAGTCCCAGGAACTCATGGACACGGCCCATCCACTCCGCGTCTCGCTTGGCCAGATAGTCGTTGACCGTAACGATATGCACGCCCTTGCCGGCCAGCGCGTTCAAATAGGCCGGAGCCGTAGACACCAGAGTCTTTCCTTCACCGGTCTTCATCTCGGCGATACGGCCCTGATGCAGCACAATGCCGCCAATCAGCTGCACCGGATAGTGCTCCATATTCAGGGTTCTTTTGGCCGCCTCCCGGACCGTAGCAAATGCCTCCGGCAGAATGTCGTCCAGAGTCTCCCCCTCAGACAGGCGCTCCTTGAAGATGCGGGTGTTGTCGCGAAGCTGTTCATCCGTCATCTCCTGCATCTTTGGTCTCAGCGCCTCGATCTTGTCAACGATGGGATAGATCATCTTGAGCTCCCGGTCGCTGTGAGTACCAAATACTTTTTCTATGAAATTCATAGTCTGTTCTCCTGTTTTTGTTTTGTTTCGTTCGTTTTTCTTTATGTCCGGCTTCCATAATAAAAGCCGCTCCTGATAAGTCAATCCCGTACATTGTAACACCATCCCATGATTTATTCAAGTTTTCGGCCCTGTTGTTCATAAAAAATTAACTTTCCGGGTATGGGAAAGGCGGAAAACTTGGCCCGGGGTTGCCACTTACTGGTTCCCTTCAAATTAAAAAAATTCTTATTTTGCAAGTTCCCCCCCTGTACAACAGGGGAATCTTTTTACTGTAACATAAATATAACAGTTCAGAATGGCTTACCTTCTTGCTCCGCCACTCTGAACTGTTACATTTACTTTATGATTCCTTCTGAAAAACAAATTTGTTTTAAAGCTTGCCAGACTTTGGAACAACAAGTAGCAAACCCGTCAGCATAACTGAACCTAATTTAATATTGTTATACAAAGCTATATCGGTCGTCAACGCAAACAGAGATTCCCTCCAGCCAATAAAATATACAATTCCCAATAAGATTCCAACAATTCCATATCTTAACTGCCGAAAATAACACCCAGTCAAAATCATGCATATGATATGTACCGCAGTAATCATCATATGTGCAGCCCAACCAATAGCATTATCAAATTCCACAGTCATAGTTTGTGTCTGCAAAGCGCTCTGTTCCATTACACCAAGACCCAGAAGATTTATTAATGGCAGCAGTACAAACATTGCTGTCCACATATAATATAAAGCTATTATATCTCGGTCATCAGTGTTCTTTATCTTTTTATAGAAAACTACAAATACAGTCAAAAAACAAAGATAAATAATTAAATTTGCCCCAAAAAGCGCTATCGTAAAAGCATTTTTATTGTCTCGTAAAATGATAAGAACTATCTTGGCTATAATACCCATTCCGTAATATATACGAAAAAAATCAATAATCCCAAGAGAGATTAAATATTTAGCCAATATTTTTCGTCCGTCATTTTTCATTATTTAACCTTTCTCGAACCAACTAGTTTGCTGGCCAACTGCTTGTCGCAGAAAAGTAGGCCGCAAATGTCCTTCCTCCAACAGGAACATATGCTACCATAACATTTGCGCCAAACTCGACACGCAGCCAGGAGGAATCTGAAGCAAGCGCATACTGTGGTTTGCTAACATTAGAAAGCGCACCGCCCGCATTAATAGCCTGAGTACTCATATTTAACGCTGCACGTTTTCCTCTTCCAACAGTTTTACCATCGTAAACCGGATAGGTACAAGTCATAATCGTGCCATAGTCCAGATTGACTGCCCCGTTTCTGTCATATTCAATTTTTAAAAGTTGCATACCATTGTCGGAATAATTCCCCGGATTGTTCCTGATACTATTCTGGACAGCCCTCTCTGCCATTGCCTGCTGCCGGACGACATCTTCATAATGCTGCAACGATACTCTTTCTGTATCAACAGCGATAAACTGCAAGTTCACACCATATTCATCATTAATCTGATCCATGATGGTTTTATAGTCTTGCACATTTGCGGGAGATTCCGCCGCATATGCCGCTATCGTTCCGGCAAGAGTGGTAAACATAATTACACATACAGCTATCAAGTATTTCCATTTCTTCATAATAAAACATCTCCTTTTTGTAAGCCATTTAGCCGTTCATTCTTCTATGACATAATGCATCCCATTTAAATCCCTGATATTCTCATCTGTAGTTTCGCCGCTGTGATCAGTACTATGACATATAAAACAGGTGTTACCGTTAAAAATGTTCTTTTTCCAATTTCAGCTATAAAGCCTGTATCTGGGCCGGCACTGTAGTGTATGGCAAATGCAAAGCCAAATCCTGCGATGACCCAATGAAACAGAAACAGAATGGTTGCCGTAACTACCAGAAATACCAGTGTAGACGTCAGTTTTTTCTCCAGTATCTCTTTCCTTCTGAAGCAGACAAACAGGACATCGGCCAACATAAGCACAAATGTAAATGCATTCAGATTGTCGCTGAATTGAATCGGATAATTATCCGCACTCGTTACAGGAAATAAGCCGGATGTCTTTTCTCCGAAGAATGCGTCCAGATCCGCCGCAATTTCTTTATCATCCTTGGTCTCATCAAAATAATACGTATCTGCCAGTTCTTTATCGACCGTCTTTATCAGCGCAGGAACACCGTCTATCTTGTATTTGCGCAGTATGTTGTTATACTGCGGATCTTCTTTCCAATAAGCTGTATTGAAATAATAAACAATCCAATGGGTGTTTTGCAGGAACTTGTTTAAATGTTCTTCAAACACTACACAACTTGGACAAGTCGGCCGTCCAAAATAAATATAAAATGTTCCAGGCATATACTCGAAAAAGCTTGTACTTCTGACTCCTATGATACGTTCTGCTTCTTCCCTGCTTTCCTTTATTGATTCCTTTTCAGCTGCAAACGCCGATACAGACAGCATGCATAGCAGTAAAAAGCCTATGATCAGTTTTTTGGACGTTTTCGTCATCTTATTCACCCTGTAGGATTACATTTATTAAGCGCAAATTCAATCAGCCCTACATATGGCCGTATCGGTTCCAAATCCCAGTCTCCCACATCTCCCGGATAATAAATTTCCCCTAAAGCGTGACAACGAAACTGCTGCTCCAGGCTTCTCTCATTAGTCCAATACTGGCTGCTCCCACATTCCGCTTTCACAAGCGCCCAGGAAGCCATTGTCACTTCAAGATCACGATTATTCTTTGTTACATCAGTCGGAACTAATGTAAGAGATATTGTATTTGGCCCATAATATATATCGTCTCTGAACCGCCAATATCTTCTGCTGAAATAATATCCCACATAAGGCGCCCTTGCTGCCAATGCCTCTACTTTCGCATAAAAAGCATTAATTTCATCGTCCGTTACCACAATTTGTTTATATTCGTAAGTCGCCGGAGAATGAGCTGCTTTATCAGCCTTAATCATTATTTTCACATCATCTCTGCTAAACGTCTCGTTAAACAAATCCATCGTAAAAGCTACCGGATCGCTGTTTTCAGCAGTATGCTCATAAAGAATAACTTCCTTTGATTTTTTTGTATCATCGGCAGGCATAGCAAATGCCATAGTATTGGTCAACAATGTCGTTGCCAATAATATCCCTGTAAACATCATACATCTTTTTTTCATACTTTTCCTCACTCGTATAATAAGTTTGTAAGCAAGGAAAACGCTTACAGACTTATTCTTTTTTGG
>JAUNGW010000012.1 GCA_030524245.1 Eubacteriales bacterium
CGCGGCCGATCTTTGCTTCTTTTACATACTCGCCGCCGGCCACCGGAACGTCGATGTCATCGGTGCCCTTAAGGCCGTCTCCGATGATGATGGGACAGCCGACAGACAGAGGGGTAAAGCCGTTTTCCCAGGCGCATTCCAGATGCTCCAGGGCATTCTTCCGGCTGCCGGGATACATGGTGTTGCAGTCAGTCAGGAACGGCTTGCCGCCAAGCTCCTTTACCACATCAGCCACAGCCTTGGCGTAGTTGGGGCGCAGGTAGCTGATGTTTCCAAGCTCTCCGAAATGCATCTTGATGGCAACGAATTTGCCGTCCATGTCGATCTGGCCGATCCCGGCCTTTTTCATCAGCTTCTTTAGTTTTGTGGGCAGGCTGTCACCAAAGGCGACAGTCCGGAAATTTGTGAAATATACCTTTGATTTTTCCATGATTATGTACCGCTCCTCTCTCTGAACATGTGAATAGAAAGACCTTTTGCTATTTTATAATAACTGATAAAAAATATCAATCAGCAATTCATGATAGCACCTGGAGTTCACTCCATGTCAAGCGGTTTTTATCAAAGAAGACGACATTCTGTAAAAAACACTCTGAGGAGAGCGCACTGCGGCGGTAATAAATCTGTAAGAGAATGTTCTTTATTTATCAATAGCAATTACGGAGAGGATTTGATATACTGAACGTGCGTTGAAAAGCAAATTAATGATTTTGAAGGACAGGAAAAAGGAGATAAATGATATGATGAAAAGAAAACTGATGGCAGCAGCGTGTGCGGCAGGACTTTTGGCGGTAGCAGGAGCGATGAGTGTTATGGCGCAGTCGCCGACGATTTTTGCGGGAGGCGCTGTTTCCATAGAAGCAGGCGGCCCCGGCGTGGAGAAAGAGACGCAGTCGGAGCTCACGAAGATCTGGGGAACGGTTCTCAGTGTGAATGATGGAAGCATCAGCATTGATAACCAGTCCGGCAATTCCTCGGCAGGCGAGGTGATCCTGCACATTTCGGATGAGAATACAAGGATTCTGGACGCGGTTAATGGATATCCGGTTCAGTTAAGCGATGTGAAGGTGGGTGAGGTGATTTACGCCTACATTGGGCCGGCTATGACCATGAGCCTGCCGCCGCAGACCACTGCGGAGATGATTATCTGCCAGATTCCGGCGGATTATAAGGCGCCGGATTACATTACCGTAAAGTCTATGGAGAAGAATGCGGATGGCAGCTGGACGCTGACATCCACGGATGAAACCGTTTACCAGATTCCGGCGGACTGCACGATCATTCCCTATATGACGCGTCAGATGGTTTATCTGGAGGGCGTTGAGAAGGGAAATCAGCTTCTGGTTTGGAGCGATGCTGAGAATAACGGACAGAAATTGGTATTATTCAACTGATAAGGATTTGCACAGTGAGGGGGTTCTGCGAAAGCAGAGCCCCTTTACTGTGCAGGCGTTGTTAAGTGGACATGATTCGCCGCAGGCAGATCATGTCCATTTACTATACAGAAACATTTAGTACTTGATATTACATAGTAGTATGTATAATATAGTATTGTAAAACAAAAACAGCAAAACACAAGACAGCTACCGGAGAAAGGCAGGAGGCACAGATGAATGCGCAGTTTAAAAAGGGTGTGCTGGAGCTGATCGTACTGGAGTCGGTCCGACAGAGAGATATGTACGGCTATGAACTTGTGGAGGAGGTATCCCGGGTGGTGGATGTGAATGAGGGAACCATTTATCCATTGCTTAAACGACTGACCAACGAGCATTATTTTGAGACGTATCTGAGAGAATCTACGGAGGGACCGCCGAGAAAGTACTATCATCTGACAGCGGCGGGAGTCCTTTACAGGGACAGCCTGGAGCAGGAGTGGAATCAGCTTACAAAACAGGTGGGAGAATTTTTAGAGGAGTGCAGACATGGATAAGAATACATTTATCAGGGAGTTGAAGCAGGCTCTTTCGGTGCTGGAGGAGGGCGAGCAGAGCGATATTATCGGCGAGTACGAGCAGCACATCGATATGAAGGTGAAAAACGGGCTGACAGAGGAAGAAGCGATTGCAGATTTTGGAGATCTGAAGAAGCTGGCGGCAGAGATTCTGGCGGCATATCATGTGAGGGCGGATTATGCGGCAGACGGGAATACCGGAGACGAAAAAGCGGAGAATGACGGACTGAGGAGGAAAGCAGCAGGCCTGTTTTCTGCAGCTTTTTTTGGACTGACTCTGCGAATGAAAAAGGCAGGAAGAGAAGGGAAGGAGGAGTGCAGCCATGCGTAAAATACAGAAGGTTCTGACAGGGGTATTTCTCACGGGCATTCTGCTTGCAGGGATAGGCACCGGTATGGCGGTCGGAGAGTATTCTTCCATGGATTACATGGGAGAACAGCTGCTTGGCGGGGATCAGATGGTGACGGAGAATTTTGATTACGCCTTCGATCCGAAGCTGGGAGACATTGGCGTGGTCCCCGTCTGGTATGACGGATGTACTGCAGAGCAGCTTGAGCTGGATTCGTCGGTGCCGGAAAATGTGACCCGGTACGAGGTGACCTATTCGCCGGAGCTGGTAGAGCCGGGGCTCATTCTGCAGAGCCACAGCGAATATCGGGAGGAGGATGCGTATGACTTTGAGCGTGAGGAAGAAAATGAGGAAAATCCTCCCGATTCCCGCCGGATTCAGGGTGATCTTTTTCTGGAAACGTGGTATGCTGGGGATGGGAGCATCTGGTTAAAGGAGAAGGATACGATCCTGAATGAATTGAAGAATAATCGGTTTGCCTCCTGGCGCGTGCGAAGCATCGCCGATGTTGTTATAAAAGTAAATCCTGCCTCCAGGGACTGTGTGATTGTCCGGTAGGAGGAGACAAGGAGCGGAAGCATGAATATAAAAGCAGATTTTCATACACACACAACCTGGTGCGACGGAAAGAATACGCCACGCCAGATGGTGGAGGCAGCCTTCAAAATGGGCCTGACAGACTTCGGTATTTCCGGACATGCGGACTTTTCCTTCTGTGAGCCGGGACTGGGAATGACGGACCAGGCCCTTGCCTGTTACAAACGGGAGCTGGAGGCCCTGCGGGAGGAATATGCGGGCCGGATGAATATTTACATTGGTATTGAGCTGGACTGCCTGGGGCCGGTTCAGCAGGCGGAGTATGCCATTGGCTCTACGCACTGTGTGGAAAAGAACGGGGAATTTATTTCCGTGGACAACACGGAGGAGCTGCTTGTAAGGGATGTGGAGCGTCTTTGGGGCGGAGACTGGTACGCCCTGGCCAGAGATTATTTTGAGACGGAGGCCACGGTCTGGGACAGGACGCACTGCGACTGGGTCGGGCATTTTGATCTGATGGCCAAGTTTAATGAAGGCGGGAAGCATTTTGATGAGACGAAGGATGATTACATAGAGCCGGCGCTGGCAGCCATGCGCCGGTTAAACGATGCAGGACTGCCGTTTGAAATCAATACCGGCGCCATGTCAAGAGGCTATCGGTCCATTCCCTATCCCTCCCGGCTGCTTTTGCGGGAGCTGAAGCTGATGGGGGGACGGATTATTTTTAATTCAGACAGCCACAGCGACAGAAATATCTGCTATGGATTTGATCAGGCCGGGAGGCTGGCCTGGGACTGCGGCTTCAGAAGCGCCTGCCTGTTGAAGCCGGGCGGCGGATTCCGGGAGATTCCGCTGTAAGGCGCCTAAAAAAACAGGTGCTCTATAAGGATCTTGAATCCCATCAGGATTAAGACGGCGCCGCCGAACAGCTCTGCCCTTGACTTATAGCGGCAGCCAAATACGGTGCCCGCCTTGACTCCCGCAATGGATAACAGGAAGGTGGTGCAGCCGATGAAGGAGATGGCGGGGACAATCTGTACCTGAAGAAAGGCGAAGGTGACACCCACGGCCAGAGCATCGATGCTTGTGGCCACAGCCAGCACCAGCATGTCTTTTGCCCGGACGGAGGCGTCGCAGCTTTCCTCCTCTTCGGACATGGCCTCCCGGATCATGTTGACTCCGATAATTCCAAGGAGAATAAAGGCAATCCAGTGATCGTATGCGGTGATGGTTTTCTGGAAGCTGACGCCTAAAAGATAGCCGGTCAGGGGCATCAGCGCCTGAAAGCTGCCGAAGTAAAGGCCGATGATCAGGGCATTTTTCAGGCTCATGGAGCGCATGGACAGGCCCTTGCAGATGGAGACGGCGAAGGCGTCCATGGACAGCCCGACAGCGATGATAAAAAGCTCAATCAGTGACATGTGAAAATCCTCCGTGTATAAAAATATGTACGGGAGCACATAAAAAGAATCAAAAAGAGACCCATCTGCAGCCGGAAAAGCTGCAGATAAGTCTCATCATCAGCGGCAAAACAATCGCATCAAATAGAACCAGATACCAGATGTATCAGTGTGTTGACCCTATTCCACAAGAACCGGAGGCATCCGCAGCGCCGGGCCGTCCTGTGTCGATTACTCCCTTATCTTTTCAATATTCTACAGGAAAATCACATATCTGTCAATAAAAATTCTCATCTATGCGGCCGCATCCAGAGGCCGGATTTTTTTGTTGTAAATCCGTTTAAACAGCAGCGTACTGAGCAGCGTGGACATGATCTCTGCCAGGGGAAACGCATACCACACGGAGTTCAGGCCCCATGTATGGGAGAAGAAATACGCCAGCGGCAGGATGCATACCAGCTGTCTTGCGATGGACGTCATCAGGCTGTAAACGCCGTTTCCCATAGCCTGGAATACGGAGCCGACAATGATATTATAGCCGGCAAACAGGAAGCTGAAGCTGATCAGGCGCAGGGCAGGAACACCCATGGACAGCAGGCTGTCGGAGGCGTTGAAAATCATCAGCAGCTGGGTGGGCAGCAGCTGGAAAATTCCAAATCCCAGCAGCATAATGCCGACTGCGATGCCGATGCTCAGCCTGGCGGTGCCCATGATCCGCTTTCTGCTGCGGGCGCCGTAGTTGTAGGCAATGATGGGGATCATGCCGTTATTTAAACCGAACACCGGCATGAAAATAAAGCTCTGCAGCTTAAAGTAAATGCCGAGCACGGTGACCGCCGTAGCGGAGTATCCGATCAGGATCATGTTCATGCCATAGGTCATCACAGAGGTGATGGACTGCATGATGATGGACGGCACGCCCACCGCGTAAATGGTTTTAATCGTATGGCTGTGGGGGCGGAAGCCTTTCATGCTGATGCTCACGTCCTTGTTTTTCTTCAGGTTGAAGAACAGGGAGAGGAACATGGCAAAGATCTGGCCGATCACCGTTGCGGCAGCGGCGCCGCGGATGCCCATGGCCGGAAAGCCGAACAGTCCGAAGATCATAATGGGATCAAGGATAATGTTGGTGATGGCTCCGATACCCTGGGAGAACATGTTGTAAATCGTCCGTCCGGTGGACTGCAGAATACGTTCAAATACAATCTCGCCGAAAATACCGAAGGAAAATATGGTACAGATCCGCAGGTACTGAACGCCATATTCCACGATGACCGGATCCTGTGTCTGGCTGGAGAAATAGGGCTCCACACCGAAAACGCCGAACAGCAGGAATGCCAGGGCGCCAAGGACAGCCAGGAAAATACCGTTGACTGCAGCCAGCCGGGCCTCCTCTGGTCTTTGTTCTCCGAGGCAGCGTGACAGCAGGGCGTTGACGCCGACGCAGGTTCCCGTGGACACGGCGATCATCAGGCTCTGGATCGGGAACGCCATGGATACGGCGGCCAGGGCAGCTTCGTTGATCTGCGCCACGAACACGCTGTCGATGATGTTGTAAAGCGCCTGCACCAGCATGGAAATAATCATGGGCAGGGACATGGAAATAAGCAGCCGGTCAATGGGCATGGTTCCCATCTTGTTTTGCTCCGGCTGCCGGGTTACGGTAGTTTCTGACATAAAAGCACACCTTTCTTAGTTAAATTCGTAATTGTGCAGGACGGCGTATCTTCTTGCCAGGCAAAGCCGGACAAGAAGCATCGGAGATTCATCCGATGGGAAAATACGAGTAAAAACGTGCTTACAAGCGAGCTTGATGCACGTTTTTACTCGTATTTTCCCGCTGTCCTGAATAATTACTTAAATTTCTGTAAAGTCCACGGAACATTCTACTATATTATGGAGAATAATGTCAAGAACAGGTTTAGTTCGGATTAGATCTTAATATTCTTAAGCATTTATACGAAAATAAAAAATAGGTCTTGCCAAGAGAAATAAGATGTGCTAGTATAACCTCATTTAGTGAGGCAAAGCACTGAAAAAGGCAGAGAAGGAGACTCTGGCCGCAGGGACTTCGACAGGAAGAGGGCGTCACCGACTGAGAGCGCCGTCATGTTGGACCGGGCAAGCAGGGAACACTCCGGAGCCGGTATTCTGAAAAGCGCAGAGCTGTATCTGACAGCATGGCGCAGGTAGGGGTACCCGTCGGGCGCTCGTTACGCGCCGAGAGCGGAGGCCGGTTTTTTGCCTGAAGCCGTACTCAATGCGGGTGGTACCGCGGAACATGATTATCCTATGTCCCGTCCCGGAATAGACAGTATTCCGGGACGGGATTTTTGCATGTCTGAAAGCAGAAATTCTCCTGGAAGTACAGTCGAAAGAAGCGTAACATTTCCAAGAAGGAGGAACAAAACCATGGATTTTTTGACAGGAATCAAGGAGAAGGAGACCATTGGAATCCAGGAAATTCTGGATGGCTGCTACGAGGGGAAAACTGTGAAAATGAACGGAGCCATTCACAATATCCGGGATATGGGAGAGGTTGCATTTGTGATTTTAAGGAAGGCGGAGGGCCTGGTACAGTGTGTCTATGAGGAGGGGAAAACAGCCTTTGCCCTGGCAGCGCTGAAGGAGGAAGCGGCCGTGGAGGTAACAGGAGTTGTGGCTGCGGAGGAGCGGGCTCCTCACGGCTTTGAGCTTCGCCTGACAGATATCAGGGTGCTGTCGGAGCCGGCAGAGGTGCTTCCCATTGCTGTCAACAAGTGGAAGATGAATACCTCGCTGGAGACGAAGCTGAGCCTGCGTCCCATTACCTTAAGGAACGTGCGGGAGCGGGCAAAATTCAAGATTCAGGAGGGAATTGTCCGGGGATTCCGGGAGTTTTTATTTGCCCAGGGCTTTACAGAGGTCCGGACGCCGAAGATCGTGTCGAGAGGCGCCGAAGGCGGAGCAAATGTTTTTAAGCTCAACTATTTCAACAAGAGAGCGGAGCTTGGACAGAGCCCGCAGTTTTACAAGCAGATGATGGTGGGCGTCTATGACCGTGTGTTTGAGGCAGCGCCGGTTTTCCGGGCGGAAAAGCACAATACCACCCGCCATTTAAACGAATATATCAGCCTGGATTTTGAGATGGGATACATCGACGGGTTCGAGGATGTGATGGCCATGGAGACGGGATTTTTAAAGTATACCATGGAGCTTTTGCGAAAGGATTATAAGAAAGAACTGGATATCCTGGGGGTGGAGCTTCCGCAGCTTGAGCGGATTCCGCAGGTGCGTTTTGACCGGGCAAAGGAGCTGGTTTCTGAAAAGTACAGCAGAAAAATCCGCAATCCCTTTGATCTGGAGCCGGAGGAGGAGGCGCTGATCGGCCGGTATTTTAAGGAGGAATATGGCAGCGATTTCGTGTTTGTTACCCATTATCCATCGAAAAAACGGCCGTTTTACGCCATGGACGATCCGGCGGATGACCGGTTTACTTTAAGCTTCGACCTGCTTTACAAGGGACTTGAAATTACCACCGGCGGACAGAGAATCCATGATTACGGGATGATCTTAAAAAAGATGGAAAAGCGGGGGATGAATCCGGAGGATATTAAGGATTACCTGATGATTTTCAAGTATGGCATGCCGCCTCACGGCGGTCTGGGAATCGGCCTGGAGCGTCTGACCATGCGCCTTCTGGATGAGCAGAACGTGCGGGAGACCTCCCTGTTCCCGCGGGACGTGACAAGACTGGAGCCGTAGGAAACGGCAGAAAGGAGACGAGAATATGGCACAGATAATTACGGACGAAACCATTGAATATGTAGGGATTCTTGCGAAGCTGGAGCTTTCTTCGGAGGAGAAGGAGGCTGCCAAAAATGATATGGGAAGAATGCTGGATTATATTGATAAATTAAACGAGCTGGACACGGCGGGGGTGGAACCCATGTCCCATGTATTTCCGATTAATAACGTGTTCCGGGAGGATGTGGTGACGAACGGTGATGAGCGGGAGCTGATTCTTAAGAACGCGCCGGAGACGAAGGACGGAGCCTTTAAGGTTCCAAAGACAGTGGAATAGGTCTGGACTGGAAAGGAGTTTGTTATGAGTATTTTATCTATGACTGCCGTCCAGCTCGGCAGAAGCATAAAAGCAGGCGAGATCAGCGTGGCGGAAGCGGTAAAGGCATCCCTGGATCAGAT
Organism: Eubacteriales bacterium; assembly: GCA_030524245.1. Classification (GTDB taxonomy): domain Bacteria; phylum Bacillota; class Clostridia; order Lachnospirales; family Lachnospiraceae; genus Brotaphodocola. Next base: position 8,424 of record JAUNGW010000012.1, read on the forward strand.
CCGGGCGCTGGATCCGGCACTGAACTGTTTTGTGACGGTGGACGAGGAGGGCGCCCTGCGGCGGGCGCTGGAGGTGCAGGAAAAGATCCGGGACGGCAGTCTGACGGGTCCGCTGGCCGGCGTTCCGGTGGCCATCAAGGATAACATGTGTACGGAAGGGCTGCTGACCACCTGCAGCTCAAAAATTCTTGGAAATTTTGTCCCCACGTATACGGCAGAGGCAGTGAAGAATCTGGAGAAGGCGGGGGCAGTGATCCTGGGCAAGACGAACATGGATGAGTTTGCCATGGGAAGCACCACCGAGACCTCCGCATATGGAGAAACGAGAAATCCCTGGAATCCGGAGCATGTGCCCGGCGGCTCGTCCGGCGGATCCTGTGCAGCCGTGGCTGCCGGAGAATGCTTCTATGCTCTGGGCTCAGATACCGGCGGATCCATCCGCCAGCCAAGCTCCTTCTGCGGCGTGACCGGATTAAAGCCGACCTACGGAACAGTGTCCCGGTACGGGCTGATTGCATATGGCTCGTCCCTGGATCAGATCGGGCCGGTGGCGAAGGATGTGACGGACTGTGCGGCGGTGCTGGAGGCAGTTTCTTCCTATGATAAGAAAGACAGCACATCCATGCGGCGGACGGACTGCGATTTTACGGCGGCGCTGGAGGATGACGTGCGGGGGATGCGGATCGGCATTCCGCGGGATTACTTTGGTACGGGACTGAACCCGGAGGTGGGGGCTGCCGTTCTTCAGGCGGCGAGAGTTCTTGAGGAAAAAGGCGCCGTGGTGGAGGAGTTTGACTTAAGTCTGGTGGAATATGCGATTCCGGCTTATTACGTGATTGCCTCTGCAGAGGCCAGCTCAAACTTATCCAGATTTGACGGCGTGAAATACGGCTATCGCGCCAAGGATTATGACGGGCTTCACAGCATGTATAAGAAAACCCGTTCCGAGGGCTTCGGGCCGGAGGTGAAGCGGCGGATTATGCTTGGTTCCTTTGTGTTGAGCAGCGGATATTATGATGCTTATTATCTGAAGGCGCTGCGGACGAAGGCGCTGATTAAAGAGGCCTTTAACAAGGCGTTTGAGAAATATGATGTGATTCTGGGGCCTGCGGCTCCGGCCCCGGCTCCGCGGCTGGGAGAATCCTTAAAGGATCCGCTTCAGATGTATCTGGGAGATATTTATACGGTTTCCGTGAACCTGGCGGGACTTCCTGCCATGACGGTGCCCTGCGGATTTACAGAGAGCGGGCTGCCAATCGGCCTGCAGCTGATCGGAGACTGTTTCCAGGAAAAGAAGATAATCCGTGCCGGCTATGCCTGGGAGTGCAGCCGGGAGGGATTTAAGCTGCCGGCGATGGCAGCGGAAGCAGCAGAACAGGAGGTGCGGTGATATGAGCAGACAGTATGAAACGGTAATCGGTCTGGAGGTCCATGTGGAGCTTGCCACGAAGACGAAAATTTTCTGCGGGTGCTCCACGGAGTTCGGCGGCGCACCCAATACGCACACCTGCCCGGTCTGCACCGGTATGCCGGGATCGCTTCCAGTGCTCAATAAGCAGGTGGTGGAGTATGCGCTGGCGGTGGGACTGGCCACAAACTGCGGTATCAATCAATATTGCAAATTTGACCGGAAGAATTATTTCTATCCGGACAATCCGCAGAACTATCAGATTTCCCAGCTGTATCTGCCGATCTGCCATGACGGCTGGGTGGAGATTGAGACAGCTGCAGGAAAAAAGAAAATCGGCATCCACGAAATTCATATGGAGGAGGATGCGGGAAAGCTGATCCACGATGAGTGGGAGGACTGCTCTCTGGTAGATTACAACAGAAGCGGGGTGCCGTTGATTGAGATTGTGTCGGAGCCGGATATGCGGAGCGCGGATGAGGTGATTGCCTATCTGGAGAAGCTGCGGCTGATTATTCAGTATCTCGGCGCCTCCGACTGCAAGCTGCAGGAGGGCTCCATGCGGGCGGACGTCAACCTGTCTGTCCGGGAGGTGGGCGCCACGCAGTACGGAACCAGAACAGAGATGAAAAACCTGAACTCCTTTAAGGCAATCGCAAGGGCTATCGAGGGAGAGCGGATCCGTCAGACAGAGCTTTTGGAGGATGGAAAACAGGTTGTTCAGGAGACGAGACGGTGGGATGATAATAAAGAATCCTCCAGAGCTATGCGGTCCAAGGAGGACGCCCAGGATTACCGGTATTTCCCGGATCCGGATCTGACTCCGGTGGTGATCAGCGATGAATGGATCGCCAGAGTGAAGGCAGCTCAGCCAGAGCTGCGGACGGAAAAGCTGGAGCGCTATCAGAAGGAGTACGGACTGCCGCTTTATGATGCGGAGATTCTGACCGGATCCAAGCATCTGGCAGACGTGTTTGAGGAAACCGTGAAGCTTTGCGGCAGGCCGAAGGAGGTTTCCAACTGGCTGATGACTGAGGCTATGCGTCTTTTGAAGGAGCGGGAGCTGGAGCCGGAAAGCCTGGCATTTTCGCCGGAGAATTTGGCGAAGCTGATTGGATTGGTGGAGAAAAATGTGATCAACCGGACTGTGGCGAGAACTGTTTTTGAAGTGGTCTTTGCGGAGGATGCAGATCCGGAGAAATATGTGGAGGAGCACGGTCTTAAGGTAGTCAATGACGAGGGCGCCCTGAAGACGGTTATTGAGGAGCTTCTGGCTGCAAATCCCCAGTCTGTGGCAGATTTTAGGGCTGGAAAGGAAAAAGCGATGGGCTTCATCGTGGGCCAGACCATGCGCGCCATGAAGGGAAAGGCGGATCCTTCCGTGGTGAATGCGCTGGTGCGGGAACTGATGAGCAGATAGAAAAAAGAAGCGCTGCGATTGCGGCCGTCAGAAGGCAGAAAGCTGCTCGCTGACGGCCGTGACCGATTTGGAGAAAATCTGAAATTCTGCAAGATTAGTCGAATTCTGTCGATGAAAATTTCTCTTAGGATCATTGCACAGTCATTGTTTTTATGCTACAGTAAATGTACATGATTCGCTGCAGGTATTCATAATCCGGGCTGTCGCCCTTCTGCAAAGTCTGAAAGTTCATCCCGGCCGGGAGCCTATATTCAGAACAGCAATACCATATTTAAAAGGAAATCTGAGAAAAATTCAGGAATCTATTGTCTGGAAAATCGAAATAATCTATAATGGAGACAGGAAACAATGACGCTTAACAGAAAATGGAAGGACAGGTTATTTATCAGAATTTTCAGCGATCCAGAGGATCTGCTGGATCTTTACAATGCCATAAATGGTACGGAATATCATGATCCGGAACAGCTCGAGATTACTACACTGGAAGACGTCATTTACATGGGCATGAAGAATGACGCGTCTTTTATAATTGATGATGAGCTGCAGCTATGGGAGCATCAGAGCACCTGCAACTGCAATATGCCAGTGCGCGGCCTGATTTATTTGGCCAGCCTGTACCAGCAGTATATAAAACGGCACAGATTCAGATGCATTTGTCAGAAGAAAGAGCGATGGGGACAGAGTACCGTGCCTGGAGGTAAGGGCGGTGGTGCTTAACATAAATTATGGAAAGAACCGGGAGCTGATGGAGCGCTGCCGTCGCCTGAAGGAATACGCCCAGTTTGTGGCAAAGGTTCGTGAACTGCAGGAAGATGGACAGCCTATGGAGGATACTGTAGGCCGGGCTGTTCAGTACTGTATTGATCACGATATTCTGGAAGACTTCCTGTCGTCTCACAGAGCGGAGGTTATCGACATGTTTTTGACAGAATATAATGAAGCTGAGCATATGATGATGGAACGAGAGGAAGGACGAGAGGAAGGCCGTGAGGAGGGAGCGGAGCTAAAGCAGATTGCCGTGATCCGCAGACTTTTGGAAAAAGGTGTTTCTGCGGGGCATACGGCAGAGCTTCTGGATGAGGACTTTCAGCATGTGAGCAGGATCAGCGAAGCAGTACAGTCCCATCCGGAGTGGGCGGACGGGGATATATACGAAAGTCTTTGCAGGGACAGGTAAAGCGGTCATGGAGCAGAACCGGATGCAGGGCGGCAGGCCCTTGTTTCCGGCTTTCTGTGCAATTAGCCCAAAACATGAGTGTAAAACTCACACGGACAAATGTTTATGAACGAAAAACAATTTTTTTCGGAAAAACCATTGTAAACGGAGGAAAGTTCGTGTAAAATAAAGAACCGAAGCATTTGTTAATGAAAAAGAATTCTGCTGCTCCGGCTGTCAGGACGGGAATGCGGAAGAAGATATGGGACGAGGAGGAGACAAACATGCAGCCATACGCAGAGATGAGTACGGAAGAGCTGCAGGCGCTGAGAAAGAAGCTGTCTGCGGAGTATAAGGGATATCAGGCAAAGGATTTGAGGCTGGATATGTCCAGAGGAAAGCCCAGCGTGGAGCAGCTTGATCTGTCCATGGGCATGATGGATGTGTTAAGCAGCGGAGATGATTTGACCTGTGAGGACGGCACCGACTGCCGCAACTACGGTGTTCTGACCGGCATCAAGGAAGCCAAGGAGCTGATTGGCGATATGATGGAGGTTGCGCCGGACAACATTATCATCTATGGAAATTCCAGCTTAAATGTAATGTTCGATACCGTATCCCGATCCATGACCCACGGCGTTATGGGCTGCACTCCATGGTGCAGGCTGGACAAGGTGAAGTTCCTCTGCCCGGTTCCCGGATATGACCGTCATTTTGCAATTACCGAGTACTTTGGTATCGAGATGGTCAACGTGCCGATGCTGCCCACTGGCCCGGATATGGACATGGTGGAGGAGCTGGTTTCCGGCGATGAAAGCATTAAGGGAATCTGGTGTGTTCCCAAGTATTCCAATCCCACCGGAAACAGTTACTCTGATGAGACGGTGCGCCGTATGGCAAGACTTAAGCCGGCTGCGCCTGATTTCCGCATTTACTGGGACAATGCTTATGGTATCCACCATTTATACGATCATGATCAGGACCATTTGATTGAGATTCTGGCAGAGTGCAAGCGGGCAGGAAATCCGGATATGGTGTATAAGTTCTCATCCACCTCCAAGATCAGCTTCCCTGGCTCTGGTATTGCAGCCATTGCTGCTTCCCGGAACAATCTGGAGGATATCGAGAAGCAGTTAAAGTATCAGACCATCGGCCATGACAAGGTAAACCAGCTGCGCCATGTGCGGTATTTTAAGAATATTCATGGTATGGTGGAGCATATGCGCCTTCATGCAGATGTGATGAGGCCAAAGTTTGAGGCGGTAATCCGCATCCTGGATCAGGAACTGGGCGGACTGGGTATTGGAAGCTGGACAGAGCCAAAGGGCGGCTACTTTATTTCTTTCGATTCCATGGACGGCTGCGCCAAGGCCATAGTGGCCCGCTGCAAGAAGGCCGGCCTGGTGATGACCGGCGCCGGAGCAACTTACCCTTACGGTAAGGATCCCCATGACAGCAACATCCGCATTGCTCCGTCCTATCCGCCGTTAGGAGATCTGGAGCTGGCTATGGAGCTGTTTGCGCTGTGCGTGAAGATTGTAAGCGTGGATAAGCTTTTGGCAGATCGCAAATCAGAAAATTAAAATAAAAGATACGCTGTCCTGAACAGCTGCAAAAATATGCCTCTTTATGAAGCGGATGGTTCAATATAATCCCGCTTCATAAAGAGGCATATCTGCGGTATAATGGGGAAAAGGTTCAAGAAGGAGAGACGGACTATGGATATTCGGGATTATGAATATATTGTTGCCATTGCGGAACAGGGCGGGATATCAAAGGCAGCAGAAACGCTGTTTATTACGCAGTCAGCATTGACGAGGTTTTTACAACGGACAGAACAGCGCGTGGGGACAGAATTATTTATCCGGAAGGGGAAACAGTTTCTTTTAACAGAGTCAGGCAGAAAATATGTAGAGACCGGGAGGGCCATCATGCATCTGGATCATCAGCTGACGGAGCAGCTGACCAGAGATATGGTCATGGAAAAGAAAAGAATTCGTCTCGGATTCAGTATGGGACGCACCAATGAAATGCTGAAAGAGATTTTCCCCAGATTTTATCAGAGGTATCCGGACATCCGGATTTATGCAAAGGCAGCTACCAGCCGGAAGCTTATGATGGAACTGCATAACGGAGCGCTGGATCTTGCTGTGGTGACAAATGTGGAAAAAATCCCGGGATTTATTCAGATTCTGGTGGAAAAAAGCCATCTTGTCCTGGCTGTGCCGGAGAACTCCCCTCTTTTGGCCAGGGCGGTAAAAACAGAAGGGGGCTTATATCCGATGATTGATCCGGGGAAATTAAACGGAATCGATATGGTGACGCTGCCAATATCAACGAATTCCGGAAGCATGGTGAAGGAACTGTGCGAGCGTTATGGAATACAGCCAAGAATCGTCCTTCAGCTCAGTGATGTACGCAGTCTGATGGATGCAGTGGAGAGCGGACTGGGAGCAGCGCTTTTTATGTCCGTACCGTCTGGGAGTAAAAGACTGCGTTATTTAACCATCAGAGGAATTGAGGAAATTGAGCAGGATACCGTAATAGTTCTTAGGGAGGACAAAAACCCTACCGCTGCAATGCAGTATCTGATGGAACTCATCCGAAAAGAACATTCTATAATAGAATAATTTTATGATAAAAATGAATTTGAGTAATAAAAACTCCTGTGATATAGTGGAGATATCAAATAAAACGCGATATCAAAAGGAGGAGCGGCAATGGCGGAACCATATGTATCTAAAATGGATTCCACGGCCCTGAAGCTAAGATGGATTTCGGTTCAGTGCTATGAGATAAGGCTTCCGGGCGGCAAGGTGCTGGTGACAGATCCATTTTACTGGGACATCAGCCATTTTGACGGAATAACCAATCTGACAAAAAATCAGAAAATGGAAAAACAGGTCTATGCGCAGAGCGGATTTTCGGCGGATGATTTTACGGGAGCAGATTACATACTCCTGAATCATGTCCATGGAGATCACAGTAATTTGACGGGTGAGCTGTGGAACCGTTTTTATGGGCGAGTTCTTGTGCCGGCGGATTGTGCCATGGAGGTGGCGAAAACCTATGACATACCTTATGGAGCTATATATCCGCTGTACCCGGGCAACACCTATTATTTTGAGGATTTTACGCTGAAAACATATCCGGGAGCACACGATAACAGAGCATTCCGCGACGGAATATTTAAAAGACCGTCGGATCCGGGGGCGTTGTATCATGGGTCAGAGGGATTCGGAATTCCCTGTCCCAGTCTGCTGGGACCGTTGGGAGCTATGTATAACCTCAATTTCTTAATTGAAACAAAAAATAATTACAGAATTGATTTCAGCGCCGGACGTGATTTTGAGGAGCATCTGGAGCATGCGCGGAAAGAACGCCCCAATCTGATGCTGCGCCACAGAATTCGTAGCTATACGCCGGAACAATATGCGGACATGATTGAACAGATGGGCGCTCAGCTGATGCTTCCGCTTCACCACAACAATGCAAGGGCATCAGGAGAAGACCTGAACGCATATATGCGAAACGTGAATGATATTTTAATTTCCAGAAACAGCACGGCGCGTGTATTCAATCCCGAGCCGTACCGCTGGTATCAGATTTGCACATCTATTTTTGCAGAGTAACTTTCTTTTTAATGATACAGCCATTATAAAAACCTGCCGTAAAAAACAGACAGGCAGGGTGTGTTTTTTGTACCCTTTTTTAATATATAGGGTGTGCCCGGCAAAGGGCTTGGAGTTCGGTGAGTGAAAGTCCCACGCTGTAAGGTAAAAGCCATACCGCAGCAAGCAAACGACCTAGAATTTCAAAATAGATTTTAGTGCGGGAAGAGACTATGAGGAGCATGCAGAGCAAATAGAGAGCATGGGAGTGCGGCAAGAGCCTTTAATCCAGAACCTTACAAGTGGTATACGATTCAGATATCAATGATCAGTGAATCATAAAACAAGGGGGAAGAAATATGTCTATCGATATCATGATTGTTTTTATTGTAGGAATCATTATGATTGCCTGCTTTTGCAGTGGGAAATTGTCGTATCCGGCAGTTGCTGTTTCCGTTATTGTTATATTAGAGGCGACAGGAATTCTCTCCGCTTCCGAAGCATGGAGTGGATTTGCCAGTAATACAGCAGTTCTGTTTGCCAGTATGTTTGTATTGGCAGCAGGACTCTCCAAAACCTCTTTACTGTCAAAACTGGCAACGATTATCGTTCCGGAAGGCAGCAGTGAAAGAAGGGCGGTGATTGGCTGTGGTTTGCTGTCGATTTTCCTGACTATATTCAGCAATACCTCTTCTACAATGGCAACAATGATGCCGATATGCTTTAATGTGGCCCAAAAGGCAGGAATTTCACCAAAACGTCTTTTAAAACCTGCTGTAGACTTATCCAGCATTTGGGCTGCTGTACTTCCGGTTGGAATCGGTCTGACGGCTTACAGCGTAAGTAATGAACTGGTTTCATCTCTGGGAGGCGAACCAACTTTTACAGTTCTCACCTTCATGTCCGCCAGATTACCAATTGTATTTTTAGTCACGCTGTTTGTTTTCTTTGTGGGATATAAGTTTACGCCTTCTGATTACGATAATCTTGTAATGGAAGGAATGATCAGTAAAGTCAGTACAGAAGGGAAAAATAAACCCGCTTTAACTGCCGGAAAAGAAAAATTGACCTATATCATTTTTGTCTGTGCGATTGTAGCAATGATTATGAGCAGTTACGTAAAAGCAGTCAGTGCATCCACATGTGCGGCCATCGCCGCCCTTTTGATGGTATTTACCGGGATTTTAAGCGAGAAAGAGGCGATGAGGGCAATCAATCTGAAAGTAATTGGTATTTACGCAGGTACAATTGCGCTGGCGAATGCAATCAGTGCTTCTGGAGCAAATGAAGTAATTTCTGATTTTATGAATCAGGTTCTTGGAGGGGTGACAAATCCATATTTAATGGCATTTATATTGATGATTGGTACAACTACGGCTACTCAGTTCATGAACAATTCCAGTACATTAAATATCTTCCGCATTTTGGGAGCGGTAGTTGCGGTAGCATGTGGATTTGACGCACGGTCTGCTCTGATTGCGGTTGAGATGGGGGCAACCTGTTCTGTTTTAACGCCTATGGCATCTGCTACGCAGGCGATGGTATTTGCTCAGGGGGGATATACAATGAAGCAATATTTTAAATGTGGATTTCCGGTATTTGTACTATATGTAGCGCTTTATATGATTTACGTTCCAAACGCTTTTCCGGCGATCTGACACCAATTGGAATGATTCTGACTCAGTTTATACAAAGCTCAGTGGCGGCTCTCTCTGAGACTGGCGCAGGGGAGACCATCGGAGCCAATCTGGTGAGGCTGATGATTTTGATCCAGGCAGCCTGTCTGTCTTCGTATATGACGCCGATGGCAACTTCAGCTCTAAAAGAAAAACAGCGAATCTGAAAAATGATGGATTCGCTGTTTTTTCTGTCCTTTTTCTGTTTCCCTTTCTTTACATTTTTCCCATCCTGCCCTATAATACAATAGACTATGTTCAGGGAGAATGATCATGATAGAAAAAATCTGGAGAAAATTTGTAAACAGGGAAACGGTGTCCTACCTGATCTTTGGCGTTCTGACGACTCTGGTGGATTGGCTCAGCTACTGGTACATGAGACGGCTGGGAATTGATTATCGGGTGGCTACGGCCGGCTCCTGGGCTGCCGCGGTTCTGTTTGCCTTTATAACGAACAAGCTGTTTGTGTTTAACAGCTGGAACCTGCGTCCGAAAAAGGTGTGGGCAGAGTTTGTGCCTTTTGTGGCCTGCAGGGCGGCTACCGGCGTGTTTACGATGGTGGCGATGATCGCCATGGTGGACGGACTGGGTATTACCCAGGACTTTATATGCAAGATTGTGGTGTCGGCGATTTCGCTGGTGATGAACTATGTGTTCAGCAAATTATTTATTTTTACATCATAGGGAATTTAAAGGAGAGAAGCAGACAGAACAGTCGTAAGCAAGGAGAACCGGTATGGATGTCGGAGAAATCGCCCGGATTACGAAGGAGCTGGAGGATTTACTTATGACAGAGGACAGAAGAGAAAAAAGCCCCGTGGAGCAGCTGATGGCAGAGATGGAGTCAGCCGTGGCCCGGGTGGAGGCAGCAGGGGTACGTCAGGAGACAGTCTCAGGCGGACGAAGTGCGGACGAGGTGAAGGAGACAGAAAAAGCGCAGGAAAACGACGAAGCGCGGATGACGGATAAAACGCAGAAAGAAGATAAGGCGCAGGAAGCAGATCAGGTACAGGAGACAGAAAAAGAGCAGGAAGCATCTGTCCTGCGTCCCCTGAAAAAGAGCAGAGGACGCAGGCTTCGGGATGGAAGCAGAGCGTGGAACGGAGGCGCTTTTGCAGGAGGGATAACGCAGTCTGGGGGAGGTCTGGCCGCGGCCTTTTTTGTTCCGGTGCTTATTATGATTCTGATATTTGTCCAGCGGGGAATTTTCCCTTTTGGGGAGGAGTCCTTTCTGCGGACGGACATGTATCATCAGTACGCCCCGTTTTTTTCTGAATTTCAGTACAAGCTGACCCATGGCGGCAGCCTGCTTTACAGCTGGGACGTGGGAATGGGCGTGAATTTTTCCGCCCTGTACGCATATTATCTGGCCAGTCCCTTAAACTGGCTGCTGATTTTGTGCCCGGGGAAGCTGGTCATTGAATTCATGACCTATTCCATTGTATTTAAGATTGGCCTGTCCGGACTTTCTATGGCGTATTATTTAAAGCGGCACTGCAGAACCAATGATTTCGGAATTGCGTTTTTTGGCATTTTTTATGCGCTGTCCGGGTATATGGCGGCCTACAGCTGGAACATTATGTGGCTGGATTGCATCTGGCTGTTTCCGCTGATTGTGCTGGGGCTGGAGCGGCTGGTTCATGATGGAAAGGGGATGCTTTACTGCCTTGCGCTGGGGCTTTCCATTCTTTCCAATTATTATATTTCCATCATGACCTGCATTTTCATGGTGATGTATTTTGCGGCGCTTCTGGTGCTGGAGCGGTATATGACCTGGGAGAAGTTCATCAGCCGTCTGTTCCGGTTTATGGTGTATTCCCTGCTTGCGGGGGGACTGGCGGCGGCAGTGCTTCTGCCGGAGATTTATGCTCTGCAGGCCACGGCGTCGGGTGATGTGAATTTCCCGAAAACCTTCAGCGAGTATTTTCCGGTTTTTGACATGCTTGCCCGGCATATCGGCAATGTGGAGACGGAGATCGGTCTTGACCACTGGCCGAATATTTACTGCGGAGTGGCGGTTCTGATGCTGTTTCTTCTGTATCTGTCCTGCAGGCGGATCAGACGGAAGGAAAAGGCGGTCATGTGCGTGCTGCTGCTGTTTTTCATGGCCAGCTTCTCCATCAATGTACTGAACTTTATCTGGCATGGCTTTCATTATCCAAACAGCCTGCCCTGCCGCCAGTCTTACATTTATATTTTCCTGGTGCTGCTTGCCTGCTATCGGGCGTACATGTATCTGAGGGAAATGCCCTGGAATCATATTGCGGCGTCCTTCGGCGGGGCATCAGCCTTTGTGCTGATGGCGCAGAAGCTGGTGACCTCGGATCATTATCATTTTGTGGTGTTTTATGTGGCTCTTTTGTTCCTGGCGCTGTATCTTGGCGTGATCTGGCTGTACAGAAGAGGGCGCCGATACAGAAACGCCGCGCTTTTCTGCGGCCTTTTGCTGGTGTCTGTGGAGGCGGCGGTCAATACAACTGTGACAAGCGTGACGACCACCAGCAGGACCGCCTATATGGACGACAACGAGGAGGTAGAGCGGCTGGCGGCTTCTGTGACGCCGAATGAAACCTTTTACCGCATGGAGAAGGTAACCCGCAAGACGAAAAATGACGGGGCCTGGATGCATTTTCCGTCGGTATCCCTGTTTTCCTCCACGGCCAACGCAGATCTTTCCAGACTGTTTACACGGCTGGGCTGCGAAAGCTCCACCAATGCCTACAGCATTACGGGAAGTACTCCGCTGGTGGATTCGCTGTTTTCCGTAAAATACGGAATTTATTCTTCCCAGCCGGATCCGTCCGGAATCCGGACGCCGGCAGGTCAGGACGGGGATACCTGGCTGTATGAGAACACCTTCACGCTGCCGCTTGGCTTTTTCGTGGATTCCGATTTTGAGGAGGACTGGGATCTGGACACGGGAAATCCGGCCGATGTGCAGAACAGCCTGGCAGACAGCCTGGGCACGGAGCATGTGCTGGAGATGGTTATGGATACGGTGACAAACGGGAAGACCATGACCTTCACGCCGGAGGAGGGCGGAGAGTATTACGCCTATGTAGGCAGCCGTTCCATAGAGAAAATTACGGCCTCCACCTGGAAGGGCACCAAAACCTTTAACAATGTTGACCGGGGTTATCTGCTGGAGCTTGGCTACTGCGCGGCAGGGGAGCCGGTAACGCTGACTGCGGAGGATACGAAGGAGGAGCTGTGGGCGGATGTGTACCGCTTCTCTGAAAATGGACTGAAGGCTGTCTATGAGAAGCTGTCGGCGCATCCCTGGAAGCTGACAAGCTGGACGGACACCTCCCTGGAGGGAAGCATTTCCTGCGAGGAGGGCGGAATCATGCTGACAACGATTCCTTACGATAAGGGCTGGACCATTCTTGTGGATGGGGTGGAGCAGCCGGCTGTGCCGATGCTTAATGATGCGTTTACCGGCGTCCGGCTGACACCGGGAAGCCACAGGATTTCCATGGAATACAGGCCGGAGGGACTGAATGCCGGCTGGGTCATTTCCTTAAGCAGCGCGGCGCTGCTGGCGGCGATTGCCGCGGCACAGGTCTTGTTGTACCGCAGGAAAGAGCATAGTTACGTAGTAAATGGGAATCACCATGATGCATGAAAGCCGATTGCTCCGTGCTTCGCACTCCCGCAATCGCCGCCGGTATTCGCAATCCGGCCTGACCGGCCTGCTTGCTCATACCGGCTTGGCTGTCAAATATCTGTGCATCCTTGGATGCAAGTATCCAGTCTGCACAGCTGCTTGACAGCGCTTTTTGTGAATAATTAAGAACAGGAGGTAGAGATTATGAAATTATGGGGCGGACGCTTCACGAAGGAAGAAAATCAGCTGGTGCACAATTTTAATGAATCCCTTTCCTTTGACAGGAAATTTTACCGGCAGGATATTACCGGCAGCATTGCTCACGTGACCATGCTGGCAAAGCAGGGGATTGTGTCAGAGGAGGACAAAAGGGCGATTATTGAGGGCCTGGAGGGAATTTTGGCGGATATTGAGGACGGAAAACTGGAGTTCACAAAGGAGCATGAGGATATTCACTCCTTTGTGGAGGCGAATCTGATCCAGAGAATCGGCGAGGCGGGCAAGCGGCTTCACACAGGACGCAGCCGCAATGACCAGGTGGCTCTGGATATGAAGCTTTACTGCAGGGATGAGATCGACGAGCTGGATGTGCTGTTAAAGGGGCTTTTAGAGGAGCTTCTTGGGATCATGGAGAAGAATCTGGACACCTATATGCCTGGCTTCACGCATCTGCAGAAGGCGCAGCCAGTGACTCTGGCCCATCATATGGGCGCGTACTTTGAGATGTTTTCCAGAGACAGAGGGCGGCTTTCTGATATCCGCCGCCGAATGAATACCTGTCCGCTGGGATCCGGCGCTCTGGCGGGTACCACCTATCCGCTGGACAGAGAGTATACGGCCAGCCTCCTGGGCTTTGACGGCCCCACCTTAAACAGTATGGATTCCGTATCAGACAGGGATTATGTGATTGAGCTGTTGTCGGCGCTTTCCACCATTGCCATGCATCTGAGCCGTTTTTCTGAGGAAATCATTATCTGGAACAGCAATGAATACCGGTTTGTAGAGCTGGACGATGCCTACAGCACAGGAAGCAGCATCATGCCCCAGAAGAAAAATCCGGATATTGCGGAGCTTGTCCGCGGCAAGACGGGGCGTGTCTATGGCGCGTTAATGTCCATATTGACGGTGATGAAGGGGATTCCGCTGGCCTATGACAAGGACATGCAGGAGGACAAGGAGCTGACCTTTGACGCCATAGATACCGTAAAGGGCAGCCTGGCCCTGTTTACCGGCATGCTGTCCACCATGAGCTTCCAGAAGGATGTGATGGAGGCCAGCGCCAAAAATGGCTTTACCAATGCCACAGACGCGGCGGACTATCTGGTGGGCCGCGGCGTTCCCTTCCGGGACGCCCATGGAATTGTGGGCCAGCTGGTGCTGTTCTGCATTGAGAAGGGAATTGCTCTGGATGATATGTCCATGGAAGAATTTAAAGCGATCAGTCCGGTGTTTGAACCGGATATCTATGAGGCGATCAGCATGAAAACCTGTGTGGAAAAGCGGATCACCATCGGAGCGCCGGGGCAGGAGGCCATGAAGAAGGTCATTGCCATTTACAAAGAGCAGCTTAAGGCTTAATCTGCAAAGAAAAAGCAGGGCCAGGAGAAGACATTATGAACGTCTTCTCCCGGCCCTGCCTTTTCAAGCTGCCTATACAACGAGGAATATTTCCTGCATCCGCGAGCCGTGCTGCCTGGTCTGAGCGTGGGTGTCAAAGAAAATATCGATATGATGTCCCCTGACGCCGCCGCCCCGATCCTCAGCGGTGTAAATAACGCCGTCAATCATAACCCTGGAGCCGTAAGGAATCACCCGCGGATCCACGGCGATGGTATGGTTGGAAACGGCAATGGCTCCTGTGGAGGTTTTCCGTCCCCAGCCTTCAGAGCATCCGTAACAGGGGCAGTAGCCGGTGGTCCGGAACATTCCCAGGGAACGCAGGTTTCCGGAGGCTGCCGGATTGCTGGCTTTTTCTGCGTTCAGCTGTTCCTGGGCTTCCGTTCCCTTGGCGTAGGTCTTTTCATTATTTAAGGCATGGCCGTTTACCTGGCCTTTCACGGTGTAGATTCCGTCCGGCAGGTCGCTCCAGTCCATTTCGATGCGGAAGCCGTGGCTTCCGTTTCCGATTCCGCTGGTTTTTAAATCCTCCCGGTAGGTGTCTGCCATAACCTTAATCTCCTTGACGGAAGCCTTTGTCTCCCGGTCGGTAATGGTTACAGCCACCTCCACAGGCGTATCCGGAGCGGAGCTGTCCCAGCCCCAGCCGGTGATGGCATCCTCCTGGACGCTGTCCAGTATGCCCCAGCCGGTTTGTGCATATACGGTCATGGCGCTGCCAGCCAGCATCATCAGGAGCGCTCCTGCGGCAGCTAAAAATTTCTTTCTCATAAACATAATAACATCATTCCTTTCCCGTTCTGAATATTACAACGCAAAAACTAAACAAAAGATTCACACAAACTAAATATATGTAACATTTTTGTAATAAATGAACGCTAAGACCATATTTTACGCTTTTTTTTCGATTTGTCAAGGAAAAACGTAAAAAAAGAACAGAAACCATAGATATGGTATCTGCTCTTTCTATATATAGTAGTAAACTGCCCTCGGGCGAGATGCGGCCGTTTATTGAGAAGGAAGGATGGTAATAGGATCGGCTGCAGAGGGAGGCGCTGTCGGAACCGCTGCAGAGCCGGACGGCTCTGTCTGGGGGACAGGCGCGGCCTCTGTGGTCTGCGCAGGCGCGGTATCAGAGGCCTCAGAGGATGAGGCTCCGGTTGTCAGAGCGGAGGGCTGTGTTTCTCCGGCGGCGGACTCCTCTGGCAGAGGCTCCTGGCTCTGGCCGGGAACATAGTCCTCCGGCATTCCGTCAATGGTGGGAGCCGGAGTTTCTGCGGGAGTGGTTTCCTCCGGGGCGAGCTTCGTGCCGCTCGTGTTGCGCAGAATCACCGAGGCATGTCCCAGGTATGTCTTTTCGTGATCCTTGACCCGCTCGATTTCCTTTCCGTTCTGATATACAACCTTATAGGTAACCCATTTGCTTCCCTGGGTACCCTGGCTTTTTACCACCTCGGCTCCAGGCTCCAGGGTTTGATCCTCCTCGTACTGCGGCTCGGGAGCATCCAGCTCCTCCACCTTTTCCGAGTACAGATCCCAGGTGACTCCGTCCTCCAGCACGGGAATCCCGTATATGGAAACGCTGGCCTTTCTGTCGGAATAGCTGGCCCGTATGCCGATGGGCGCCTTTGAGGTGTTGATGAAACGAAAATCCGGTTCGGTCCAGCTGATGGTGGCGTCCTGGCCCGGAGTCACATAGTTTGGCTCAAAGGTGTGGGAACGCCGGAAGGAAATCTGCATGCCGGACTGAAATACGGTGCGGTACAGGGTGCTGGACATCTGGCATACGCCGCCCCCTACCTCCTGAACCACCGCGCCGCTGTTGTAAGCGGCCGCCATCTGGTATCCCTTTTCCGGAGTCCGTTCGCCTACGGTCTTATTAAAGGAAAACTCCTCTCCGGGACGGACGATGGTTCCGTTTAATGCTTCCGCTGCAAGGCGGACGTTGGTGTTTCTTTTTTCGTTGGCCGTGGTCGTGGTGGTAAAGGAGGCCAGCGTTTTATATTGCTCCCGGGCGGAGGCCTCGTCGAGCTCCGGGGAGACGGCCTCTGTCCGGGCTGTAATAACGGCGCTGTAATCCTGGGCGGAAATGGCCTTTAAAATATCTTCTGCCAGGCGGTCCTGGAGAATTCGGAAGCCGGGAGTTCCATCGCTGAAGACAAAGGAGCCGCTTTCCTGGTCATAGCCGGACAGGCCGCCGTTCTGCGGAGCAGTATCCAGGGCAG
Source organism: Eubacteriales bacterium (assembly GCA_030524245.1). Classification (GTDB taxonomy): domain Bacteria; phylum Bacillota; class Clostridia; order Lachnospirales; family Lachnospiraceae; genus Brotaphodocola. Next base: position 25,144 of record JAUNGW010000012.1, read on the forward strand.
CGGAGCATGCGGCCGCCAGAGCGGCGGCGTCACTGTCCAGGCCGGACATATCCACCTGGTAGTCGCCCTGGGAGGAGCCGGTGCAGATTTCATCGAGAAGCAGGGCAGCCTGCTTTTCATAAAGATTATCCAGCGGAAAGCTCTTTTCGCCGAGGGAAACGCTCATGGACCATGGATGAAGACGGAGAATCTGGTTCAGAGCCTCCCCGCGGCTTAAGCCCTCCAGGGGGATTCCTTCTACTGTAATGGCGTCTGCGATTACGGTTTCCTCGGGAGCCGCGGAAGCATCTGCCGCCTGTCCCGGAGACCGGTGCCGGAAAAGGGCGCAGCCGCCAAAGCCAAGGCCGCAGACGGCTGCCGCCGTCAGAATAACTTTTATGCAGATGATTTTTCTTCTTCGTCTGCGCTGCTGCTCCAGCTTTCTGTGGAGCGGGGAATAATAAGAGGGATTTTTCACGTAAGCCACAACCTTTCTGTCATGATTATTCAAGCCAGAATTCATTGTACAACAAATGGAGGGCCTTGAGCAATTACAATTTATGAAGAATTTGTGAAAACCTCTTGACAAATGATGGCGGTTCAAGTATATTAATCACAGAATGTTAGCACTCCTCTTGAAAGAGTGCTAACAGACCAAGGGAGGCGGGGAGATGGATCTGGATGACAGAAAGATTACAATCTTGAAAGCGATCATCAAGACTTACCTGGAGACGGGGGAGCCGGTTGGTTCCAGAACCATTTCCAGATATACGGATCTGCAGCTCAGTTCCGCAACGATCCGGAACGAGATGTCTGACCTGGAGGAGATGGGCTATATACAGCAGCCCCACACCTCGGCGGGCCGGATTCCCTCTGACAAGGGGTATCGTTTCTATGTGGATCAGATTATGCAGGAAAAGGAGCAGGAGGTTACTGAGGTTAAGGAACTGATGATCCAGCGGGTGGACCGGGTGGAGCTGGTTCTGAAGCGGCTGGCCCAGGCTTTGGCAGCCAATACCAACTATGCCGCGATGATCAGCGGACCACAGTATCACAGAAACAAGCTGAAGTTTATCCAGCTGTCCCAGATGGATGAGAGGAAGCTCCTGATCGTTACCGTTGTGGAGGGCAACCTGATTAAGAACACTATGGCGGATATTCCGGAGCCGATCAGCCAGGAGGAGCTGCTGAATTTAAACATTCTTTTAAACAGCGCTTTGAACGGCCTGACCATAGAGGAAATCAACCTGGATGTGATCAGCCGCCTGAAGGAGCAGGCCGGCGCCTACAGCCAGGTGGTGGATCTGGTGCTTGGCGCGGTGGCCAGGGCGATCCGGGCGGACGAGGAGGACCTGCAGATTTACACCAGCGGCGCTACGAATATTTTCAAGTATCCGGAGCTGAGCGATGGTGCGCGGGCCAGCCAGCTGCTGAATACTCTGGAGCAGAAGGACGTTCTGCAGGAGCTGATCGCTGATGTGAATGAGACATCGGATGAATCCGGCATTCAGGTTTACATCGGAGACGAGACCCCGGTGCAGACCATGAAGGACTGCAGCGTAGTCACAGCCAATTATGAGCTGGGCGAGGGGATTCGCGGAACCATCGGAATTATCGGTCCCAAGCGGATGGATTATGAGAAGGTTCTGAGTACGCTGAAGCATCTGATGAAGCAGCTGGACGTTACATTTAAAAATGAGAAAGGTGATAAGCCATGAGCCAGGAAAATAAGAATGAAGAAAAGAAGTCCTGCCAGCCGGAGAACGGAGAGCAGGAGTTAGAAAAAGCGGAGGAGACCGCTGCGGCAGAGCCGGAGACCTCCGCGGAGAAGGGGCCGGAGAAAGCGGCTGAAGGGTCTGCGAAGGAAAAGAAGGATCCGAAGGACGCCCAGATAGAGGAGCTGCAGGACCGGCTGAAACGCCAGATGGCTGAATTCGATAATTTCCGCAAGCGTACGGAGAAGGAGAAGGCGGCCATGTACGAGGTCGGCGCCAGAGATATCATCGAGCGGATTCTGCCGGTGATCGACAACTTTGAGCGGGGCCTGGCGGCCATGCCGGAGGACGTGAAGGGTTCTTCCTTTGCCGAAGGCGTGGAAAAGATTTACAAGCAGTTTGTGAAAACACTGGAGGATGCCGGTGTGGAAGCAATTGAGGCGATGGGGCAGCAGTTTGATCCGAATCTTCACAACGCAGTGATGCATGTGGACGATGAGCAGCTTGGAGAGAACGAGATTTCCCAGGAGCTTCAGAAGGGCTACAAGTACCGCGACACCGTGGTTCGCCACAGTATGGTGCAGGTGGCCAATTAACATCAGGTTACAACATTTATCAGAACATATAAATTCAGGAGGAAAAAGCTATGAGCAAGATTATCGGAATCGATTTGGGAACTACAAACAGCTGCGTTGCCGTAATGGAAGGCGGCAAGCCGGTGGTTATCCCGAACCAGGAGGGTTCCAGAACAACACCGTCTGTAGTTGCATTTACAAAAACCGGCGAGAGACTGGTCGGCGAGCCTGCGAAGCGTCAGGCCGTGACCAACGCGGACCGCACCATCTCTTCCATCAAGAGACATATGGGAACGGATTACAAGGTGACCATCGACGGCAAGAGCTATACGCCGCAGGAGATTTCCGCTATGATTCTGCAGAAGCTGAAGGCTGACGCAGAGGCATATTTGGGCGAGAAGGTAACAGAGGCAGTGATTACTGTTCCGGCGTACTTCAACGACGCGCAGCGTCAGGCAACCAAGGACGCAGGCAAGATCGCAGGTCTTGATGTAAAGCGTATCATCAACGAGCCGACTGCCGCAGCCCTGGCATATGGCCTGGACAATGAAAAGGAGCAGAAGATCATGGTATACGACCTGGGCGGCGGTACCTTCGATGTGTCCCTGATTGAGATCGGCGACGGCGTTATCGAGGTGCTTTCCACCAACGGCGATACCCACCTGGGCGGCGATGATTTCGATAACCGGATTACCCAGTGGCTGGTTGATGAGTTCAAGAAGGCCGAGGGCGTTGACCTTTCCGGCGACAAGATGGCTATGCAGAGACTGAAAGAGGCTGCGGAGAAGGCGAAGAAGGAGCTGTCCACTGCGACGACCACCAACATCAACCTGCCCTTCATCACCGCAACGTCCGAGGGTCCGAAGCATCTTGACATGAACCTGACCAGAGCAAAGTTTGACGAGCTGACTCACGACCTGATCGAGAGAACGGCGGTTCCGGTTCAGAATGCCTTAAAGGACGGCGGCGTGACCACCGCTGAGCTGGGCAAGGTGCTTCTGGTAGGCGGTTCTACCCGTATGCTGTCCGCGCAGGAGAAGGTAAAGCAGCTGACCGGCAAGGAGCCCAACAAGTCCTTAAATCCGGATGAGTGCGTTGCCATCGGCGCTGCAATTCAGGGCGGCAAGCTGGCAGGAGACGCAGGCGCCGGAGACATCCTGCTTCTGGATGTTACCCCGCTTTCCCTGTCCATCGAGACCATGGGCGGCGTTGCCACAAGACTGATTGAGAGAAATACCACGATCCCGACAAAGAAGAGCCAGATCTTCTCCACCGCGGCAGACAACCAGACCGCAGTTGACATCCATGTGGTACAGGGCGAGCGTGAGTTTGCCCGCGACAACAAGACCCTTGGACAGTTCCGTCTGGATGGAATCCCGCCCGCAAGAAGAGGCGTTCCGCAGATCGAGGTTACCTTTGATATCGATGCCAACGGTATTGTAAACGTATCCGCAAAGGATCTTGGCACCGGCAAGGAGCAGCATATCACCATCACCTCCGGCTCCAACATGTCCGAGGCTGATATTGATAAGGCTGTGAGAGAGGCGGCTGAGTTCGAGGCGCAGGATAAGAAGAAGAAGGAAGGCATTGATGCCAGAAATGACGCGGACGCCATGGTATTCCAGACCGAGAAGGCTCTTGAAGAGGTTGGCGACAAGCTCAGCGACAGTGACAAGTCTGCTGTCGAGGCAGATCTGACCGCGCTGAAGGAAGCCATCAACCGTGCTCCGATCGATCAGATGACCGATGCGCAGGTTGAGGACATCAAGGCCGGCAAGGAGAAGCTGATGGCCAGCGCCCAGGCTCTGTTTGCCAAGGTTTACGAGGCGTCACAGGGAGCGGCTGGCGCTCAGGGCGCAGGTCCTGACATGAACAGCCAGGCAGGAGGCAGCGCTTCCGGTTCCAACGATGATGTGATTGACGGCGACTTCAAAGAAGTGTAATATAAAAAGGCTGTCGCTTTTCCGGGACTGCCATTGGCAGCCCCGGATGGGCGGCAGCCGTTTCGGCGTATAGATAAAGGATTGAGAGAGAAAGGGAAGCATCATGGCAGAGAGTAAGAGAGATTATTATGAGGTCCTGGGAGTCCCGAAAAATGCAGATGATGCCGCCTTGAAAAAAGCATATCGTGTTCTCGCCAAAAAATATCATCCGGACAGCAATCCAGGAGATGCGGAGGCAGAGCGGAAGTTCAAGGAGGCATCAGAGGCCTACAGCGTTTTAAGCGATCCGGAGAAGAGAAAGCAGTATGACCAGTTCGGACACGCCGCGTTTGAGGGCGGCGCCGGAGGCGGCGCAGGCGGCTTCGGCGGCTTTGACTTTAACGGCGCGGATATGGGCGATATTTTCGGCGGCGGCAGAAGCCGCAGCAGCCAGTACAACGGTCCTGCCAGGGGGGCCAATGTAAGAACAGCCATCCGCATTACCTTTGAGGAGGCAGTGTTCGGCTGCGAGAAAGAGATTGAGATCAACTTTAAGGAGGAATGTCCGAAGTGCCACGGCACGGGGGCAAAGCCCGGCACCTCACCGGAGACCTGCCCGAAGTGCAACGGCAAGGGCAAGATCATGTACACCCAGCAGTCCTTCTTCGGCCAGGTACAGAACGTGCAGACCTGTCCGGAGTGCGGAGGCAGGGGCAAGGTGATCCGGGAGAAGTGCCCGGACTGCGGCGGAAGCGGCTACGTGACCAGGAGAAAGAAATTCAAGGTTACGATCCCGGCCGGTATCGACAACGGCATGCAGGTGCGCTGTGCCGGCGGCGGTGAGCCCGGAGTAAACGGCGGTGAGCGGGGAGACCTGCTTGTGGAGGCAGTTGTTTCCCAGCATCCGGTATTCAAACGGCAGGATACGAACATTTTCTCCACTGTGCCGATTTCCTTCGCTACGGCAGCGCTTGGCGGCCCCATCCGGATCCGCACTGTGGACGGCGAGGTGGAGTATGAGGTGAAGGCAGGGACCCAGACTGACACGAAGGTGCGTCTGAAAGGAAAGGGCGTTCCCTCTATCCGTAACAAGAACCTGCGGGGCGATCATTATGTGACCCTGGTGGTTCAGGTGCCGGTGCGTATGACGGAGGCCCAGAAGGAGGCCCTGCGCAAATACGACGCGGCCATGCGGGGAGAGACCCCGGATGGAGAGGAAAAGCATAAAAAGAAAGGGCTTTTCAGATAGCTTGGAGAGGAAGAGGGTGACTTACGTCACCCTTTTTCCATTTCCAGAATCTGCTCCCACGCCTCCTCATCAAACTCCCGATCCTTAAAATAATATTTTTTATCCGCTTCTGTGATGGTGCGGATCACCCGGCAGGGATTTCCCACAGCCAGGCTCCAGTCGGGAATATCTCTGGACACCACGCTTCCGGCGCCGATGACCACATTGCTTCCTATGGTAACGCCGGGCAGAATCACAGAATTTCCGCCGATCCACACGTTGTCGCCGATGGTCACCGGGATGCCGTACTCATAAAGAGAATTGCGGGACACGGGATGAAGCGGATGGCCGGCGGTGTAGATGGCCACGTTGGGAGCCAGCATGCAGTTATCTCCGATGGTGACCCTTGCCACATCGATGATGGTGCAGTTGTAGTTGGCGAAAAAGTTTTTGCCTGCCTCGATGTGCTTTCCGTAGTCGCAGAAGAACGGCGGATTGATGAAGGCGTCCTCTGATTTTCCCAATAATTCCTTAACGATAGCGGCCAGCCCGTCAAAATCAGAGCGGTCAGCAAAGTTAAAGCGCTGCAGGATTTTCCGGCAGACTGCCTGTTCCTCCATAATCTTCTGATCAGAGATATAGGCCATGCCTGCGTCTCTTCTTTTTTTGTGATCCATAGCTGACGGTCTCCTTTTATCAGTGTGAAAGATTTGTTTTACTGCAGCGGTTCAGAACAGTGGAAAAATAAGAGAAGGAAAACAAGCCGTCCTGAACCGTTACGTTCTATTTTAGCATATATTTCGGATAAGAGTCAAAAAGAACCGCCGCATGTCAGCATCCATGCGTCGGTTCTTTGGCTGCAACCCTGGTTTTAAGGTTTTGTAACTGTTCAGGACAGAGCATCTTCTTGCCCGGCAAAGCCGGACAAGAAGCATCGGAGGTTCCTCCGATGTGAAAATA
>JAUNGW010000013.1 GCA_030524245.1 Eubacteriales bacterium
AGCTTCCGTGTGTTCGGGGACGAGATTGAGGCCCAGGACGGCGTGATCATCGGCCAGGCAGGCAGCAGCTTAAGCCCGGAGGAGATCGTGCGGATGGACTGGCTGGCCGGCAATGTAATCGGCAGCATTCCAGCGGCAGAATTATTTAAAACCGAGTCCCAGCATATGATTCAGGTGCAGGGCGTGCGGTCAGAAGAAAATGCGTCGGAGGTACAGGAGCATGAAAATACTGGTTCTGGCAGATCATGAATCAAAATCGTTATACGAGTATTTTTCCCCGGAGAAGCTGGAAGGGGTGGAGCTGATTCTGGCCTGCGGCGACCTGCGGAAAAATTATCTGGAATTTTTTGCCACCATGAGCCATGTTCCGGTGCTGTATGTGCTGGGCAATCACGACGACTGGCACCGCAAGGGGGCCAGCTGCGGCGGCGTCTGCATTGAGGACGATATTTTTGTCTATAAGGGCATACGGATCCTGGGGCTGGGCGGCTCCATGCAGTACCGGCCGGATTCGGAGCATCAGTATACAGAGAGGGCCATGGCCTGGCGGATCCGGCGGCTGTGGTGGAAGCTGTTTAAGCATAAGGGCTTTGACATTTTAGTGGCGCACGCGCCGGCAAAGGGCGTCAACGACCTGCAGGATCTGCCGCATCAGGGCTTCTCCTGCTTTAAACAGCTTATTGAAAAATATAAGCCGGGCCTGTTTGTACATGGCCATGTGCACGCGAATTACGGCACCGGCTTTAAGCGGGTGGATCATCTGGGCAGCACCCTGGTGGTGAACGCCTACGACCATTATATTGTGGAATATCCCCCGGCGGAAAGGAATGAATCAAAATGAAGCGTTACGCAAAATATGCAAGGCCCTATGCGGCCGCCTTTGTCATTGGTCCCTTCCTGATGATCACGGAGGTGCTTGGAGAGATCATGCTTCCGAAAATGATGTCTCTGATCGTCAACAACGGCGTGGCAGACAGGGACGGAGGATATATTCTGCGGATGGGACTTGCCATGGCGCTGGTAGCGGTGGTGATGGCGGCAAGCGGTATCGGCGGAGCGTATTTTTCCGCGAAGGCCTCCATCAGCTTTACCAGCGATTTGCGGGCTGACCTTTTTGGAAAGGTTCAGGAGTTCTCCTTCAGGAATATCGATGATTTCAGCACCGGCTCTCTGGTGACGCGGCTGACCAATGACGTGCAGCAGGTACAGCAGGTTATGATGATGGGCCTGCGTCTGGCGCTGCGTGCGCCGGGAATGCTGATTGGAGCTCTGATTATGGCATTTCTCATGAATCCGAAGCTGGCGGCGATTCTTCTGATTGTGATCCCGGTGCTGGCGGTGGTGATTGCGGCGATTATGATTACGGCTTACCCCCGGTTCGGCATCATGCAGACGAAGCTGGACGCCATGAATTCCGGGATCCAGGAGGCGCTGGTCAATGTGCGGCTGATCAAGTCCTTTGTCCGTGAGGATTATGAGATGAAGAAGTTTGGCCGGGCCAATGAGGAGCTTCAGGAAAACAGCCTGCGGGCCATGAATATTGTTATCGCCACCATGCCGGTGATGATGCTGGCCATGAATGTGACTACCCTGGCGGTGGTCTGGTACGGCGGCAATCTGATTATCGGCGGCTCCATGCAGGTGGGAGATCTGACTGCGTTTACCACCTACATTGTTCAGATTCTGATGTCTCTGATGATGCTGTCCATGGTATTTTTACAGAGCGCCAGAGCCATGGCGTCCATCCGGCGGATCAACGAGATCATGAAGGCGGAGGTGGATCTGACAGATGAGCATGGAAGCCGGAAGGACAAAAGGGTGACAAGGGGCCTGGTGGAATTCCGGGACGTGTCCTTCAGCTATGAGCGGGACGGAGAGGATAAGGTGCTGGAGCACATCAGCTTTACGGCGGAGCCGGGGCAGGTGATCGGTATTATCGGCGCCACGGGAAGCGGAAAAACCACTCTGGTGCAGATGATACCGCGGCTTTATGACGCGACAGAGGGGCAGGTGCTGGTGGACGGAGTGGACGTCAGGGAGTATTCTCTGCGGAACCTGCGCGACGGCGTCGGCATGGTTCTTCAGAAAAATGTCCTGTTTTCCGGAACGATTGAGGAAAATCTCCGGTGGGGCGATGAGCATGCCTCAGAGGAGCAGATCCGCGCCGCCGCAGAGGCGGCCCAGGCGGACGGCTTTATCAGCGCCTTTGCGGACGGCTACAATACGGACTTAAGCCAGGGCGGCGTCAATGTGTCCGGCGGTCAGAAGCAGCGTCTCTGCATTGCCCGCGCACTTCTCAAAAAGCCGAAAATCCTGATTCTTGACGACTCCACCAGCGCTGTGGACACGGCTACGGAGGCAAAGATCCGGGAAAGCTTTGGCACATCTTTAAAGGATACCACGAAGATTATCATTGCCCAGAGAATCGGCTCCGTGGAGGCGGCTGACAGGATTCTTGTGCTTGATGAGGGCAGGATTATCGGTATGGGAACCCATGAGGAGCTGATGGCCGGCTGTGCGGCATATCAGGAAATCTATTATTCCCAGCGGGAGAAAAAACAGGAGGTGAGCGCCTGATGGACGAAAACCAGAGCAGCAGGAAGCGGCTGGAGGACTTAAAGCGCCGCTATGGCCATCATGCCGCCGTCCCCCTCATGATGCCGGGACCCGGCAGGGGGCCGGGAGGCGGTCCCGGCGGCAGAAGAATGCCGGTCCTGGACGGACACCGCCCGAAGCAGACAGGAAAAACCATCCGCCGCCTGCTTTCCTATCTGAATCAGGACAGGGGCCTGATGGGAGCGGCCTTTGTCTGCGTAATTTTAAATACCATAGGAACTCTGGCCGGCTCTTATATGCTGAGGCCCATTATCAACACCTATATCGCTCCTCTGGACGGAAGCCGCGGAGACGCGGCCGGTCTGGCCCGCGCACTTTTTGTAATGGCGGCGGTGTACATGATGGGCGTGGGCGCGAACTATGCCCAGGCCAGGATCATGCTGACCGTGGCGCAGCGGGCCCTGAAAAAGATCCGGAACGATCTGTTTGCAAAGCTGCAGACCCTGCCGGTACGCTATTACGACACCAATTCCAACGGCGACCTGATGAGCCGGTTCACCAATGACGTGGACACCATCGGCATGATGTTAAGCAGCACGCTGGTCCAGCTGTTTTCAGGCGCCTTAAGCATCGTGGGGACGCTGATTCTGATGGTTTACACCAATATCTGGCTGACCCTGGTGACGCTTTTCATGATTCCGGTGATGATGCGGGCGGGCGGCGCCGTGGCCCACAGAAGCCAGAGGTATTTCTCTGCCCAGCAGGCGTCCCTCGGCGCGGTCAACGGCTATATTGAGGAGACGGTTACAGGCCAGAAGGTGGTAAAGGTGTTCTGCCATGAGGAGGAGGCGAAGGAGGAGTTTGCCCTGTTAAATAAGGATCTGCGGGACAATCAGATCCGCGCCCAGTTCTTCGGCGGCATGATGGGGCCGGTTATGGGCAATTTAAGCCAGGTAAACTACTCCCTGACAGCCTGCATCGGAGGACTGCTGTGTGTGTTCAGAAGCTTTGATGTAGGCGGACTGACGGTATTTTTGAACTTTTCCAGACAGTTCAGCCGTCCGATCAATGAGATTTCCATGCAGGTCAGCAATGTGTTTTCGGCGCTGGCCGGAGCAGAGCGTGTGTTTACGGTGATGGATCAGGATCCGGAGCCGGCGGACGATCCGGACGCCGTGACGCTGGATCCCATGAAGGGGCATGTGGTGCTGGACCATGTAACCTTTGGTTACGATCCGGACAAGGTGATTCTGAAGGATATAAGCCTTTACGCCAGGCCGGGGCAGAAGATTGCGTTTGTGGGCTCCACCGGAGCGGGAAAGACCACCATTACCAATCTGATCAACCGCTTTTATGATATTCAGAGCGGCTCCATTACCATAGACGGCGTGGATATCCGGCATATCCGGCGGGACAATCTGCGCAGAAATATTGCCATGGTGCTGCAGGACACCCACCTGTTTACGGGGACGGTGATGGAGAATATCCGCTACGGGCGGCTGGACGCGACGGACGAGGAGGTGATCCAGGCGGCGAAGACGGCTTCGGCCCATTCCTTTATTACCAGACTGCCTCACGGCTATGATACCTTGCTGGAGGGAGACGGAGCCAATTTAAGCCAGGGACAGCGGCAGCTGCTGAATATTGCAAGAGCGGCTCTTTCCAGGGCTCCGGTTCTGATTCTGGATGAAGCTACCAGCTCCGTGGACACCAGGACGGAAAAGCATATCGAGCGTGGCATGGACCGGCTGATGGCCGACAGAACCACCTTTGTCATTGCCCACCGTCTGTCTACGGTCCGCAATGCGAACGCCATTATGGTGCTGGAAAACGGCTGTATCATCGAGCGGGGCGACCATGAGGAGCTGCTGGCGATGAAGGGACGGTATTATGAATTGTATACAGGAATCAGCGAGCTGGATTAAAAGAAAAGAATGAAAACAGACAGGCGGCAGGGCCCGGTAAGAAGCCCTGCCGCCTGTCTGTTTTCAGATGGCCGCAATATTATGCCGTCTCTCCGTTCAGATTTTTCTGCGCGGTGGCAAGCATCAGCTTGATGCGGTTTAACTGGTTTACCTCGCTGGCGCCGGGATCGTAATCCACGGCGATGATGTTGGCTGTGGGATGGGTCCGTCTGAGCTCCTTGATGACTCCCTTGCCCACAATATGGTTGGGCAGACAGCCGAAGGGCTGAGTGCAGACAATATTTTCCACGCCGGAGTGGATCAGCTCCAGCATCTCGCCGGTAAGGAACCAGCCCTCGCCGGTCTGGTTGCCCAGAGAAACGTAATCCTTTGCCATATCGGCCAGCTCCCAGATTCTGGAGGGCGGCGTGAAATGCCGGCTCTTTTCCAGCTCCTTTCTGGCTACCCGGCGGAAATACTCAAGCAGCGAGATTCCCAGGTTGCACAGACGGGCTGTGGAGCGCTTGCCGCCTAAATGCTCGGCCTTAAAGTTGCTGTTGTAGAAGCAGTAGAGGAGGAAATCCATCAGATCCGGCATCACTGCCTCTGCGCCCTCGGACTCTAAAAGATCTACAATATGATTGTTGGCCAGGGGGGAGAACTTTACCAGGATCTCGCCCACAATGCCCACCTTCGGCTTTCTTGCATCGATCCGGGGCAGCTCGTCAAAATCACGGACAATGCCGCGGATGTTCCGCCCGAATTCCAGCATGTTTGCCGCCTTTGTGGAAAGGCTTTCAATGCACCTCTTTTTCCATTTTGCGTGAAGGGCGTTGGCGGAGCCCGGTACCTTCTCGTAGGGACGGGTCGCGTAAAGCACCCTCATAAACACGTCTCCGTAAACCACGGCCTGCATGGCCTTGGTGATCAGCCCCGGCGTAAAGGTAAAGCCCGGGTTTGTCTCCATGCCGTTGGCATTGACCGAGATTACCGGCACCTGGGGCATTCCGGCCTTTTCCAGGGCGCGGCGGATGAAGCCGATATAGTTGGAGGCACGGCAGCCGCCGCCGGTCTGGCTCATAAGCACCGCCGTGTGGTTTAAGTCGTATTTTCCGGAAAGCAGCGCGTCCATCACCTGGCCGATGACGATCAGGGACGGATAGCAGGCGTCGTTGTTGACATACTGCAGGCCCACGTCTATGGCTGCCCGGCTGTCGTTCTGCAGAACCTCCACCTTGTAGCCGAAGGCCCGGATGGCCGGCTCGATCAGATCAAAATGAATCGGCGACATCTGGGGGCAGAGCAGGGTGTAGTCCTTTTTCATCTCCTTGGTGAAGACAACGCGGTTGTAGGCGCTGGAAACGATCTTTCTGTGGTATGATTTCTGGCTGCGCACCCGCAGGGCCGCAATCAGGGAACGGATCCGGATCCGGGCCGCGCCCAGGTTGTTGACCTCATCGATCTTCAGCACCGTATAAATCTTTCCTGAGCCGGTTAAGATGTCGTGAACCTGATCTGTGGTCACGGCGTCCAGTCCGCAGCCGAAGGAATTTAACTGGATCAGATCCAGATATTCGCTGGTTTTTACGTAGGTGGCGGCTCTGTAAAGGCGGGAGTGGTACATCCACTGATCCGTCACCACCAAAGGCCGCTCCGCCTCCGCCAGATGGCTTACGGAATCCTCCGTCAGCACGGCAAGTCCGTAGGAGGTGATCAGCTCCGGGATGCCATGGTGGATCTCCGGATCCACATGGTAGGGGCGCCCTGCAAGGACAATGCCGTGACGGTCATGCTCCTTTAACCAGGCGATGGTTTCCTCGCCCTTCTTTTCCATGTCGCGGCGGGAGGCCAAAAGCTCCTGCCAGCCGGCGTGGGCCGCCTTCTGCACCTCCAGGGAAGGAATGTCGAATTCTCTGCCCATCTCCACAATCAGCTGCTTCGTGAGCACCTCCTCGTTGGTGAAGGCAAAGAACGGGTTCATGAAATGCACATGGTGCTCCGTCAGCTCCTCCACGTTGTTTTTGATATTCTCCGCATAGGAGGTTACCATGGGGCAGTTGTAGTGGTTGCCCGCGTCCGGCGTCTCATTCCGCTCGTAGGGGATACAGGGATAGAAAATATCCCGGACGCCCTGCTTGATCAGCCATGCGATATGGCCGTGAACCAGCTTGGCCGGATAGCATTCGGATTCGCTGGGAATGGACTCGATGCCAAGCTCATAAAGCTTCTTCGTGGACTGAGGCGACAGCACTACCCGGAAGCCTAATTCCTTAAAGAACACTGCCCAGAAGGGGAAGTCCTCATACATGTTCAGGACTCTCGGGATGCCGATCACGCCCCGGCGGGCCAGATCCGGCGACAGGGACTCGTAGTTGAATACCCGGTCATACTTGTAGGCAAACAGGTTGGGAACCTCTTTCTTCGCTTTGGCAAGCCCCAGCCCCCGCTCGCAGCGGTTGCCGCTGATAAACTGCCGTCCGCCGTCAAAACGGTTGACGGTCAGCACACAGTGGTTGTTGCAGCCCTTGCAGCGGGTCATGGAGGTGTCATATTTTAATGCCAGGATCTTGTCAAGGGGCAGCATGGAGGTGCCCTTTGCGGCGTTGAACCGCTCTCTGGCGATCAGAGCCGCGCCGAAGGCGCCCATAATGCCCGCAATATCCGGGCGGACAGCCTGGCAGCCGGAAATCTTCTCAAAGCTTCTGAGCACGGCGTCGTTGTAAAAGGTGCCGCCCTGAACCACCACATGGGTGCCCAGATCGGAGGGCCTGGTGATCTTGATAACCTTGTAGAGGGCGTTTTTAATGACGGAGTACGCAAGACCGGCGGAAATGTCAGCCACCGTAGCGCCCTCCTTCTGAGCCTGCTTTACGTTGGAATTCATAAATACCGTGCAGCGGGTACCCAGGTCCGTGGGGTTTTTGGCAAACAGCGCTTCCTTTGCAAAGTCAATGACGCTGTAGTTCAGAGATTTTGCGAAGGTCTCGATGAAGGAGCCGCAGCCGGAGGAGCAGGCCTCGTTCAGCTGCACGCTGTCCACGGTGCCGTCCTTGATCTTGATGCATTTCATGTCCTGTCCGCCGATATCCAGGATACAGTCCACGTCCGGCTCGAAAAAGGCGGCCGCGTAGTAGTGGGAGATCGTCTCCACCTCGCCCTCGTCCAGCATGAAAGCGGATTTGAGCAGGGCTTCTCCGTATCCGGTAGAGCAGGACCAGGCAATATGGGCTGTGTCGGGAAGCTTTGACTGAATCTCCGCCATGGCCCGGATCGCTGTGGCGATGGTGCTGCCGTTGTTGTTGTCGTAGAACCGGTACAGAAGACTTCCGTCCTCGCCCACCAGAGCCACCTTGGTGGTGGTGGAGCCGGCGTCAATGCCTAAAAAGCAGTTGCCGCTGTAGGTGGAAAGATCGCCTGTGCGCACCTTGTCCCTGTTGTGGCGGGCAGTAAATTCCGCGTATTCCTGCTCAGAGGCAAACAGCGGCTCCATCCGCTTTACCTCAAACTCCATCTTGATGCCGGAGGACAGCCTCTTCGCCAGTTCGCCCAGAGAGAATACAGCCGTCTCCTTTGCGTTCATGGCGGCGCCGACTGCGGCGAACAGATGGGAATGATCCGGCGCAACCACATGATCCGCGTCCAGATTCAGTGTGCGGATAAAGGCGTTTCGCAGCTCCGGCAGGAAATGGAGGGGACCTCCTAAAAATGCCACGGTGCCGCGGATCGGCTTTCCGCAGGCCAGACCGCTGATGGTCTGATTTACCACAGCCTGGAAAATGGAGGCGGCCAGGTCTTCCCTGGTGGCGCCCTCATTGATCAGGGGCTGAATATCAGATTTTGCGAACACGCCGCAGCGGGCCGCAATGGGATAGATCATCTGGTAATTTTTGGCGTACTCATTCAGACCGGAGGCGTCCGTCTGGAGCAGAGAGGCCATCTGGTCGATAAAAGAACCGGTGCCGCCGGCGCAGATGCCGTTCATCCGCTGGTCGATGCCGCCGGTGAAATATATGATTTTTGCGTCCTCGCCGCCCAGCTCGATGGCAACATCCGTCTGGGGGGCGTAGTCCTTTAAGGCTGTGGCCACGGCCACAACCTCCTGAGTAAAGGGCACCTGCAGATGGGTGGAAAGAGTCAGTCCGCCGGAGCCGGTAATGCTGGCGCACACATCCATCTCCCCAAGCTGTTCTTTGGCCCTGGATAATAAAAGAGCGAGCGTTTCCTGGATGTTGGCATAGTGGCGCTCGTAGTCTGCAAAAAGGATCCGGTTTTCGCTGTCCAGGACAGCGGCCTTCACCGTAGTGGAACCAATATCGATTCCCAATGTATTATGTAGCTTCATGTATGCGGGGTGTTCCCCTGCCTCCTTTGTCTGGTAGAAAATGGTGTACATAAAAACTTTTACACTCCAGTTTAGCATAAATACGGAACGAATACAATTTGCAAAGTCGTAAAAAAAGAGTTAAGAAATGGCAAAAATCCTGTCAGATATGAAAAAACAAGTGCGCAGGGTTTGACAAACAGCTCGGCAGAAATTATAATGATAAAGTCGCGGAGCATGGGAATATCTCCGGATGGGGTATAATATTAAGGAAGAAAGGATGGAAGCAGTTATGGACAGTGGGCCCGGTAACTATCACAGTGAGACGGAAGACGGACGAAAGCGCATACCTGCACTGCATCCTTAAGAGAGCATAAGGACTTTTTCCATGGTTCTTTTCCCTCAGCGCCGCAGTGTGGGTTGAAATACTGCGCCGTTTTAAACAGTTCAAAGCATGAATAAAGGGAAAGGAAGAAGTCTGACATGATTCGTATTTTTAAGACAGAAGAAGGAACGATTCACCAGATTGAGGAGGCAGAGTCCGGATGCTGGATTGCATTGACCAATCCTACAGCCACGGAGGTCCTGGAGGTGGCCAACCGCTACCATATCGACCCGGATGACATCAAGGCGCCTCTGGATGAGGAGGAGCGTTCCCGTATTGAGACGGAGGACCACTACAGCCTGATCGTTGTGGATATCCCGCTGATTGAGGAGCGCAACGAAAAGGACTGGTATGTGACCATCCCCATGGGCATTATCATGGCGGAGGAGGCCATTGTCACCGTCTGCCTGGAGGATACGCCGGTGCTGACCGCGTTTATGGACGGCCGGGTGAGAAACTTCCATACTTATATGAAGAGCCGGTTTATCCTGCAGATTCTTTATAAAAATGCGTCTATGTACCTTCAGTACCTGCGCATCATCGACAAAAAGAGCGAGGTCGTGGAGCGGGAGCTTCACAAATCCCAGCGGAATCAGGAGCTGATTGAGCTTTTGGAGCTGGAAAAGAGCCTTGTGTATTTTACCACCTCCCTCAGATCCAACGAGGTGGTTCTGGAGAAGCTGCTGCGCAGTGAAAAGATCAAAAAATACCCGGAGGATACGGACCTTTTGGAGGACGTTATCATCGAGAACAAGCAGGCCATTGAGATGGCCAATATTTACAGCGGCATTTTAAGCGGCACCATGGACGCCTTTGCATCGGTTATTTCCAACAACCTGAATATCGTTATGAAGTTTCTGGCAACCATTACGATAGTTATGTCCATCCCGACCATGGTGGCAAGCTTTTACGGCATGAATGTAAACGAGGCGGGGATGCCGTTTGCAAACAGCCCCTACGGCTTTGTGATTGTGCTGGGCTTCGCGGCCCTGCTTTCCGGCCTGGTGGCTCTGATCTTCTCCAAGAAGAACTTATTTTAATCAGTCAGAAAGGAATTTTGATGGAATTTTTCAGGAGATTTGAGCGGAAGTATCAAAAATACGCGATTCCGAACCTGATGTATTACATTATCATGATGTACGCGGCCGGGCTGGTGCTTTGGCTGATGAACCCGATGATTTACTACGAGTACCTGAGCCTGGATGTGGGCTTGGTTCTTCGCGGCCAGGTGTGGCGGCTGGTGACCTTTCTGTGCTACCCGCCGGCCTTCGGAAGCATGCAGTTTACCACGGTGCTGCTGGGCGTGCTGGCGCTGTTTGTCTATTATAATCTGGGGCAGACGCTGGAGCACGTATGGGGCTCCTTCCGGTTCAACGTGTTCTTCTTTATGGGTGTGCTGGCGCAGATTCTGGCGGCCTTTGTGGGATACTTTGTGTTTCACCAGCGCTGGATTATGACTACCGGATATATCAACACATCCATTTTTCTTGCATTTGCCATGTATTATCCGGACGCGCAGTTTCTGCTGTTTATGGTGCTGCCGATTAAGGCGAAGTGGCTGGCAATCGCGGAGTGCGCCGTCTATCTGTATGATTTTCTGAGAGGAGATGCGGCTGTCCGGGCGGCCCTGGCGATTTCGCTGCTGAATATTATCGTATTCTTTGTGATGACCCGCAATTACAAGCGGTATTCGCCGAAGGAATTTGCGAGAAAGCAGACGTTTAAACGGGAGATGAAAAAAGGCGCTTCTGGTCCGGCGAAGATTCTTTCGCCGGGAAAAACCAGGCACCGCTGTGCGGTCTGCGGCCGCACGGAACTGGACGGGGATAACCTGGAGTTCCGCTACTGCTCGAAATGCGAGGGCAGCTACGAGTACTGCCAGGATCATTTATACACCCACAAGCATGTGACAAAGGATATGCAGGAAGGCTGAATGTAAGCTGAAAACAGAAAATGGAAACGCAGCAGGAGGAGAGAATTGTGAAAAAGACAAAAATTATCTGTACCATGGGTCCCAACACGAACAATAAGGAAACCATGAAGGCTCTGGCCTTAAACGGCATGGATGTTGCCAGATTCAACTTTTCCCACGGAGATTACGAGGAGCAGAAGGGACGTCTGACGCTTCTGCAGGAGGTCCGCGAGGAGACGGGGCTTCCGGTGGCGGCCCTTCTTGATACCAAGGGACCGGAGATCCGCACCGGACTTTTAAAGGATGGAAAAAAAGTGACGCTGACGGCAGGCCAGACCTATACGCTGACCACCAGAGAGATTACGGGAGACAGCCAGACCGGCCATATCAATTACAGCGGCTTAAACGAGGATGTGGTTCCGGGCAATAAGATCCTGATCGACGACGGCCTGATTGAGCTCCAGGTGCTGGAGGTGACGGGCACGGATATTGTCTGCTCTGTGATCAACGGCGGAGAGCTGGGAGAGAGAAAGGGCGTCAATGTGCCCAACGTAAAGATCAAGCTTCCGGCGCTGACGGAAAAGGATAAGGAGGACATTCAGTTCGGTATCGAGCAGGGCTTCGATTTTATCGCGGCGTCCTTCGTCCGCACTGCCGGTGCGATTCAGGAGATCCGGGATATTCTGGATAAGGCCGGTTCTCCCATGCAGATTATCGCCAAGATTGAGAATGCGGAGGGCATTGAGAATCTGGACGCAATCATCGAGGCCAGCGACGGCATCATGGTAGCCCGCGGCGACATGGGCGTGGAGATCCCGCCGGAGGAGGTTCCCCACATCCAGAAGACCATCATCCGCAAGTGCAACCTGGCCTGCAAGCCGGTTATCACCGCAACCCAGATGCTGGATTCCATGATCCGCAATCCCCGCCCCACCAGAGCAGAGGTGACGGACGTGGCCAATGCGGTTTACGACGGAACCGACGCCGTGATGCTGTCCGGTGAGACGGCCATGGGCAAATATCCGGTAGAGGCCCTGAAGATGATGGCGCAGATCTGTGAAGCAACCGAGAAGTTTCTGGATTACGGCGCTTACAGAGAGCGGCGCGTATCCGCGGAGAATGAGCACAACATTTCCAATGCCGTGTGCTATTCCTCTGTTTCCACGGCGCATGCCCTTGGGGCAAAAGCGATCATCGCTCCGTCCATCAGCGGCTTTACCACGCGGCTTTTATCCAAGTGGCGTCCCGGCGTGCAGATCATCGGGTTGTCGCCCAGCGCTGCCGCTGTCCGTCAGATGCAGATTTACTGGGGCGTGCGTCCCTTCCAGGCGAAGCGCGCAGAATCCACGAACCTGCTGATTGAGTCCTCTCTGGATCTGCTGAAGGAGAAGGAGCTCATCCAGGACGGAGATGTGGTTGTGGTTACTGCAGGCGTGGTTACCAGGACAAGCCGCCACGCGCCGGCAGCAAACACGAACATCATGCAGGTTGTCGTAGTGGATTGATGCATCAGAAATAAAAAGTTACTACTTGTCAATAATCTGGCTGGACAGAGAGGTCCGCGGGAGGGGCATATGGCCGACAGGCCGTGTTTTCCCTTTCCGGGCCTTTTTGTTTTTTGCCGGACAGGGAAAGGGAGAAAGACGATGGAGAAAAACGTATTTGTATCAAAGGAACAGCTGGATGAAATAACAAAGAAATGGCTGACGCCGTTTCATCTCTATGATGAGAGAGGGATCCGCGAGAATGCAAGAGCGCTGCGGGAGGCATTTTCCTGGAACCCGGGCTACAGGGAATATTTTGCGGTGAAGGCAACGCCCAATCCCTATATCCTTCAGATTCTGAAGGAGGAGGGCTGCGGGACGGACTGCTCCTCCGCCACGGAGCTGATGATGTCGGACGCTGTGGGCTTCTCAGGACATGATATCATGTTTTCTTCCAATGATACGCCGCCGGAGGAGTTCGCCCTGGCGGAGCAGCTGGGAGCTATTATCAATCTGGATGATATTACTCATATCAGCTGCGTGGAGAAGATGCTGGGATATATTCCGAAGACTGTCAGCTGCCGGTTCAATCCGGGCGGCGTATTCCAGATCAGCAACGATATTATGGATAATCCCGGCGAGGCCAAGTACGGCATGACGCGCCGGCAGATCACCGAGGCGTACCGGATTCTGAAGGAGAAGGGGGCCGAGCACTTTGGAATTCACGCGTTTCTGGCCAGCAACACGGTGACAAACGATTACTATCCGGCTCTGGCCAGACAGCTGTTTGAGCTGGCGGCGGAGCTGAAGCGTGAGACGGGAGCTCATATTGCCTTTATTAATTTATCCGGCGGCATCGGCATCCCCTACAGGCCGGATCAGGAACCCAACGATATCCGGGTGATCGGAGAGGGCGTCCGGAAGGTCTACGAGGAGATTCTGGTTCCTGCCGGAATGGGAGACGTGGCCATATATACGGAGCTTGGGCGGTTTATGCTTGGGCCTTACGGCTGTCTGGTGACGAAGGCAATTCACGAAAAGCACACCTACAAGGAATATATCGGCGTGGATGCCTGCGCGGTAAATCTGATGCGTCCGGCCATGTATGGCGCCTATCACCATATCACCGTATCGGGGAAGGAGCATGCGCCCTGCGACCACAAGTACGATGTGACCGGCTCTCTTTGCGAGAACAACGATAAATTTGCCATTGACCGGATGCTTCCGGAGATTGAGATGGGAGATTATCTGATCATCCATGATACGGGAGCCCACGGCTTTGCCATGGGATATAACTATAATGGAAAATTAAAATCCGCAGAGCTGCTGCTTAAGGAGGATGGAAGCGTACAGCAGATCCGGCGCGCGGAGACGCCGAAGGATTATTTCGCAACGCTGGACGGATGTCCGATGATGAAGAAATATCTCTGACAGGAGAGGGAGAGCGGCGGCGCGGGCCTGTGCGGAGTGTTTTTACGGCACAGGATGCGTCTTTCCGGGAAGGGGGTAAAGGGATGCCCGCCGGCAGTCAGGCCGGCGGGCATCCCTTTTGGAGCGGGAAACCGCTTTTTATACATTGAAACGGAACAGAATCACATCGCCGTCTTTCACCACATAGTCCTTGCCTTCCAGTCCCACAAGGCCCTTTTCCTTCGCCCTGGCGTAGGTGCCGCAGTCCAGAAGATCCTGGTAGTTGACAACTTCGGCGCGGATGAAGCCGCGCTCAAAGTCGGAGTGAATCTTACCGGCGGCCTGAGGCGCCTTTGTGCCGTTTTTGATGGTCCAGGCGCGGGTCTCGTCCTCGCCGGAGGTTAAGTAGCTGATCAGGCCGAGGAGACGGTAGCTGGCGGTGATCAGCTTGTCCAGCCCGGACTCGGATAAGCCCAGCGCCTCCAGATACTCCTGCTTCTCATCATCGTCCAGCTCCGCGATCTCCTGCTCGATCTGAGCGGAAATTACGAATACCTCAGAGCCGTTTTTGGCGGCAAACTCCCGGACAGCGGCCACATGAGGATTGGAGGCTCCGTCGTCGGCCAGATCGTCCTCGCTTACATTGGCGGCGAAGATCACCGGCTTGCAGGTGAGCAGGTTTAAGGAATTGACAAAGGCCATCGCGTCCTCGTCGGGATTTTCATAGGTGCAGGCCAGCCTGCCGTCCTCCAGAACAGCCTTCAGCTCCTTAAGAATCTCCACCTCTTTGGCAAGAGACTTGTCGTTGAACGCGGATTTTGAGGTCTTCGCAATCCGGCGCTCCAGGATCTCCAGATCGGAGAAGATCAGCTCCAGGTTGATGGTCTCAATATCGCGCAGGGGATCTACGCTGCCCTCCACGTGAATGACGTTGGGATCCTCAAAGCAGCGGACTACATGAATAATGGCGTCCACCTCACGGATATTGGCCAAAAACTGATTGCCCAGGCCCTCGCCCCTGGACGCGCCCTTTACAAGGCCGGCGATGTCCACGAATTCGATCACGGCCGGGGTCACCTTTTTTGAATTGTAAAGATCCCCCAGAAGCTTTAACCGCCGGTCGGGAACCGGCACCACGCCTACATTGGGATCTATGGTGCAGAATGGATAGTTGGCGGATTCTGCGCCTGCCTTTGTAAGAGAATTAAACAGCGTACTTTTGCCTACGTTCGGCAGTCCTACGATACCTAATTTCATTTTTATCTGTTCTCCTTTGATTTATGCAATATCTAATTCTACCACAGGAATGCACGCGGCTCAACTGGTTTTATTGAAAATGTTCACGCCGCATCGCCGTCCTGTTCCTGAAATGTGCGCGTCTGCACTTGATTTTCACGCCGATGTATAGTAGCATAGAACCTGCCTGAAGAAAACAGAATCGGAAAAAGGCCGAAGGGAGAACAATATGGAGGGTGCGGATATCAGCTTTGTGCATCTGGGGATTGCCATAGAGCATCTAAAGAATCATATATCTGTGTTTGGGTTTTCCATTGCATATTATGGAATTATCATCGGGATCGGCATGCTGGCCGGGATCTGGGTGGCCCGTTCTGACGCCAGGAGGCGCGGACAGGATCCGGAGATTTATCTGGACTTTGCTCTGTATGGAATTATATTTTCCATTATCGGGGCAAGGATCTATTATGTGGTGTTTCAGTGGGATATGTATAAGGACAACCTGCTTCAGATCCTGAATTTAAGAGGCGGAGGCCTGGCTATTTACGGCGGAGTGATTGGCGCGGTGCTGACGCTGATTGTCTACACGAGGGTGAAAAAGCTGTCGTTTTTTTCTATGGCAGATACGGGAGTGCTGGGACTGATTACCGGGCAGATCATCGGCCGGTGGGGGAACTTCTTTAACTGTGAGGCCTTTGGCGGCTACACGGACAGCCTGTTTGCCATGCGGATCAGGCGCTCTTTAGTGGGCCCCAATATGCTGAACGCAGATGTGCTGAACCATCTGATTGTGGAGAACGGCATCGAGTACATCCAGGTGCATCCTACATTTTTGTATGAGTCTGTCTGGAACCTGGGGGTTCTGGCGTTTATGCTCTGGTACAGAAAGCGGAAGCGCTTTGACGGGGAGATGCTTTGTATTTATTTTCTGGGATACGGGATCGGCCGGTTCTGGATCGAGGGGCTGCGCACGGATCAGCTGATCTTTTTTGGCACGGGACTTGCAGTTTCTCAGATGCTGTCCCTGGCGCTGGTGGTGATTTCTGCTCTGGTTTTGCTGTTTCATCACAGAAATCGTAAGAAATCCGCAGCGGCGGAAAAGTAAGAAAAACTAGATATTGTGTATAAAAAAATAGGGAACTATATATATAGGAGACGCCTGCAGAAACCTTGCGGGCGTCTTAATTTTTTGTGAAATTTCCTTGCTATTTTCCCATTCTTGTACTAAAATAAGTGTACAAGTGGTAGAAAGTGGAGTAAAGTGGTACATAAGGGTGCCGATGTGGCATGTCAGGGTAACAGGTGGTTCGTATGTTCATGGGTGAGTATAATCATACGGTAGACGCGAAGGGCAGACTGATTGTTCCTTCTAAGTTCAGAGAACAGCTGGGTGAGGAGTTCGTGGTTACAAAGGGACTCGATGGCTGTTTATTTGTGTATGAAAATACGGAGTGGAAAGCCCTGGAGGAAAAACTGCACGCCCTGCCGCTGACGAACGCCAATGCCCGTAAGTTTTCCCGCTTTTTCCTGGCAGGAGCTACCACCTGTGAGGTAGACAAGCAGGGGCGGATTCTTCTTCCCGCTGTGCTCAGGGACTTTGCAAAGATCGATAAGGAAGCGGTTTTAGTCGGCGTCGGAAGCCGGATTGAGATCTGGAGCAGAGAGAACTGGAACCAGTCCAACACCTACGATGATATGGAAGAAATCGCAGAAAATATGGAAGGACTTGGAATTTAGCATGGCATTTGAGCACAAATCCGTTTTACTGGAGGAAACCATAGAGAATCTGGCGGTGAAGCCGTCAGGAATCTATGTGGATGGAACGCTGGGCGGCGGAGGACACGCCTTTGAGGTGTGCCGGCGTCTGGACGGAAGCGGCCGTCTGATCGGAATCGATCAGGATGCTGACGCCATCCGGGCAGCCACGGAGCGGCTTTCGGAGTTCGGCAGCAGAGTGACGGTGGTAAGAGACAATTATGTGAACACCGCACAGGTGTTAAAAAACCTTGGCATTGATAAGGTGGACGGGATCTGTCTTGATCTGGGAGTGTCCTCCTATCAGCTGGATACGGCGGAGCGTGGATTCTCCTACCGGGAGGACGCGCCTCTGGATATGCGTATGGACCAGAGAGGGAGCCGTACTGCCGCAGATATTGTGAATACCTGCAGCGAGATGGAGCTTTACAGGATGATCCGCGATTATGGAGAGGACCGTTTCGCGAAGAATATTGCAAAGCACATTGTGAAGAGAAGGCAGGAAAAGCCTTTTGAGACTACGGGAGAGCTGGCGGCGGCCATTGAGGCGGCCATTCCGGCCAGAGTGAGGGCGACGGGCGGCCATCCGGCAAAGCGGACATTCCAGGCTGTCCGGATTGAGCTGAATCACGAGCTGGAGGTTCTGGAGGAGTCCATTGACGGGATGATCGATTTGCTGAATCCCGGCGGCAGGCTCTGCATCATCACATTCCATTCCCTGGAGGACCGGATTGTGAAGACAAGATTCCGTATCAATGAAAATCCATGTACGTGCCCGCCGGAGTTTCCGGTATGCATGTGCGGAAAGAAAAGCAAGGGCAGGGTGATCACGAGAAAGCCCATTGCGCCGACAGAAGAGGAAACAGAGGAGAACAGGCGGGCAAAGAGTTCCAAGCTCCGCGTGTTTGAGCGGTTATAAAGGGGAAAGGAAGGAAGCAGTATGGCAGCAGGAAGACGTGCGGGAGGCGGACAGGCCTATATGTACGGAAGCACAGCGCCGGCGGAGTGGACAAGGCGCCAGAGGCAGGCTCAGACTGCAGATCAGAAGCGGTATGAACAGGCGGCCGCAAGACAGCGGCAGGCGAAGGCGGAGCGGCTGGAGAGGGATGCCGTCCGCTATCAGCAGAGAAGGCAGGCAGTAAGAAGAAACCAGGAGAAGGCGCTCCAGATGGATCTGCCCTATGTGGTGATGCTGACGCTTGCTGCGTTCTGCGCACTTTATATCTGTGTGGGATACCTGCACATCCAGTCATCCATTACAGGAAGGATTTACAACATCGAGAAGCTGGAGGCAGAGCTGGAGCAGCTTCGTTCCGAGAATGACGCGCTGCAGACGAGGATCAACACGGAGATTGATCTGGATCACATTTACAAGGTGGCGACAGAGGAGCTTGGCATGGTGTACGCCAATAAGAACCAGGTACGCCTGTATGATAAAACAGAAAGCGAGTATGTAAGACAGTATGAGGACATCCCAACGCACTAATCCAGATTCTGTGGGGAAGAAGAACCGGGGGTCTGGAAGATGGCGGACATTTACGAAATATATGCAGGAAAAGCTGGCGATCACGGTTATCGTGATTACGCTGGCTTTGTTTGCTTTGATTTATGTGCTCTACCATATTGTGGACGCCAACCAGGACAGCTACAATCAGATTGTGCTGTCTCAGCAGGAGTATGACAGCCGGCCTCTGCCTTACCGGCGGGGCGACATTGTGGACCGGAACGGAACGTATCTGGCCACCACGGAGAAGGTTTACAACCTGATTCTGGATCCGAAGCAGATCATGGAGGATCCGGAGGATTATCTGGAGGCGTCCATTTCCGCGCTGGTCAGCGTGTTTGGCTATGACGCGGGAGAGCTGCGGACGCTGATTACCTCCAATGAGAAAAATGCCTACATCCGTTACGCAAGGCAGCTTTCTTATGACCAGAAGGAGGCTTTCGAGACGCTGAAGGAGGAGACGAATACCGCCAACGCAAAGAACAGCTCCAAGGCGAGAGTCAAGGGCGTATGGTTCGAGGACGAGTATAAGCGGATTTATCCCTACAATGCCCTGGCCTGCAATCTGATCGGCTTTGCCACCGGAGACGGGGCTGGCGGAACGGGAGGCATCGAGCAGTCCTACAACGGCTCCCTGATCGGAATCAATGGCAGGGAATACGGATATCTGAATGATGATTCCAACCTGGAGCGTGTGATCAAGCCGGCCACCAATGGGAACACGGTGGTTTCCACCATGGATGTGAATATTCAGAATGTGGTGGAAAAGCGGATTCAGGAGTGGATGGATACCACCGGCTCCGAGAATGTGGGCGTGGTGGTGATGGATCCAAACAACGGAGAGATCCTGGCCATGGCCAGCAATAAAATGTTTGACTTAAACAATCCGAGAGCCGTTTCGGACAAATACAGCGATGAGGAGATCCGGCAGCTGGGACTTAAGGAGGCCGCGGATACCTATAAGCGGCAGCACAGAAACACGGATCAGTCCACAATCACGGAGGAGCAGGTGCCGGAGCACTTTACAGAGGAGGAAATCCGTTCCTACGGGCTTCAGGTGGCCTGGAACCAGGAGTGGAGAAACTTCTGCGTCAGCGATACCTTTGAGCCGGGCTCTCCGGCCAAGATTTTTACGGTGTCGGGCGCTCTGGAGGAGGGCGTCATCAGCCCCACGGATACATTCTTCTGCGACGGCTTCTATAATGTGGGCGGCCACGATATCAAGTGTACCGGATGGAGAAAGGGCGGCCATCAGAATGTAAATGTGGCGGAAGCCCTGATGGTATCCTGCAACGATGCCATGATGCAGATTTCAGCAAAAACGGGAATTCCTCTTTTTACGAAATATCAGCATCTGTTTGGATTCGGCACAAAAACAGGCGTAGATCTGCCGGGCGAGGCGGATACCTCCGCCCTGGTATATACGGAGGACACCATGAAGCCGGTGGATCTGGCTACCAGCTCCTTTGGACAGACCTACAACTGCACCATGATTCAGATGGCGGCCGCGTACTGCTCCGTGATCAACGGCGGCTCCTATTATGAGCCCCATGCGGTTAAGCAGATTTTAAACGAGCAGGGAGCCGTGGTGGAAAAAATCGAGCCGAAGCTGGTGCGGGAGACCGTATCGGAGTCCACCAGCAGCTTCATCAAGGAAGCGCTGTTTCGGACTGTGGAAGAGGGAACCGGAAAGACAGCGGCTGTAGCCGGCTATGAGATTGCGGGAAAAACCGGTACGGCGGAGAAGATCCCCAGATCGGCAAAGAATTACCTGCTTTCCTTCTGCGGCTTTGCGCCGGCCCACGACCCTCAGGTGCTGGTTTATGTGGTTGTGGACCAGCCCCATGTGGACGATCAGGCTCACAGCAGCTATGCCATCGGCATTTTCCAGAAGATTATGCAGGATATTCTGCCGTATCTGAATATTTTCCCGGTTACGGATACTCTGGCGGATGAGCAGGCGGCAGGCCAGCTGCCTCAGCAGGAGGGTATCACCGACAACAGCGGCGTGATGCCGGAGGGCGAGACCGAGGCGCCGAAGGTATATGAGACCGATGAGTATGTGGAGCCCGGAGACGATCTTGGAATCCCTGAGGGCCTGGAGCCGGAGGGCGGTGAGGAAACCACACAGGCCGATGACGGTTCTGACGGAGCTTCCGACGCATATAGTATGAGTGAGGAAGAGTCCGGGAGCCAGCCATGAGTTCCAATCATACTCAACACCGACAGAAGACAGCCGTCCTGTTTCTTCTGCTGTGCCTGTGCGCAGCAGGGCTGACAGGGCGGCTTGCTTATCTTATGCTGTACCGGTCGGAGTACTACAGCCGCCAGGCAAGGGAGCTCCATCAGCGGGAGAGAAGCATCAAGGCAGCAAGAGGAAGGATCATCGACGCGAAGGGACAGGTGATAGCCGCAAACAGAACCGTCTGCACAATCTCAGTGATTTACAGCCAGGTGGAGGACCGCGAGGCTGTCATAGCCGCTCTTTCCGGCCGGCTGGGCATGGAAGCGGACGCGGTGAGAAAACGGGTGGAAAAGCGCAGCTCCAGGGAGATTATAAAGACGAATGTGGACAAGGAGACGGGAGATCAGATCCGGAAGCTGCACCTGGCAGGAGTCAAGGTGGATGAGGACTACAGGCGGTATTATCCCTATGACAGCCTGGCGTCCAGGGTGCTGGGCTTTACCGGGGGAGACAACCAGGGGATTATCGGCCTGGAGGCAGTTTATGAATCCTGGCTGAAGGGAATAAACGGCACGATCCTGACCATGACGGACGCGGCGGGGGCGGAGATTGAAAATGCTTACGAGGACCGGATCGAGCCGGCGGCCGGAAACGACCTGCACATCAGCCTGGACGTGAATATTCAGAAATACGTCCAGCAGGCGGCTTATGAGACCCTGGAAAAAAAGGGCGCAAAGCAGGTGTCGGTGATTGTCATGAATCCGAAAAACGGCGAGATCATGGCCATGGCCAATGTACCGGAATTCAATTTAAATGATCCCTTTACCCTGAATACAGAGACGGCGGAGGGGATTTCTGAAAAGGAAAAGCAGGAGCTGTTAAACAAAATGTGGCGCAATCCTGCGATCAATGATACCTACGAGCCGGGTTCAACCTTTAAGATCATCACGGCGGCGGCAGGTCTTGAGGACGGGGCGGTGAAGCTGGAGGATACATTTTCCTGTCCCGGCTTTCGGATTGTGGAGGACCGGCGGATCCGCTGCCATAAGGCGGGTGGCCACGGGAGCGAGACCTTTCTCCAGGGAGCCATGAATTCCTGCAACCCGGTGTTTATCGATGTGGGGCAGCGCCTCGGCATCGACCGGTATTACCATTATTTTGAGCAGTTCGGTCTGAAGGAGAAGACGGGGATCGACCTGCCGGGAGAGGCGGGAACCATCATGCACAGGAAGGAAAATATGGGGCTGGTGGAGCTGGCCACCGTTTCCTTCGGACAGTCCTTCCAGATTACGCCGATCCAGCTGATCACCACGGCGGCGTCCATAATAAACGGAGGAACCAGGGTGACGCCGCATTTCGGAGTAAAGGCCGTAAACAACGATGGCACGGTGATCCGCAGGTTTTCCTACCCGTCAGAGGAGCATGTTGTATCCGAAGAAACCAGCAGGACGATGCGCTGTATTCTGGAGCAGGTGGTGGAGGGCGGAAGCGGCAGCAAGGCGTATTTGCCGGGATTTCGGATCGGCGGCAAGACGGCCACCTCGGAAAAGCTTCCGAGAAGCCTGAAAAAGTATATATCCTCCTTCATCGGCTTTGCGCCGGCCGATGATCCGCAGGTGATCGCACTGATCACCATCGACGAGCCCCAGGGCGTGTATTACGGCGGAACCATAGCGGCGCCGGTAATCGCGGATATTTTTGAAAATATCCTGCCATATCTTGGAATCGAAAAAGGAGAGGAAACCGTGGAAGAAACTGCTTGATCAACCAGAAACAGAGGTTGATTATTCATGTAAAAAGACGTATACTACATAATGTGCAAAACGGCGTCAGGCCGTCTGCAAATATGATGATACATAACCGATAGGAGCTGCAGCATGATTAACGAAACCATACTGGCGATTATTATTGCCTTCGCCATCAGCGCGATGCTTTGTCCCGTGGTGATTCCCTTTCTCCACAAATTAAAATTCGGACAGCAGGTAAGGGAGGACGGGCCGCAGGCCCATTTGAAAAAGCAGGGGACACCCACCATGGGCGGGCTGGTGATCCTTGCCGGCATTGTGATTACTTCTCTGTTTTATATAAAGGATTATCCGAAGATTGTTCCGGTGCTGTTTGTGACGGTGGGCTTCGGCATTGTGGGATTTCTGGACGACTACATTAAGATTGTGATGAAGCGGTCGGAGGGACTGAAGCCGTGGCAGAAGCTGGCCGGACAGTTTGTGATCACCGGAGTGTTCGCCTGGTATCTGATCTGCTCGGATGAGGTGGGAACCAGCATGCTGGTTCCGTTTACCGGAGGCTTTGACGGAGGGATTTTCCTGAATCCGGGATTTTTGTTCGTTCCGTTTCTGTTTTTTGTTGTGCTCGGCACGGACAACGGCGTTAATTTTACAGACGGTCTGGACGGACTGTGCACCAGCGTGACGATTCTGGTGGCTACCTTTATGACCATTGTGGCGCTGGGCGAGGGCAGCGGCATCAGCCCCATTACAGGAGCCGTGGTGGGCAGCCTGCTTGGATTTCTGCTGTTTAATGTGTATCCGGCCAGAGTGTTTATGGGCGATACCGGTTCTCTTGCTCTCGGCGGATTTGTGGCGTCCAGCGCGTTTATGATGCAGATGCCGCTGTTTATTCCCATTGTGGGACTGATTTATTTGCTGGAGGTGCTGTCTGTGATCATGCAGGTGTCCTACTTTAAGGCCACCCATGGAAAGCGGATTTTCAAAATGGCGCCGATCCATCATCACTTTGAACTGTGCGGCTGGTCCGAGACCAGAGTCGTGGCCGTGTTTGCCACGGCGACGGCCATCCTTTGCCTGGTGGCGTACCTGGGACTGTGACGGAAGAAACATAGGAGGAAAGATACATGAGCAGCCAGAAAGTATTAGTAGCCGGTTCCGGCAAAAGCGGTATTGCCGCAGCGAAGCTCCTTTTAAGGATGGGCGGAGATGTGGTGCTCTATGACGGCAATGACAAGCTGGATCCGGAGAAGCTGAAGGAAAAGTTTGAGGAGGCGGACAGAGCCCGCCTGACCGTGGTTTTGGGAGAGCTTTCCAGGACAGACCTGCTGGGGATCGAGCTTTCCATCATCAGTCCGGGGATTCCGCTGGACGCGCCCTTTGTGCCGGTTCTGGATGAGGCGAAGATTCCGATCTGGAGCGAGATCCAGCTTGCCTACCATGTGGCGAAGGGAAAGCTGATTGCCATTACCGGAACCAATGGAAAGACAACCACAACGGCTCTTACCGGTGAGATTATGAAGGCTCATTTTGATGAGGTTTACGTGGTGGGAAACATCGGCATTCCCTACACGGAGACGGCCCTGGATACCACGGAAAAGGCTGTGACCGTGGCGGAGGTTTCCAGCTTCCAGCTGGAGACGATTATGGATTTCCATCCGGATGTGAGCGCGATTTTAAATATTACGCCGGATCATCTGAACCGTCACGGAACCATGGAGAACTATATCGAGATCAAGAAGCGCGTCTGCGCGAACCAGACGGAGGAGGACTGGGTGGTATTAAATTACGACGACCCGGCGCTGCGCGAGTTTGGGGAGAGCGGGGATTTAAAGCCGAAGGCAGTGTTTTTCTCCAGCAGACAGGAGTTAAAGGACGGCCTTTATCTGGACCAGGATGAGATCATTCTGGCGGAGAACGGGAAGAAGCAGGCGGTGGTGAACGTCCATGACCTGCAGCTGCTTGGCCGTCATAACTATGAGAATGTGATGGCGGCTGTGGCCATCAGCATGCATATGGGCGTGCCCATGGACACGATCCGCCGTGCGGTCTGCGCTTTTCAGGCGGTGGAGCACCGGATCGAGTTTGTGCTGGAGCGGTCCGGCGTAAAGTACTATAACGATTCCAAGGGAACGAACCCGGATGCGGCGATTCAGGCCATCAGGGCGATGCCGGGACCAACGGTGCTGATTGCGGGAGGCTATGACAAGAACAGCGAGTACGATGAGTGGATCGACGCCTTCGATGGAAAGGTCAAGTATCTGGTGCTGATCGGCCAGACCAGGGATAAGATTGCCGAGTGTGCAAGAAGGCACGGATTTACGGATATTATGTATGCGGAGGATATGGCGGAGGCCGTGCGGGTGTGCGCAGCCTATGCCAACAGCGGCGACAACGTGCTGCTGTCTCCGGCCTGCGCCAGCTGGGGCATGTTTGACAACTATGAGCAGCGGGGGCAGATTTTCAAGGAGTGCGTGAGAAGTCTGTAGGAGGGAGCTTATGGCAAAAAAAAATAAACCAAAGCGGTTTTACGATTACAGCCTTCTGTTCTGTATCATATTCCTGATGGCCTTCGGGCTGGTTATGATTTACAGCGCCAGCTCTTACATGGCGCAGATTCAGACGGGAGACGCCTCGTACTATATGATGCGGCAGCTGAAAATTGCGGTGGGCGGACTTGTGCTGGCCATCATCATATCCAAGATGGATTATCACTGGTACGCCAGGTTCGCCCTGTTTGCCTATGTGATGTCCTATGTGCTGATGGTGGCCGTATCCCTTTTCGGAAAACGGGTAAACGGCAAGCGCCGGTGGCTGGGAGTAGGCTCCTTAAGCTTTCAGCCCACGGAGTTTGTAAAGATCGCCCTGATCGTGTTCCTGGCGGTGTTTATCACCTATATGGGCAATAAAATCAATTCCTGGAGAGCCATGGGCGTGGTCTGCGGCCTGGCGCTTCCCATCGCGGGAATTGTGGCGGCCAACAACTTAAGCTCCGGCATTATCATTGCCGGCATTGCCTTTGTGATGCTGTTTGTCGCCTGCAGGAAGAAATGGCCGTTTTTCCTCTGCGGAGGCCTGGCCTTAAGCAGTATTTTCGTGGCCGGTCCGCTGGCTATATTTTTAGAGAAAATCAAGCTTCTGCAGCCTTATCAGCTGGAGCGTATCCATGTATGGCTGGATCCGGAGGCGTATAAGCTGGACGGAGGCTTCCAGGTGCTGCAGGGGCTTTACGCCATCGGCTCCGGCGGACTGGTGGGAAAGGGACTGGGCGAGAGCATCCAGAAGATGGGCTTTGTGCCGGAGGCGCAGAATGATATGATCTTTTCCATCATCTGCGAGGAGCTGGGGCTGTTCGGCGCCGTGTCGGTGATTCTGATTTTCCTGTTTATGATTTACAGGTTCATGCTGATTGCAGGAAATGCGCCGGATCTGTTCGGGGCGCTGATTGTGGTGGGAGTGATGGCCCATGTGGCTATCCAGGTGATTTTAAATATCGCCGTTGTGACAAACACGATTCCCAACACGGGAATTACGCTGCCGTTTATCAGCTACGGAGGAACCTCAGTGCTGTTTTTAATGGTGGAGATGGGCATGGTGCTGAGCGTGTCCAACCAGATAAAGCTGGAAAAATAAAAACCTTTTCCCGGCGGCTTACATAGGATGAAGTATAGATACAGCGACCAGGAGGAAATTGACTTGTCTGTACTTCATATCCGTAAGCGGCGACGCCTGGATGGAACCATAGGAATACAGGGTTCAAAAAACGCGGTGCTGCCTGTGATGGCAGCATCTCTGCTTCACAGGGGCATTACGGTGCTTTCCCATGTGCCGGCCATTGAGGATGTTTTCTGCATGATGGAGATTCTGGAATGGCTGGGCTGCAGCTGCAGACTGGAGGAACACTGTCTGACCATCGATGCTTCCGGGGCCTCCATGCTGCCGGTGCCGGACACAATGGCAGGCAGGATGCGTTCCTCCATTATGCTTCTCGGGCCGATGCTTGGCCGGTTCGGGGAGGCGAAAACAAGCCGCCCCGGCGGCTGCCCGATTGGGAAACGGCCCATCGGCCTGCATCTTGCGGCTCTGAAAAAAATGGGAGTCAGGGTGCGGACGGAGGGAGAACATATTTCGGCGTCCGTCCTGAAGCTGACCGGCGCCCGGATCCATCTGGACTATCCCAGCGTAGGAGCTACGGAGAATATCATTATGGCGGCTGCAGCGGCGGAGGGAGTTACGGTGCTGACTGGCGCCGCCAGAGAGCCGGAGATTGAAATTCTCTGCCGGTTTCTTGCGTCGGCGGGAGCGGATATCAGCGGAACCGGATCAGACCGGCTGATGATCCGCGGCGGGAGGACGCTTCATGATACGGCATTTGCCATTCCAGGGGACCGGATTGTGGCGGGAACGTATCTGGGGGCGCTTCTTTGCGCCGGCGGCCAGGTGCTTCTGCGGGAGGCTCCGGCGGAGCATATGGCGGAGTGCATCCGGACGGCGAGAGCGGCCGGGGCGTTTGTGGAGGTCAGGCCGGATGGGCTTTTTGCTTCCATAAAAGGCCGGCCGGAGGCGTTTTCCCTTGTCACCGGCCCCTATCCGGGCTTTCCGACAGACCTGCAGTCGGTGATGCTGGCTGCGGCATCGGTGGCGGACGGGGAGTCTCTGATTCAGGAAAACGTATTTGAGAACCGGTTTTGCGCAGCAAAGGAATTGCAGAAACTGGGTGCACATATTATAATAAATGGAAGAATGGCCCGGGTGACGGGGCGTTCCTCTTTATGCGGCGGCCGGGTGCAGGCAGAGGATCTGCGGGGCGGAGCGGCGCTGGCGGCGGCAGGACTGGCCGCGGACGGCCCGGTGCGGATATGCGGATACGGGCATATCCGCCGCGGCTATGAGGATATATGCAGGGATCTGCAGGACGCAGGTGCAGAAATTTGGCTGGAGGAGCAGACGGAAGATGCGGGATGCGACAGAGAAGAAGAGGCGGACGGGGCTTCTGGCAGCCGTGGCAGCAGCGCTGCTGCTGGTAATTGCGGCCCTGTTCATGAAGATTACAACCATTACGGTGACGGGCAATGAGCGCTACAGCGATGAGCAGATTGTGCAGATGCTGTTTCCCGATTCTGTCAGCCGCAATACGGGCTTCTGCTATCTTAAGGATCATGTAAAGGAGCATGTGGCGATTCCCTTTGTGGAGGATTATGAGATTGTTTTTAAGAGCCTGACAGAGGTGGAAGTGATTATTTATGAGAAAAGCGTGGTAGGCTATGTGTCCTACATGAGCAGCTATATGTATTTTGATAAGGACGGTATCATTGTGGAGAGCGCCAACCAGAGGCTTCCCGGCATTCCGCAGATTACCGGACTGAAGTTCGGCCATATCGTCCTTTATCAGAAGCTCCCGGTGGAAAGCGAGGAGATTTTTCAGGAAATCCTGAACCTGACCCAGATCCTTTCCATCTATGAGCTGTCTGTGGACCGGATTCAGTACAACAGCTTCGGGGAAGCGACTCTTTATATGGGAGACATCGAGGTGTCCCTGGGAAATAACAGCAGTTTAAACGGCAAGATTGCGGAGCTGTGCGATATGCTTCCCCAGCTTGAGGGGCTGAAGGGCACATTAAAATTAGAACAGTATGACGACACGAACGCCAATCCCATGTATTCTTTTATTCCCAGAGAATAGCGCGGCTGGAAGGGATTGGAAGCAGGTTCTTTGTGTACGTGAGAAAGAACAAAGGAAGCGATAAAAATGTCTGCAAAATCTACAAATTAGAGGTTGATATTTTTGCGGAAATCAAATATAGTATTAGTTAGGCTAGTTTTAGAAATTATATTACAGAATTGTTACGGAACGATTTCAGAAAGAGGTTAAGGAGGAGAAGGTCTTGTTAGAGATTAAGATAAATGAGGCGGAGAATTCAGCGAAGATTGTGGTGATTGGCGTAGGCGGTGCAGGCAACAATGCTGTGAACCGCATGATTGACGAGAGTATTGCGGGTGTGGAGTTTATCGGAATCAATACGGACAAGCAGGCCCTTCAGTTCTGCAAGGCGCCTACGGCGATGCAGATCGGCGAGAAGCTGACCAAGGGACTGGGCGCAGGCGCCAAGCCTGAGGTTGGCCAGAAGGCGGCTGAGGAGAGCTCTGAGGAGCTGGCTCAGGCGATCAAGGGCGCGGATATGGTGTTCGTTACCTGCGGTATGGGAGGCGGCACCGGTACGGGAGCAGCTCCTGTCATTGCAAAGATCGCCAAGGATATGGGCATTCTGACGGTAGGCGTAGTGACGAAGCCCTTCCGCTTTGAGGCAAAGACCCGTATGTCCAACGCCTTAACCGGAATCGAGAACTTAAAGGAGAGTGTGGATACGCTGATCGTGATCCCCAACGACAAGCTCCTGGAGATCGTAGACCGCCGGACCACCATGCCGGACGCTTTGAAGAAAGCGGACGAGGTACTGCAGCAGGCAGTGCAGGGTATTACTGATTTGATTAATGTTCCAGGCCTGATCAACCTGGATTTCGCAGACGTTCAAACCGTCATGACTGATAAGGGCATCGCACATATCGGCATTGGACATGCCAAGGGCGATGACAAGGCCGTGGAAGCGGTGAAGCAGGCAGTTGCTTCCCCGCTTCTTGAGACCACCATTGAGGGCGCAACTCATGTGATCATCAACATTTCCGGAGATATCAGCCTGGTTGAGGCCAATGAGGCTGCAAGCTACGTACAGGAGCTGGCCGGCGATGACGCCAACATCATCTTCGGCGCCATGTACGATGAGAATGCGCAGGATGAGGCTACGATCACAGTGATTGCCACCGGTCTGGACGCTCACGGCGCCAACACACCGGTGAATAAAGCGATGGCAGGCTTTGGTAGCTTCAAGCCGAAGATGCCGGCAGCAGCAGGACTTGGCGCAAACCGTGCGGCGGCTGCGGCAGAGGCCAGCGCAACGACGGCAAGACCGGCAGCTTCTCAGCCGGCGGCTCAGGCAGCTCAGAGCGCGGCTCCCAAGGCAGCGCCTCAGCAGGGAGCAGCTTCCCAGCCGGCATTCCGTCCCATGAACCGGGAGACACAGATCAACATCCCGGATTTCTTAAAGAATAAGAGATAAGCGGCCTGCGGGCATACAGATAAAACGACAAAAAAGACAGAGAATCTGAAGACGGATTTTCTGTCTTTTTTTGTCGTATAAAAAACAGGACCCATGTGTCCGCGTTCGACAGCATCCGCCCTTGAGAATGATTATAATAGAACCTGTGAATCAATGGGAGGGAGGCGGAGGGCGCATGTGATTTTGTATGTGGATGTGTATTTTTTCATTAATTTTATGATGGATCTGCTGATTTTATATCTGGTGAGAATGATTCTTAAGGCGCCGGGAAGAGCCGTGAGGCTGGCCGCCGGAGCTGCCTTTGGCGGAGCCTGGGCCTGCGTCTGCCTGCTTTTTTTGTGGATGCCGCTGTGGCTTATGGCGCTGATGAGCTGGGGCGCGGCTGCGGCCGGGATGATTCTCATCGCCTTCGGCCTGAAGCGTCCTGCGGAGTTCTGGCGGTATCTTCTGACCATGTGGCTCGTCAGCCTGGGAGCAGGAGGCTGCTTTGCAGCGCTGGCGGAGATGGGCGTGCTTCTGTATGCGGGGGAGACCCGGCAGGGACTTTTGACGCTGGCGTCCTTAGGCCTTGCCGGGACAGGGATTTTGTTTCTGGGAAGAGCCTTCATCTCTTTTCTGCGGCAGAGGGCGGTAAGGCAGGAGAAGCTGTACCAGGTGACTCTGCATTATAAGGGAAGAACAAAGACTCTGCAGGCTCTCTGGGATACGGGGAATCAGCTCTATGAGCCCTACAGCCATCAGCCGGTTCACGTGATTACCTATGAGGCGGGACGGGAAATTTTTGAGAAAATAACGGGAGTGGTCTACATCCCCTTCTGCTCTGTGGGAAGAGAACGCGGCCTGCTTGCCGGCGTCCAGGCGGACGCCATGGAGGTGAGCCAGGGAGGGGAAGCGGTGAGAAGCTACAAAAAGCCATGGATCGCCATCAGCCGGGAGCCGCTGTCTTACAGGCATCAGTATGAAATGCTTCTGCATGGTGAGCAGTAGGGGGAACAGGAAGAACAGAGAAAACAAGCTTGGAGGACAAAATCATGATAGTAAAGGTTTCCATACCGAACCGGTTTCAGTTTAAGGCGGTGCCGTCGTTTAAGACGATGCTGTGGCAGAAGCAGGGGGAGGTGCATTATATCGGCGGGGCGGATATTCTGCCGCCGCCGCTGGACGGGAAAAAGGAGGCGGAGATGATTGCCCGCCTGGGTACAGAGGAGGAGAAGGAGGCCAGATCGGTACTGATTGAACACAATCTGCGGCTGGTGGTTTACATAGCGAAGAAGTTCGACAACACCTGCGTGGGGGTGGAGGATTTGATTTCTATCGGAACCATAGGGCTGATCAAGGCCATCAACACCTTTAAGGCGGACAAAAATATCAAGCTGGCCACCTATGCGTCCAGATGCATTGAAAATGAGATTTTAATGTATCTGCGGCGAAATAATAAGACGAGAATGGAGGTGTCCATCGATGAGCCGCTGAATGTGGACTGGGACGGCAATGAGCTGCTGCTGTCGGATATTCTCGGAACGGACGAGGATATTATTTACCGGGATCTGGAGGATGAGACGGAAAAGGAGCTGCTGAAGACGGCGATCAGCCGCTTAAGCCCGAGGGAGCAGAGGATTGTGGAGCTGCGCTACGGCCTGAAAAATGAGGAGGGGACGGAGATGACCCAGAAAGAGGTGGCAGATCTGATGGGAATCTCCCAGTCTTATATCTCCAGGCTGGAAAAGAAGATCATGAAGCGGCTGAAAAAGGAAATTGTACGGTTTGAGTAGCGGGCTGGCGGCGGTTCTTCAGACGCTTCTTCTGGCTGTGCTGCAGCTGCGCTGCCCGGCAGCGGCGCCGGTGCGGGAGACATTTCTTTCCGGAGGAGAGCGGGATCCGTCCTATGCGGTTTATGAAAGATACAGGTATGCGTATGATACATACGGATACC
>JAUNGW010000014.1 GCA_030524245.1 Eubacteriales bacterium
TCCGGGACATTTTCATATGTGGTATACTGAGACATTATCATAAATGGCTTATACTGATTTCCGATCCATTGGAAAAACGATTCCATCCTGCATGGAATTATGCTATACTGATTACAGCTTCGTTCCGAAAGGAGAATTTACAGTGGAAAATCTGAATATAGGAAAAAAAATACAGAATTTAAGATTAAAAAACGGACTGTCTGTCCGAAAGCTCTCATCTGAAGCAGGAATTACCCCATCTATGCTCAGCCAGATTGAGAACGACCAGGTCAATCCGTCCATCAACACGCTGCGCGCCCTGTCTGACGCACTTGATACGCCTCTTTACCACTTTTTCAAGGAGGATACGCAGGAACATATGGTGGTCACGCCGGACACCCGCAAAACCATCGGAACAAAAAGTCTCCCGGACGTAACCTATGAGCTTCTGACTCCCGATACCAGAGGATCCATCGAATTCTGCATGATGGTCATTCCGTCATCCACCAGCTCCAACACGCATCCCCAGAGCCATACCGGCGAAGAGGTTGCCTTCCTCTATTCCGGAGAAAGCGTGGAGCTGGAGACTGACACGCAGACCTTTACTCTGCGCCAGGGCGACAGCATCCGCATCCCGGCTGAGACCCCTCATATCTGGCACAACCGGAGAAACAGCACCGTTCAGGTTATTTTTGCCATCACGCCGCCATCCTTCTGATGCCGGCAATGGACAGGGGAGCATACGCTCCGGCCTGCCGGATTATACCAGCAGGCTGTTTTTCTTTCCTTTTTCGTAATATTCCTTCATTTCTCCGGGAGGCACCATGCTGCCGCCCGTAGCCCACACAAGCTGTGTGCTGCCATTTAAAGCCCCGGCGCCTCCTGCGGCTTTTCCATATGCCCTGAAATCCGGGTCCTTCGCCATCAGCACAGGTCCGTACATTCCAGCAAGAGCGCTCGGCTCCAGATAAATCCCCTCACTGTCCGCCAGCCAGGCCAGCATCCGGTACATGCGGCTGTCATCCAGAGAATAGCAGCCGCTCATAAACGGTCTCATCAGCCGTCCCACAAAGCCGGAGGCGCGGCCCACAGCCAGTCCGTCCGCCACCGTTTTGTTGTCGATTCCAAAGTCCTGGACGCTGATCTGATTGTTGAGCCCCGTTGCCATTCCAAGCATCATGCAGCAGGAATGCGTCGGCTCCGCAAAAAAGCAGTGCACGGCGTCTCCAAAAACCTGCTTCAGTCCGAAGGCCACCCCTCCGGGTCCTCCTCCAACGCCGCAGGGAAGATAAACGAACAGGGGATGGGCGGCATCCACCGTTATCTGCTCCTGCTCCAGCTGTTTTTTCAGCCGCAGCGCGGCAACCGAATAGCCCAGAAACAGCGTTTTTGAATTTTCATCATCTACAAAATGACAATGGGGATCCTTCTGGGCAAGCCTTCGTCCCTCTTCCACCGCGGTGCTGTAATCGGATTCATATTCCTTCACCGCAACGCCCTTGCTCCGCAGCATATCCTTCTTCCACTGGCGTGCGTCGGCAGACATATGCACCGTCACTCGAAATCCAAGGCGGGCGCTCATGATTCCTATGGAAAGCCCCAGATTGCCCGTAGAGCCTACGGCAATGGAATACTCAGAAAGCAGCCTTTTCATCTCCGGAGAGTCAAAAATACGGTAATCCGTTTCTTCCGATATAAGCCCATGAGACAGAGCAATGTCCTCCGCGGTTTTCAGGACCTCATAGATTCCTCCCCGCGCCTTAATCGAGCCGGAAACAGGAAGATGGCTGTCGAGCTTTACCCAGAGACGTCCCGGAATCGCAGCCCCCTCCTTCTGTTCCATGATTTCCTTCATTTTCACCGCTTCCATAAGCGGCGACTCGATCATGCCCCCTGCAGCCGCTGTCTCCGGAAATGCCTCCTGAAAATACGGAGCAAACCGTTCCAGACGCCTGCTGGCATCCATCACATCCTCCATCGACAGCTCGCACCGGGCCGCCGCTTCTTCAAAGCTCTTTTTGTCGGGATTTACCCAGCAGGCCTCCTCAAGCCGTCTTATTCTTCCTGTCACCGGCACCTGCTGCTCCCACTGCTGCCAGGTTTTTCCTGCCGCTGCATTTTTTTCCTCAGCTGTATATATTTCTGTCTTTTCTTTTTCAAGCATCCTTATTCTCTCCGTCAAAATTCTTTAAAACATTCCAGGCAGAACGCCCGAAAATGCGTTCAAAATCAACACAACCACAAAGCCTGTAATGCTGGCTGCCGTAGTCGGCCATGTGGTCGATGCAAACGCTTCGTTCACCGTCAGGTTGCTGTAGCGGGCCGGCATCCAGAAGGCTGCGTCTGTAGGCAGCGTCAGACCTACGGTTCCCACACAGACCGCCAGTCCTACGGTAACCGGTGAAAGCCCCATGGCCACCGCCGTCGGTCCGACAATGGAAACCGTGGTCAGCATGGCCACCGTCGCGGAGCCAACCGCCGCGCGGATAATCATTGCCAGCAGGAATGCCAGGAAGATAACCGGGATGTTCATCCTCGACAGAAGTGAAACCAGCGCTTCTCCAAGACCGCTTTTCTGCAGAATCGTTCCAAAGCAGTTTCCGCAGCCGATTACCATCAGAATATTCCCCATGGAATCGGAGGTCTTGTCAATGTACTTCCAGATGCTCTCGCTGACATTGGGGACCAGATATTTATGCAGCACCACGCCGGACAGCAGCATCGCGGCAAACAAAGCCACATTGTTGTTTCCAAGGAAGCCAAACACCAGGTTTAAACCATGCTCCGCAGGAAGCACAACACTGCACACGGAGTTAATGATGATCAGAATAATCGGAAACGCGATCAGTGCAAGGGTAAGGCCTGCTGACGGCTTCGACGGATCTGCTTTTAAAAGCTCCCCATCGCTTAAAAGCTCCTGTCTTTGCCGCCTGCTTTCTTCCACATCCACCTTCGGTCCCGTCCGGTTCATAAAATTCGCATACTGCCATCCGCAAAGCAGACTGGCCGGCAGCGCCACGATAATACCGTAAATAATAAACCATCCGACATTTGCTCCGATCTGTCCTGCCACAGCCAGCGGTCCCGGCGTAGGCGCCACCACGCAGTGCGTCAGCAGAAGTCCTGTAAACAATGCCGTAACATAGGCGGTCGTCTTCTTTTTTGTCAGCTTCTGCAGACTGGATACAAGCGGATTCAGCGTAATGTACGCGGAACCGAAATACACCGGAATAGAAATGATGAAGCCCGCCATGTTAAGCGCCAGCATATCATGCTTCTTTCCAAAGGTACGCAAAAGCCCCTTCGCCATTTCCTCCATGCCGCCGGAATCCCCCAGCATCATGCCGAAAATACCGCCGAAAATAATCAGCAGGCCAATGCTTGTCATAATGCTTCCGAATCCGCTGGTGAGATGTCCGAGGGTTTCCGTCAGCGGCAGGCCGCAGAGCAGACTCATCAAAATCGCGCAGAGGAACAGAGAAACTCCAGGACTTACCTTAAATACGATAAGACTTGCCAGTAAAACTGCCATGGTAATGGCAAACGCCGCTAAAACATTCATACCTTACACCCCTTCCTGCGCGTTGTGCCGGATCATGCGTCCAGGAGCTGCTCCGGTAAACTTCTTGTCATGGTATACCAGCACGCCGTTGACGAACACATCATCGATGCCTTCTGTAATGCTGTTTGGATTCTTATAGGTTGCCGTATCCTGCAGCGTATCATAGTTGAAAATCACCAGATCCGCATCATAGCCCTCCCGGATCAGTCCTTTGTTTTTTACAAGCAGATAATCTGCTGTAAGTCCTGTCATCTTATGGACAGCCTCCTCCAGGGTCAGAATCCCCTTTTCCTTTACAAAATAGGTGATCGCATGGGGGAAGGTTCCGCTGGCTCTCGGATGTCCCTTCTCCTTCCAGCTTCTTGTAAGTCCATCGCTTCCCACCACACACCAGGGATCCCGGATGATCTCGCAGACGTCCTCATCGCACATGCTGCTGAACACGCCGCCTGTCTCACAGTTATTCGCAACACACAGGTCAAAAAAGGCATCCCATGGATCCTTGCCGAGTCCGCTGGCGTATTCCGTGATGAACGTCCCCTCAGCCTCCGGCGTTTTCGGTGAAGAGTAAACGTACACGCCTCCCCATCCGCCGGCATTT
The DNA here is from genome assembly GCA_030524245.1 of Eubacteriales bacterium. GTDB lineage: Bacteria > Bacillota > Clostridia > Lachnospirales > Lachnospiraceae > Brotaphodocola. Next base: position 4,143 of record JAUNGW010000014.1, read on the forward strand.
AAGTAATAATTGTCGTAGGGCGTTTCCGGATTTTCCATCTCCGCCTTCAGCTGCTTTCTGAATTCCGGATCACGCAGCTTATCCGTCATGGAGCTGAAGCCGTTTTCAAAATACCAGGGCGGCATACATGCGTTTAAGGTCGTCATATTGCAGGTATACGGGTACTGGTCGCAGATCACCCGGATCCCCTCCGCTCTTGCCTCGTGGATCAGGCGGAGCGTTTCCTTTTGTTTTCCCCAGTTTGGCTTTCCAAGCATCTTGTGATGAGAAATGTCAACCCGCACGCCCGCCTGGCGTCCTACATTGATGGTTTCCCTTACCGCTTCCACCACCTCATTGGACTCGTTTCTCATATGGCTGGCATAAATTCCGTCATAAGGAGCAATCACCTTCGCCAGCTCAATAATTTCCTTCTCCTCCGCATAGCAGCTCGGTGTGTAGATCAGACCCGTAGAGAATCCGGCTGCTCCTGCCTCCATCGCCTCCCTCAGGATCCGTTTCATTTCCTCCAGCTCTTCATCCGTGGACGGGCGGTTTGCCATCCCCATAACCGCAATCCGCAGGCTGCTGTGTCCAATGTACATTTTTACATTCGCAGTCAGCTTCTGCTGATCTGCGTACTCCAGATACCTGCTGTAGCTGCTCCAGTGTTTCATATCCTCGGGAAAATACGTGGTACCCATGGAAAGCATGTTCTGAATATCCTTCAAATGCTCCGGAACAGCCGGCGTCATGGAAAGGCCGCACTGTCCGACAATTTCCGTGGTAACCCCCTGGGTCGTCTTAAACAGATGAGCGTCCTCCGATCCCAGTATCAGATCTCCGTGAGAATGTGCGTCAATAAATCCCGGGCATACATAACGCCCTGACGCGTCAATCACCTGACGGGCCTCCGGCTCTCCCTCCGGCAGAACAATCTTTCCATTCTCAATTCCTACATTCCCTCTGTAGGCAGGTGCGCCGCTTCCATCAATGATATTCGCGTTCTTAATCAATACATCCAGCATATGTGCCTCCTTGGTGTCAGGTCAAGCAGTTACCACCGTTCTGCAGTACGGCTTTACAATCTCGAGTATTGTTAAGTAAAACTTAACATTTATTTGGAGTATTGTCAAGATATTTTATTAATACTTAACAATCATTGGTCTGAACCGTGCTATATCATGCAGCTGCCTCCAATCAGGCGCAAATTCCGGATAAAAACAAACAAATGAAAAGACAGAAGCGCGGTCATAAAAAAGCTCCGCGCTCCCGTCCATTCTGCTCTGATTCCCTAAAACACCTCCGGCTCCTGCGGTATAATCACCGCCGCCAGAATATAAACGATGATTCCCGTGCCTGAGCAGGCCAGAAGCGCCCATAAAAGGCGAATAATTGTGGGGTCAATCCCCAGATACTCTCCAATACCTCCGCAGACTCCGCACAGCATACGGTTGCGGGAAGAACGATACAGCTTTTTGTTCATGTCCATAATAAAAATCCTCCTTTGGGTTTGTTTTGAAAGGTGAGTGAGAAGCGTGAAGCAGCCGGCTTTCATGCATCATGGTGATTCCCACCGTATTCCACCGTAATTTCGCCTGTCCGGCAGCTAAGCTCCACCTGTCTGCCGCTTTGGTTGTTCAGATAATCCTTATCCCGCAGACCGCTGTAGGAAAGCTGTTCCTGCTCTCCGTTTAAAAGGATCTCTCCGCCCAGACATTCTATCTCATAATCATAGTCTCTCTGACTTCCTGAAAGGACAATCGCCACAGAGCCGGCAGCGCACTCCGCAGAGGCCTCGTGTTCAGCCTCCGCCATGCAGGACAGGGCGCCTGCCATGCATTCTGCGTCCAGCTTTCCCACAGCTCCTCCCAGAACCTTCACCTCTCCTGCCTTCAGCTCCAAAGACAGCTCTTCCGCAAAAATCCGGTCAGCCGTAAAGGAGCCCGCCATAATCTCAGCAGACACCTCGTGAAACCGAAAGCCCGGAGCCACGCCGATGGCGATCCCGTACTTTTTACCGTCCAGGCTCCTCAGCCAGGCCATCTTTTCCCTGTGAGAAACCACCAGCTCCTCCTCGTCCTGATACACATGATAGGCATCCGGCTCTCCGTAGCTGCAGATCAGAATCTCTCCCGGAGAAAGAGTCTCCAGCTCCGCAACCTCCACAATGCCGGACAGCGCCTCTAATTCCAGGCCACGTATTCCCTGATATAATACGGTTTCTCCCGCAGGGTACTCAGGGCTTCCGAAAAGCTCCCTTCCTGTTCCCGGGAGGACAGACGTGTCCATCTCCGCAGCTGCGGCTCCGCCGTCAGAAATACCGCCTCCGGAGTTTTCTGCCGGAGCTGCCGGCTCTGTCCTGGCCGCATGCCGTTCACTGTGCGCCACAGTCCAGCCGGTCATCCGGCCGTCCGGAAGAAAGCGAAGCGCCTGCACGCCTCCCATCACCGCGCCGGCCGTCATCAGGGCCGTGCCGGCCAGACAGCAGATCACACCTGATATAAGAATCCACCTGACCACTTTTTTCATAAGCCCTTCCTCCTTCCTCCGCGGAGCAGTCCGCCTGCAAAATCAACAAATGACCGGATACACCACGGGATAAACCTGCCGTACACCAAAGCCGACAGTACGATTCCAAACAGTCCCAGTCCCAAAGCCAGGATTCCGCTGCCGATAACCAATATGCCGGCCCCCGGTCCTGCAGCCGCAGCCATACCGGCGCCAGTAACAACCAGAGCCACGCCTCCGAGAATCGCCGTCACCGTAAGCACGCCGACTAAAACCACCAGCGCAGCCAGAAGACAGACAGCCCCCGCCGCAAGTCCCAATGCCGTACCTCCCACTCCCAGTACAAGCGGCGCTGCCACGGCCAGCACCACCAGAAGGAGGCCAACCTTTAAAAGACGCTTCAGCCACATTCGGTCTTCCGCATCTGTCCGGCGGCGCTGTCCCCTCTCCCGCTCTGCTCCGCCGCTTCCGGCTGCGTCCTTCCGGCTTTCTTTGCAGCCTGCGTCCTGGTTCCGGAAGCCATCGGCTTCTGCCCCGGCCTCCAAAAGCTCCTGACGCTTCGCCACCTGATAATTGGGGTCCCGGAACCGTTCGTCCCGGTATCCGGCTTCTGTGAATGCTCCGCCTTCCTCCAGGCTTCCGTTTAAATCGCTGCGGATAATAGCCGCCACCCGCTCGGGACTTCCAAATTCCTGTATCACCCGCACCTCATTCTCATCGCCTGCATCCTCAAGATAATCCCGGTAATAGGCGAGCGCGTCCTCCTTCTCCCCGTCGGGAATGTCCTGCAGCAGATACTCGAGTTCCTTCATGAATTCCTTCCTGTTCATAGCTTAGGCCTCCTCCAGTATTCTCGTAATCTTCTCCGAATATCCATGCCATTCTCCCCTGTAAAGGTTCAGCTGCAGCCGCCCGCTCTCCGTAATCCGGTAATACCGTCTGTTTCTGCCGTCGATAGCCAGGTCGTATGTCTCCAGGCAGTCCTCCTTCAAAAGCCGCCGAAGCACCGGATACAGAGTCGATTCTGAAATATCGATTACATCCCGGACATCCTGTGTGATCTTGTATCCATAGGTTCCCTGCTGTTCCCTGGACACAACCGCCAGCACGATTGCATCCAGGAGCGCTGCTCCTGTGTTGAAAATCATATCCAGCCCGCCTTTCTCCTTTTGTCATAGTCAAGCTTTCTGCTATACAATATTATTTAAAAATTTATATTATATACCATATAATATATCTTTACGGATACTATACATCATATAATATTGTTTGTCAATATAAAAAAGAATCCTGCTGCGCAGGATTCTCCGCCTGCGGCGGGTCGCGTCAGCGACATCATTCCATCCCGCCGCAGTGCGATCCTTTGCGGAGCGTTTTTATATCATAGGACGCACTTTCCTATGATATAATAGATCATGAACAAGGTTCATGACGGCGGATTCAACAGGCCGCAGCATCAGAAATGCCGCAGGAATCCTATTCCTGCGGCACACCCTTTTCACCATATTCTGATGTACATTATTCAGCGCTGTTCTCAGCTGCAACTGCCGCGATATCCACGTCAGCCACATCTGCGTCCTCATGGCTGTGGTCAGCCGGAGCCTGCAGAGCCTTGATACTTAAGCTGATCTTGTGATCCTCACCGTTAAAGTCAACAACCTTGGCCTCAATCTCCTGTCCGATAGACAGAACGTCGGACGGCTTCTCCACATGCTCTCTGGAAATCTGAGATACGTGAAGCAGAGCGTCAACGCCCGGCTCCAGCTCGACAAAAGCGCCAAAGTCTGTCATCCGGGCCACACGGCCGGAAACCACGTTGCCCACCGCGTACTTCTCAGCAGCCTTCACCCAGGGATTTTCCTCCGGGAACTTCAGGCTCAGAGCAATCTTCTCACCGCTGATATCCTTAATCAGAGCGCGTACCTGATCGCCGGAATGGAACACCTTCTTCGGGTTCTCCACACGGCCCCAGGACATCTCGGAAATATGAAGCAGGCCGTCAGCTCCGCCCAGGTCGATAAATGCGCCGAAATCGGTAACATTCTTAACCACGCCCTCTACGGTATCACCCACGTGGATTCTCTCGAACAGGGCCTTCTGCATCTCTGCCTTCTTCGCGATCATCAGCTGCTTTCTGTCGCCGATCACGCGTCTTCTCTTGGGATTAAACTCGGTAATAACGAAATCGATATCCTGGCCTGCGTACTTGGTCAGATCCTTCTCGTATGTGTCGGATACCAGGCTTGCCGGGATGAATACCCGCGCCTCGTCCACGATCACGCTTAAGCCGCCGTCCAGAACCTGAGCAACCTTGGCGGTCAGCACCTCGTGATTCTCAAAAGCCTCTTCCAGTCTCTTGTTGCCCTTATCTGCAGCAAGTCTCTTATAAGAAAGAGCCACCTGGCCCTCGCCGTCGTTCACCTTGACAACCTTCGCTTCCATCTCATCGCCTACGTGAACCAGCGTCCGTAAATCAACGCCGGACTCGTTGGTATATTCGCTTCTCGGAATAATACCATCGGACTTGTAACCGATGTTCAGGACGATTTCATCTTCTTTTACATCTATAACTTTACCGGTGACAATCTCTCCTGTACGTATGGTTTTCAGTGACTCCTCCAACATTTGTTCAAAACTTAATTCTGACATCCGTATGAACCTCCTCGATAATTTGATTGGGGGTGGATGCCCCCGCTGTAATACCTACGCTGCGCACAGAATTCACACATTCAGGGTTGAAATCGCCTTTCGTCTGGATAAAGTAAGTATTCTTACACTCCTCCCGGCATATCTCGTAGAGTTTCTGTGTGTTGGAGCTGTTCCTGCCTCCTATGACAATCATAGCGTCCACTTCAGAAGCAATACGTCTAGCTTCTACTTGTCGTTCCTGTGTTGCATTGCAAATCGTATTTAAAACAAGTATATCATAACCCCTTTTCTCAAATTTTTCAACTAAATCTTGAAATTTATTGTAATTAAATGTCGTCTGGGCCACGATACACAGCTTTTCCCCTTCGGAAATGGGCAAACCGGCGATCTGATCCTCTGTTTCCACCACTAAAGTCCGCTCATCGCCCCATCCGCGGATCCCCTCCACCTCCGGATGGTTTGGATTTCCAATGATGATCACCCGTCTTCCGGCCTTCTGCTGTTCCTCCACGATCCGGTGGATTTTCTTTACAAAAGGACAGGTGGCGTCCACCACGGCCACTCCGTTTTTTTCAAGCAGCTCGTAAATATGCTTTCCGACTCCGTGAGACCGGATTACCACAATCGCGTCCCTCACACTCTTTAGCTCCTCCTCGCTGCCTATCACACGGACGCCCTTTTCCTCCAGATCCTTCACCACCTGCTCGTTGTGGATAATCGGTCCGTAGGTATAAACCGGCTTATCCGCCCCGGCAATCTGCCTGTAAACCTGATCCACCGCCCGCTTTACGCCAAAGCAGAATCCTGCTGTTTTGGCCACAATCACCTTCATCCGGCATCCTCCCCCGTCTCTGCCCTCCGGTCCCTGGCCGCCTTCAGAATAGCGTCAACCACCTGGCTGACCGTCATGCCGGAGCTGTCTAAAAGCAGCGCGTCCTCCGCCTGCTTAAGAGGCGCCGTCTCCCTGTTCATATCCCGTGCGTCCCGCTCTATAATATCCTGCTCAATTTCCTGCAGATTACACACAATTCCCTTTTCCGTCAGCTCCCGGTACCGGCGCATGGCCCGTACCGCCGGGCTGGCCGTCAGAAAAATCTTCACATCCGCATCGGGAAGGATGCAGGTTCCGATATCCCGGCCGTCCATAATCACATCGGCGCTGGCCGCCAGGCTTCTCTGCAGCTTCAGCAGATGGGCCCGCACCGCCGGGTAAACGCTGACTGCAGAGGCCATGTTTCCGACCTCCTCCGTGCGGATCTGCCCGGATACGTCCTCCCCGTTTAACAGCACCTTCTGGGTTCCGTCCTCGTACCGGATCGTAATGCCCGCTCCATCGATTCTGCGGCTGATTTCCTCCTCCGCCTCCGGCTTTACGCCGCTTCTCAGGAAATAAAGGGCTATAGCCCTGTACATCGCTCCTGTGTCCACATAGACAAAGCTCAGCTTCGCAGCCGCCAGCTTCGCTATGGTGCTTTTTCCCGCTCCGGCGGGACCGTCTATGGCAATATTAAATGTCTTATGCTTCATATGTCCTGACTGCTCCTTATTATGTTTTTCCCTTCCGCCGCCTGTCCGATTACGGCTGACGCCCGCCAGACCATGCCTGCCTGTCAGGCTCCGGCCGCCGCCTCTCCCGCCAGCCGGCCGGTAGACCAGGCGATCTGAAGATTGTATCCGCCGGTCACCGCGTCCAGATCAAGCACCTCTCCCGCAAAATACAGACCCTTCACCAGCCTGGATTCCATGGTGGAGGGATTGATCTGATTTAAGGCCACGCCGCCCTGGGTGATAATCGCTTCCCTGTAGCCGCGAAGACCGGTAAGGGTCAGGCAGAATTCCTTGATCTGCCTGACAATCCGGCGCCGCTCCTCTTTTGTGATTTCATTGACCCGCTTGTCCGGAGAAATGCCGCTGCGCTCCACGATCACCGGCATCAGCTTTCCCGGAAGCAGGCGGACAAGCGCGTTTTTGTACTGCTTGTTTTTCAGCTCGTCAAAATCTCTTAAAATCCTGGCGTCCAGCTGTTCCTCCGAAAGAGCCGGCTTCAAATCGACAGCCAGCGTCAGCGGCTCCTTTTTCATCTGGCCTGCCACAAAGCTGCTGGCTGATAAAAGCACCGGGCCGCTGACTCCGAAATGGGTAAACAGCATCTCTCCGAATTCCTCGTAAAGCGTCTTGCTGCCCTTCATGATGCGGACCTGAATATTTCTCAGGGAGAGGCCCTGCAGCTGTCCTGCCACGGCCGTCTCCTTCACCTCAAAGGGCACCAGCGCCGGGGACAGCTCCGTCACATCATGGCCCATGGCTCTGGCAAAACGATAGCCGTCTCCCGTGGATCCGGTAGAAGGATAGGACAAGCCGCCTGTAGCCACAATCACCGCATCCGCCGGGATGATCCGCCCTCCCTTTTTCAGCCGGATGCCGGATACCTGGCCGTCCTGCTCCAGAACCGCATCCGCCTCCTCATGGAGATGAACCTTCACACCGGCCTGATCCAGCGCTGTGCCAAGCGCCCGGATTACGTCAGAGGACTTATCCGACACGGGAAACACCCGGTTTCCCCGCTCCACCTTCACCGGACAGCCGTGCTCCTCCATCCACCCCATCATATCAAAATTGGTAAATCCGTAAAAGCTGCTGTAGAGAAACTTCCGGTTGCGCACCACCGCGGAAAACAGCTCCTCCGTGTCGCAGGCATTCGTCAGATTGCAGCGTCCCTTTCCTGTAATAAAAATCTTTTTGCCAAGCTTTTCATTCTTCTCATAAATATGAACCTGGCTTCCGTTTTCTGCGGCTGCCAGAGCCGCCATCATACCGGCCGCCCCGCCTCCGATTACCGCCGCTTTCCTCACTGGCCTTCCACCTCCCTGTGCAGATTTTCCTGCAGCCATGTCCTGTATGCGCCCAGCTCCTCCTGCTCCGCAAAAAACTGCATCCGCAGCCCCCAGGCTCCCCGGCTCTCCTCCGGCGCCGCCGCCAGCGCAAACAGCCGGAACGCGGTTACAAAATCCGGCGGCTCCGCCTGCTCCTCATCACTGCCCGGAGCCACATTGATCCGGGGCTCCGTCTGCTGCTCCCCGTCCGCCGCCTGCTGCTCTGACAGCGCCTGGAACGGCACAAAATAAAGCTCCGGGTTATCCTCCTTCAGGAGCTCTCCATAAAGCCCCGTCAGCAAAAGAACCGTCTCCGTCCTGTCTTTCCAGCCGCCGTCGCCATAAAGAGCGTCCTCCACATCGATTCCCAGCTCCCAGCCGGTCTCCTCAGGATCCTCTCCGTCCATCGGCGTCAGGTATCCCTTCCCTCCGCCAGCGCCGTCTGTATAAAATGTAATGGCGCGGATCCGTTCCAGTCCCTCAGCGGGCCAGATCTGGCGGACCAGCTTCATCAGCTCATCACAGCGGCTGTCCGGTTTCTCCGCCATTATCTGGTTTCCGCCGGAATCTCTCTGCTCGTACAAAAGCTTCTCCACAGAGTATTCCCTGATTTCCAGATCGTAACCGTGATTGTCCGGTATCAGCGCAAAGAACTTGTGGTAAACCGGATCCGTCCAGTCGTATTCCGTGCCGAAGGGACTGCTGTCAGTCCCTGTCGGTTCTCCGTAAACGGCTGAAATCCGCTCCTTCATATCTTCAAATCCGATGCCGGCCTCCGCCGCCTCCAGAGACATGGAGGTCAGCCTTCCATCCGTAAAATAGCAGTTGGTCAGAATCAGCTGATCCACCTGAAACCACTTCATCCGGAACTGATAGTTCTCAAGTCTCCGTCCTGCGCTGTCCGTATTCTCCGATGCCTGAACACCGTATCTGCCTGTCTCTTCTTCTATGTAGGAGAGGGATCTGCCAAACCACCCTTCCGTATTCTTTTTCTGGACAAACGCATAATCCCGGTCGTTGTAGGAATGGGCCTTGGCCATCATGGACGGAGTATCCGTGCTGATGATCTCTGAGGCCATGCTGCTCACCACGTCCACCACCTGGCACATACGCTCCATATCCACAGCAGCCGCAGTATCGAGAGGCGTTCCCTCCTCAAAGCTGCGCCACCGGCCGCTTATGGAAACAGCCGGTATTTCCTCGCAGACAAAGGGGCTTAAATTCCCCTCTGTCCGCTGCTTTCTTGTCCATATCTCAGAAAGAATCCGCCAGGAGGACTCTGACAGCATAGATTCCGCCAGCCCCGGCTTTCCGTCCGCCGTACCAAGAACCACACCGTCACCGCCGATGGAGCCCGGACTGTCCAGATACACCACGCCGATGATCCGCTCCTTCTCCCGCTTCGTCAGGCTCTGGACATAATAGCGGGCTCCGGCATACTCCTGATTTGCGCCAGAAAAGCTGACAAACCGCAGCTCCGTATCCGACGGCATCCTGGACAGAAGGCGGGCAATTTCCAGAAGCACCGCCGTGCCGGAGGCATTGCTTCCCGCGCCGGGGCTTCCAGGCGCCGTATCATGATTCGCGCAGACCACCAGAATGTCTGAATCCGCCATGGCAGCCGTTCTGACAGCCTCCACATTGGTCCCTGTTACCGTCTTCTCTTCCGTATTGTATAAAAACTGCTGACGGACTGTATCATAGCCGTAGCTTTCAAAAAGGCCGCTGATATAACGGGCCGCCTGCGCCTCCCCGCTGCTTCCCGAGATTCTGGGCGAACCGGCCAGAATCCCCAGCGTTTCCTGGAGATAATAGGGATTAACCTCCTCCAGCACCGGCAGTTCGCCCGGCATCTCCTGCACCGGTTCCCGTTCATTGCCCGGCAGCACCCTTGTGGACGGGCCGGCGCAGCCAAAAAGCAGCAGGCCTCCTGCAAGAACCGCCGCCAGCCTGAATCTGTGAGAGCCTTTCATACCTTCTCCTTTTCCGAACAGTTACAACAGACATTATTATTGGCCAGTATAACACATTTACCGATAATAAGAAAGAGACAACCTGCGGAAAGGAACTTTTCTTTTCCGCAGGCTGTCCTGTTTTCACTCTGTCCTCTCAGGCAGCGTCAGATCTCTGTTTCAATAAAAATATCGTAAATCGCCCTGACAGCAGCTTCAAAATCAGCATTTCTCACGCCGATGATAATATTCAGCTCACTGGAGCCCTGATCGATCATCTTTACGTTGATCCGCGCATGAGCCAGAGCGGAGAAAATCCGTCCCGCCGTTCCACGGGTCGCCTTCATTCCCCGTCCAACCACGGCGATCAGCGCAAGATCAGACTCAAGATCCACCCGGTCCGGCTCCACCGCCCTGTGGATTCCCGCAATCACGGACTGCTCATACTCCACAAACTCATCCTGATGCACCAGAATGGTCATGGTATCGATGCCGGAGGGCATATGCTCGAAGGAAATGCCGTATTTTTCAAATACGCCGAGAACCTTCCTCCCAAACCCTACTTCCGCATTCATCATGGCTTTTTCAATGTTGATAGAGCAGAAGCCCTTCTTTCCCGCAATACCCGTAATGGTATACCGCGGCTTTCTGCAGGTGCTTTCCACGATCAGAGTTCCCTTATCCTCCGGACGGTTGGTATTCCGGATATTGATCGGAATTCCCTCCCGGCGCACCGGGAAAATGGCGTCCTCGTGGAGTACGCTTGCGCCCATGTAGGCCAGCTCGCGCAGCTCTTTATAGGTGATCGTCTCAATGACCTCCGGATTCTCTACGATCCGCGGATCCGTCACCAGGAATCCGGAAACGTCCGTCCAGTTCTCATACAGGTCTGCGTGGATGGCCCGCGCCACGATGGAGCCGGTCACGTCAGAGCCGCCTCTGGAAAAGGTCTTGATGGTGCCGTCATGCTTTGATCCGTAAAAGCCCGGGATCACGGCCCGCTCCACATGCTCCAGGCGCTCGGACAGCTCCCTGTTGGTCAGCTCTGCCTCAAAGGCTCCGTTGTCGTCAAAGAAGATCACCTCCGCCGCATCGATAAACTCATAACCAAGATAAGCCGCCATCAAAATACCGTTTAAGTACTCGCCGCGGGAGGCTGCGTAGTCGCGGCCGACGCCCTTTTTAAAGTTATCCTCGATCCGCTCAAACTCGTGGTCCAGATTCACATTCAGATCCAGGCCGTTGATGATCTCGCTGTACCGTTCCTTTATCTTGTTCAGAATTTTTTTATAGCTTTCTCCGGAAGACGCAGCGTCGTAGCAGGCATAGAGCAGGTCCGTCACCTTCTCATCCTTGCTGCTGCGCTTTCCCGGCGCCGACGGAATCACATACCGTCTGGCCTTGTCCGCACGGATAATATCTCCTACCTTTTTAAACTGGCGGGCACTGGCTAAGGAACTTCCGCCAAACTTCACTACCTTTTTCATCGCTGCTTTTTCTCCTTGTACCAAACTGTACTCCACTTCAAACGGACAGTCCCGCCTTCGGCGGACCGCCGCGATACATGAAAGTCATTTACGGAAAATCATACTTGAATTCCGATTTTCTGTCAAGTATTTTCCTGTCCTTTTGCGGCTCATCCGGCCGGCACAGTCCCCGGCGGAAGCCTTGATTCTGAAAGCTTCACCACCACGATGTCTCCCATCTTCCGGATGCTGCCTTTGGCGGGCCAGCCGGGACTGTCTGCCATAAAGGCATCCGCCTGCCAGTAAAGCTCCTTCTGGTCTCCCTGCAGAACCTGCATCTCCATTCCAAGAATCCGGAATAACGTGCCGACGCGCCCCGTAACGCCCACCGCCGTATGAGCCTCCGCCTCAAACAGAGACAGCCCCGCCAGCTCTCCCCTGACGGCAGGCCCCTGAACCTTCGCGTCACGGCCTCCGGTAAAGATCACCATACACCGGGACATATCCTCTGTATCCGCCGTTTCACAGATCTCAGGATACATCTGCACCGCCGCGATGACATCGTTCCGGTATGCCTCCCAGGAGGACTGGAACAGCTGTACGGTCATCACCCCCTGACGCATGGCTGCAAGCACGCAGATCAGGCACATCAGCCTCACGGTCCGCCGTCCGGGAAAGCAGACCGTTTTTTTCTTATACTCCTTGGCCGGAACAGTCAGATGGGCTAAAAATACAGCTGCCGCCGCCGGATACACCAGCTCTGCGCGGACCGGCTGCGCCCCTCCCGTTACGAAGCTCAGAAAAAACGGAGATAACAGGAGCAGTCCGCCGCCGAACAGGAAGCATACATAATTGCCCGGATTTTTCTTTTCCTTCCATCCATAGTACATGCACTGTACCGTAAACAGGCACATGGCCGGGAAATAATATTTTTGGTGAAACAGCGATCCTGCCGTCAGAACCCTGCGGATCTGAGCCGCAATGGCATGCAGGCAGACATGAACACCATCCGCCTTCCATCTGACCATATCCGAAATATAGGTGGAATCGGCATGAACCGCCCTTCGGACCAGCACAACCGCCGCACCGTAGAGCGCGCATCCCAGAACGAAATACAGCACATGCCGGATGCCCATGGAAAACGCCTGATCCGCTCTTCCGTTCATGTACATCAGCAAAAAGGAAATCAGTACCAGACAGATATAAAGCGGCATAAAAATCTGGTAGGTGCCAAAAGCCCAGACCATACACAAAAGCCCGGACAGACCGAAGCCCAGCGTTCGTCCCCTGCTTTGCCCATTGCCGGCGCAGACCGCCTGGCCCGCACAGTACGAGGCAGCTATGGTCAGCAGAATTCCAAACGCAATCTCAAATTCCTGCAGGAGAAACAAATACTGCTCTGCAAATACCGGCATGGTCACAAACAAGACCGGAAACAGGCGGCTGAAAGCGTCATATCTGGCGCTTCGTCCGCTCCACTCCCTGCTGCAGAAGGCCAGAGCCATGCCGCAGCACCACATGGTTCCCATCATCAGGATTCCGGACAGATAAGGCACAAGCCTCCCCAGCCCAAACAGGCGGTTGGTAAGCACCATACCAAACCGGTTGCTTCCCAGCCAGACCTGCTGCATATACTCCGGTCGGAGAATCATAATCTCGCTGTCCAGAAAAATGTTGTCATGAAATACCCTGAGCCCGTAAACTGCGGCCACGGCCGCAGCCAGGCACCAGGCGAAGCCCCGGAAGCTTCTTAAAAACCGCCGTCCCTCTTCCATATTCTCCTACGCGAAATACTTCACTCCGCTCTCAAAAATTTTCAAATCCTGCTCGCCGTAAATATTCACGGCAACCGACTCACCGCGGCGCTCCGAGTGAGCCATCTTGCCCAGAATTCTTCCGTCAGGGCTCGTGATACCCTCAATCGCCATGTAGGAGCCGTTGGGATTCCAGAATTCATTCATAGTCGGAATTCCCTGATCATCCACATACTGCGTAGCCACCTGGCCGTTCTCAAACAGCCGCTTCAGCCACGCCTCATCCGCCACAAACCGTCCCTCCCCGTGGGAAGCAGGATTGCAGTACACGCCGCCAGGCTCCGCCTGAGCCAGCCACGGAGACTTGTTGGAAACCACCTTTGTATAAACCATCTTGGAAATGTGCCGTCCGATGGTGTTCATGGCCAGAGTCGGCGAATCCGCCTTTTGCTCCGTGATCCGTCCCTCCGGCACAAGTCCAAGCTTGATCAGCGCCTGGAATCCGTTGCAGATGCCCAGCATCAGTCCGTCGCGCTCGTTCAGCAGCTTCTCGATCTCCTCCTTCATCACCGCGTTGCGGAATACCGTAGCGAAGAACTTGGCGCTGCCCTCCGGCTCATCGCCTGCGGAGAATCCGCCGGGGAACATGACAATCTGCGCCTTTGCCAGCTCCTTCTTATATGCGTCCACAGACTCCCGGATATCGGAGGCCGTCATATTCTTAAATACTCTGGTCACAACCCTGGCGCCGGCCCGCTCAAAGGCCTTTGCGCTGTCGTACTCACAGTTTGTTCCCGGGAATACCGGGATAAATACCGTGGGCTGTCCCAGCTTGTGGGTGCATACGTGAACGCTGTCCGCCCTGTAAATTCTGTCCGTAACCGGAGTCTGCTTCACGCCGGACTCTGTGGGGAATACGTCCTCCAGAGTCGCCGTCCAGCTGCCCAGAGCCTCGTCCACGGAAACAGCCGCGTCGCCATAGCGGAACATGCCGTCCTCCGTCACCTCGCCGATCACCGTATAGCTGATGGAAAGCTCGCCCACTCTGCCGTCCGGCACCTCACATACAATATCGCCCCAGCCGGGCGCGAAGAAATCTCTCGGATCCAGATTGTGCTCGATCTTAAGGCCCAGCTTATTTCCGAAGGCCATCTTGCTGACCGCCTCCGCCAGACCGTGACGCTCCACCGCATAGGCGGAAATGATCCGTCCGGCCCGGATGTCCTCATGAAGCTTCTTATATCCGTCCAGAATCTGGCTGTAAACCGGCAGATCGTAAGAATCCCTCTCAATCCGGAATACCACCAGCTTACTTCCGGCCTTCTTAAGCTCCGGCGTAATAATATCCTTCTGAGAAGCCACATCCACCGCGAAGGAAACGAGCGTCGGCGGAACATTGATCTCCCCGTGCTGCTCATCGTTGAAGGTTCCGGACATACTGTCCTTGCCTCCGATAGACGGCAGGCCGAAGCCAAGCTGCGCGTTATAGGCGCCAAGGAGAGCCGCGAAGGGAGCTCCCCACCGGGCTGCGTCCTCCGTCATCCGCTTAAAATACTCCTGGAAGGTAAAGCGTATCTTCTCATATTCGCCGCCGGCAGCCACAATCTTCGCCACAGAGGAAATCACCGCGTAAACAGCTCCGTGGTAGGGGCTCCAGCTGGACAGATAGGGATCAAAGCCATAGCTCATCATGGTCACCGTATCGGTCTTTCCCTCCAGAACCGGCAGCTTCGCCACCATGGACTGAGTCTCCGTCAGCTGATATCTGCCGCCGTAGGGCATAAACACAGAGCCGGCGCCGATGGAGCCGTCGAACATCTCCACCAGTCCCTTCTGGGAGCAGACGTTCAGATCGCCCAGAACCTTCAGCCACTCTGCCCGCACATCTGCAACATCCTTCCGTTCAAAGAGCGTGCCCGCCTTATCCGGCGTCTCAAGCACCACCTTTGCCTCCTGATGAGCGCCATTAGTGTCAAGGAAGGCGCGGCTTATGTCAACAATGGTCTTCCCTCTCCAGTGCATCACCAGACGCGGCTTTTCCGTCACCACAGCCACCCGGACAGCCTCCAGATTTTCCTCCGCGGCGTAGCCTAAGAACTTATCCACGTCAGCCGGATCAAGAACAACCGCCATACGCTCCTGAGACTCGGAAATAGCGATCTCCGTGCCGTCCAGTCCCGCGTACTTCTTCGGAACCTTATCCAGGTCAATCTCAAGGCCTGCCGCCAGCTCGCCGATGGCTACGGACACGCCGCCGGCGCCGAAATCGTTGCACTTTTTGATGATGCTGGATACCTCAGGACGGCGGAACAGTCTCTGGATCTTCCGCTCGGTGGGCGGATTTCCCTTCTGCACCTCGGCGCCGCAGACCTCAATGGAAGCCTCCGTGTGCACCTTGGAGGAGCCGGTGGCGCCGCCGATGCCGTCGCGGCCTGTCCGTCCGCCCAGCAGAACAATGATATCGCCGGGATCGGAATTCAGCCGCTTTACATATTTTCTCGGAGCAGCGCCCATCACGGCGCCGATCTCCATGCGCTTCGCCACATAATCCGGATGATAAATCTCTTTTACATAACCGGTGGCAAGGCCGATCTGGTTGCCGTAGGAGCTGTAGCCGCTGGCTGCTCCGTTTACCAGCTTTCTCTGGGGCAGCTTGCCCTTTAAGGTCTCGGAGAGAGGTCTTGTGGGATCTGCCGCTCCCGTCACCCGCATGGCCTGGTACACATAGGTACGGCCGGACAGCGGATCCCGGATAGCTCCGCCAAGACAGGTGGCGGCGCCGCCGAAGGGCTCGATCTCCGTAGGATGGTTGTGGGTCTCATTTTTAAAGTTCACCAGCCACTCCTCGGTCACTCCGTCAATCTCAACCGGCACCACAATGCTGCAGGCGTTGATCTCATCAGAAACCTCCAGATCCTGAAGCTTTCCCTCTGCCCGAAGCTTCTTCATGGCCATCAGGGCCAGATCCATCAGGCAGACAAACTTGTCGTCCCGGTCCTTGTAAATCACCTTGCGGTCGTCCAGGTACTGTTGGTAGGCCGCCTCGATGGGGGCCTTGTAGGCTCCCTCTGTGATGGTCACATCCTTCAGCTCCGTAGAGAACGTGGTGTGGCGGCAGTGGTCGGACCAATAGGTGTCCAGGACACGGATCTCCGTCACGGTAGGATCCCGGTGTTCCTCTCCTGCATAATAGTTCTGAATATGCTGAAAATCCTTAAATGTCATAGCCAGATTCAGGGAATCGTAAAGCTCCTTCAGCTCTGTCCCGCCAAAGCCGGTAAATCCGTCAAAGGAGGCAACGTCCGCCGGCGTGTCAAATACAGTCACCAGAGTCTCCGGCTTCTTGTCAGCCGCCTCCCTGGAATCCACCGGGTTGATGCAGAAGCCCTTAATCGCCGCCTTCTGCTCCTGTGTCAGACTGCCGGAGAGCACATAGGTGGTGGCGGTGCGGATCACCGGCTCCTCCGTCTCGTTAAGCAGCTTCACGCACTGCTCCGCAGAATCCGCCCGCTGATCAAACTGTCCGGGCAGGTACTCCACGGAAAATACTGTGTCGCCCTCCTCCTTCGGGAAGGTCTCCTCATACACCAGATCCACCGGCGGCTCAGAGAAAATCGTCACCAGCGCCTGGCTGTAGGTCTCCTGAGACAGATTCTCAATATCATAGCGGATCAGCACACGCACATTGGTCACTGCGCCGATGTTTAAGTAGCTGCTGATTTCCTCCCTCAGCTCTCCTGCCTTTACGGCAAACTCCGGCTTCTTCTCCACATACACTCTCTTTACGCTCATGTAATTCCTCCTGCATCCTATCCGTTTGACAACGCTGTTATAAATAAATATTACCATAAGATATATTATAAATAAAATTAATATATCTTATGGCATTTATTAGTCAGTCTAATGTATTGTATTTATACTTCCGCGTCAGGGCTTACGCTCATGGCGTCAAGGGTCAGCTTCATGATATCGCGGATTTCATCCTCCGTCATCTTCATCTTCCGGGCCAGCTCTTCTACAGTCGCTTCCCGGCCAAGCTCTTCGGCCATCCGCCGGGACACCTCCTGAAGCACGTTTACCCGGGCCAGGAGCTCGCCGCTGACCTGCTCTGACAGCTTCTGCCCCTCCAGGGCTGCCTCCAGAGCCTCTTCAACCCTGGCTCTTACAAGGGCGCGGAAGACTGTCAGGCCGTCCCCTGCATCCCCGGACCGGGGCTCTGAAGAATCCTCCGCGGCGGCCTGGGCCACTGCGGTCATCAGCGCCATGTTGGCCTCCTGCACCAGATCGCCCAGAGGCAGCCCCCTGCCGCCATAGTCTCTGGCAAGCTCTGTAATATACTGCAGCGTTCCCTCCAGAAGCCGTGTCCTGGCGCTCTCATCGCCCTGGCGCAGCCGTTCCAGAAGCTCCTTCTCCTCCCCCGCTGTACAGGGCTTAATTGCCTTTATTTCCTCCAGATACATCTGGTATACGTCATCATGCATATCTCGTCTCTCCTTTTCCTTACTGGGTGTTTTCCGCATATCCTGACATCAGAAACAGCTCGTTCATGACCACTGCCAGTCCGCCGATGTACTCCTGCCGGCCGCTCAGCTTCGAGCCGATGATCAGCCTGCCGTCATAGGCCGGATCATATGCAGCGCAGGACCGGACAAAGCGTTCCCTGATCCCTGGCAGCTCAAACAGATATCCGTAAAGCACAACCCGTTCCGGCGCCAGGAGGGTGATGGAATTTACCACAATCCGAAGCAGATATTCCATGATTTCACCGATCAGACGCTCCAGTCCCGGATCATCAAAGGACATCCAGCTGCCGATATTGCGCACCTGAATCCTGGATAAATCCCCACCGATTGAATCATAAAGCAGCGGCATCCGCTCCTTCGTGCAGGCTTCCCGCACCTGCTCCGCAATGGCGTGGGAGGAAACCATAGTCTCCAGGCAGCCTCTTCGTCCGCAGCTGCAGAGCTTTCCGTTTTTTTCTACCAGGCAGTGGCCGATCTCAGCCGTCTTGGAGCTCTGACTGTCGTAAATCCGGTTCTGTATGATTATCGCAGAGCCTACGCCCGGCCCCCACTTGACCAGAAGCATATTTTTTACCAGCTTTCCCTCCCCGTAGATCAGCTCGCCCTCTGCAAATGCCTTTACGTTATTCTCCACAATGACGGGAACATCCAGAAGCTTTCTCAGGATTTCCCCAACCGGCACCGGCTCGTTCCAGATCCGGTACGCATGCCGGCTGATGCCCTCCCTCCTGCTCACCGGTCCCGGTATGGACACTCCTGCCCCCAGCACCATATCCTTTCCAATCCCGCTTTCCCACATCAGCGCCTTGCTCTCGTCCGACACCTTTTTTAAAAACTCTCCCGGCGCCAGGGTCACGTCCGTATGCAGCGTCTTTATGCCGAGATGGTTTCCCTTCAGGTCGCAGATGCTGACGCAGGTTCCGTTCCCCTCTATGCTGATGGACAGCACATAGCGGTAACGGTAGTTGATATCGACCAGAACCTTTCTCCTTCCGGCGCGCTTTTCTTCCTCCACCTCGCCCTTCTCGCACAGAATTCCCGCCGACAAAAGCTCCGTACAGATCATGGTCACTGTAGCGGGCGTCAGGCCAAGATGAACGGCAATGTCCTTTCTTGGCATGGCTCCCTGATCGTTTAAAAGCTTCAGGATCGCGCTCCGGTTGCTTAATTTTACGTTTTCCAGGTTAATTCCTGTATAGCCCACTGATTTGTCCTCATTTTCCGTTTTCCGACTTATATCATCGTACAACCTTATATGTCCAAGTATATTTTCTATTTTTTATTTTCGCAAGTATATTTCACATAAAAAAGTCTTTTAACACCTGTAATACCGGATTTCTCCGCGCAAAGCGCTCCCCCCGGGCCTTCCAAACGCGAAAGTGCGCCGGCTGCTGACTGGCCGGCGCACTTTCATGTTTTTGTTTATTCCCTTTTTCACAACGGTTCCGGACGGCGCAGCTTTCGCTCTGCCTTAATAGCTGCAGATCTCCAGGCCGTACATATGAGCAAGCTTTTCAAGCTCTGCCTTCACATCACCGTAGATCACCACGAAATGCGGCTCCCAGCCGTCCTTGACGCTTCCGTACACCACATCCTTTGCAGAATGCTTCGTCTGAACCACAATGGATGTGCCGATGAACTGCTTCGGCTTGTCCAGGGCCTTTCCGTCCGCGATAAAGAAACGGAACGTCCCGTCCGGCTTCCGTCCCACGCGGAACACGGTTACCTGATCGCTGGCCTCGCAGCCAAAGTCCATGGCCGGTCCGATCTTCCGGTTCGGATGAACGCCCACCTGTGCGCCGGTATCCTTTCTCGCCCGGTCGCAGGCCGCCATGCCGCAGTGCCAGAAGGTGATGGTATTCTCCTTCTCATCCATGGATACCGGATCTCCGAAGAAGGTGGAGCCGCCGGACAATTCCTTGCCGATGTACATGGACAGTGCGCCGTATACGTCTGCTTCGCAGCTGGAAGCGACTCCCAGCATATTCAGGATGGAAAGCACAGAGCATACCGGGGTGCCGAAATCCGTGAAGAAATCCGGCCAGCAGCGGGATGAAATGGCGCCGATGCCATTCTCCGTCACATAATCAGAGTACGCCTTGTAAAGTCTTGCAAAATCCTTTACATTCTTCTCCGGGGTATTTTCAAGCCCCACCATGCAGCCCTTTGCCTTCTCGATGTAAGCCTCGCACTCCTCATCAGAATAAGCCTTTGCACGGTTGATCAGCTCTCTCGCCTCAATGGCCTCCAGCGTCACGCCGAAGGTGCGCATGATCTCGGAATCCAGTGCCCGTCCAAAGCCGAAGCCCTGCGGGGTATGGCCGATCGCCGACATCTTCAGGCTCTTCAGCTGATATTTGATTCTGGCGGCGCGGACAGCCGCTCCCACCTCTGCGATAACCTCAGCCTCCTCCGGAGCGCCGAACACATACTCGAATTCGCCGTCACGGAAGGCCTTGATGGCATTTGCCGCAGAATATGCGCCGGTCAGGGAGTTCAGCCGCAGTCTTCCTCCGTCGATCACCGGCTCACGCAGAGTCCAGAGAAGAATCGGACACTGGAAGCGCTTCAGCACCTCGCTGGCATACGCAGCGTTCGCAAAGGTAATATTCTGCAGAATAATCAGATCCGGATTGATCCTGTCAAGAAAAGCGCCAAGATCCTGCATGGTAAGCAGCATTTTATCCGGATACACTCCCTCGTCTGTCAGGGAGGAAATCATCTTAATTGAGTGTTCAAACTGGATCTGTGCGCTCTCAAGATGGAACGTACCTACGCCAATCGGAACATATGCAACCTGAAAACCCATATCTACTCTCTCCTTTTTTGTCTTGCTCCTAAGCCTCGTGCTCCTTCTGCATTTCCTCCATCTGCTCCTGGTTCAGGGCCTCGATTCTCTTGTTAATGCGGAGCATGGATACAACCAGCACCACCGTAAGAATCAGGATCACGCAGGAAATCGGACGCTTGAAGAAAATCAGGTAATCCTTGTCATAGCTCATCATACTGGTTACAAAGTTCATCTCCATGATATCAGCCAGAATCATGCCGAGCATCAGCGGTGTGGACGAGATGTCAAGCACCACCAGGAAATAGCTGAAAATCAGAATGGCCGCAGTCAGAACCAGCTCCTTTGTGTTTCCCGTTGCCGCGAAGGCGCCCGCGAAGCAGAAAATGATGATGACAGGTGCCAGGTAGGTGTATCTTACCTGTACGATCTTCGCAACCGCTCTCGTCAGCGCCAGTCCGATCGGATACAGGAAGATGTTTGCCACCAGACATCCGATGATGATGGAGTAGGCAATGACGCCCTGCTTGCTGAACATGTTCGGGCCTGGCTGGATGCCGTGCAGGATGAAGGCTCCCAGCAAAAGGGCCGTTACGCCGTCTCCGGGGATACCTAAGGTCAGCAGCGGGATCATGGCAGAACCAACCACCGCGTTGTTGCTGGACTCAGCTGCCGCGATTCCTTCCAGGGATCCCTTACCGAACTGCTCCGGATGTTTGGAGGCACGGCGGCACTCATTGTAACACATGAACTGGGCAACACCGCCGCCTACGCCGGGCATTGCACCCAGGATGGAGGCGATAACTGAGGAACGGGTGCACGCCGGGAGAATGGACTTCATCTCCTTACCCGTCAGGCCTTCATTGTCAATCTTGTTGGCGTCATCCAGCTTGCCCTCCGCCAGAATAAAGTCCCGCAGCTTCTGCACCACCTGGGTCAGAGCGATCAGAGCGATCATGGCGGGAAGCATATCGATGCCGTATCGCAGGGAATCAATACCAAAGGTATAACGCCATACGCCGGTAACCGCATCCGTGCCGATGGCTGCCATCAGGATGCCGAGAAGACCGGACAGAATTCCCTTTGCAAGGCTGTCGCCGCTCACGCCGGCAATCAGGGAAATACCCAGAATCGCCATGGAGAAGTACTCTACAGAAGCGAAGCGGGACACCAGCTTGGTGATAAAGGAGGCGCAGACCAGCAGAAGGATCGCGGAAAACAGGCCTCCAAATACGGACGCGAATAAAGAGGTGTCCAGAGCCTTCTTAACCTTGCCCTGCTTCGCCAGCGGATAACCGTCAAAGGTTGTGGCGATGGCCGAGTTGGTTCCCGGCGTATTCAGGGTAATGGCGCTGATGGAGCCGCCGTACATGCCGCCTACATAAACCGCCAGAAGCGCGATAATCGCGGAATCCGGTGAGGAAAAGGAGTAGGTCAGGGGCAGCAGAAGAATAATACCCAGGGTAACGGAAAGTCCGGGGATACATCCTACGATCATGCCAAGAACCAGCCCTCCGAAAATAAGCGTCAGGTTCGTAAGGGAAAACACCTGGGCTATAGCCGGAACAATAAACTGTAAATCACTCATACCATCAACCTCCTAATCCCGGAATTCCCGGCAGGGAAATATGGAACACATATTTGAACAGGAAGAAAATCCCAATTCCCGCCGCCACGGTAAAAATGTAGATAAATGGCTTTCTCTCTCCGCAGTAAAACAGCATAACCGGAAATACGATACACACCGCCGGAATAAATCCGATGTAAATTGTCAAAGCCACAAACACGCAGAGCATCAGGATCAGGATGATGCACGGCTTCTCCTTCGCCCAGTCGAATTCCATCACTTTTTCTTTCTTAAAGATCAGGCTCTCAATGATTAAAATCACGGAACAGATCAGCATGCCGACCAGGCAGACGCCCGGGATAATACGGGGGCTGGGAGCGCCGGAGTCGAACATGGGCAGACGCACCTGGCTCGGCATCATCACCAGCATAAAGAGGCTGAACAGTCCCATAATAATTCCAGACCAGAGGTAGGTTTTAATCTTTATTTTCATAAAAGTTTTCTCCTTTTACTGCTGTCCGCTTAACAGCTTAAATGCCGCCAGAGCCTTTGCGCAGCCCTCTTCCTCGAATGCCTTTGCATCCTCTCCGTACAGCTCGTTTCTGTTCAGCATGATCTCGGAAATCCAGTCAGAGTACTCCGGATCAGCCCATACAGCCTTGGAAATCTCAATAATCTCATCGATCCACGCCTGGTCAGCGCCGGTGCGCACCGCGATGAAGCCGCCGCCCGGAAGGATGGAGCCGCTATAGTCCTTGGAGGGATCCAGTTCAGGAGCCATGCCCTCTCCGCCTACGCCAGGAGCCACGATATCGCCGTCCGGTCCTTTAAAGGTCATGGTATTCTCTGCAAACGCAAGGATCGGAACGATGGTTCCTGCCTCTACGTCCTCAATAGCCGCCTGGGTGGTTCCAACGAACACGTCAACCTCTCCGTCAGTCAGACCCTTCTTCTGCGCAGCGCCGCCGTCATAGGGAACGGTCATTACCGTGCCGCCCTCTAAGGCCAGCAGGGAGCCAAGCGCCAGGTGCGGGTCAGACAAGGGATTTCCGCCGGACATCTTGATGCCGCCGTTTTTCGCCTTCTCCAGAACATCTGCCAGAGTGGTTCCTGCCTTTGCGTATACCATCCAGGTTCTGTCATCGATATCCGCTACCGGGTAAATGTCGTTTCTGTCAAAATCAACCACCTCAGTCTGATAGGTCTTGCCCAGGTCATGACGGTAGGCAACGCCGAAGCCGTAAACAAGAAGATCTGTAGTGGACGGATCCTGGTCGGTGTACCAGTTTGCAGCCTGGAAGCCATCGCCGCCTGTCATGTTCTCCACGATAAAGTTGTAATCAGAATGCTTGTTGGCAACCACCGCATATTTTCTTGCGATAGCATCCGCCGTACCGCCCACGCCGTAAGGACATACGATCTTGATTGTCTGGCCGGAGCTGGCCGCAGCCTGGGTATCAGAGCTTCCGGAAGTCGATGTGCCGCCGGTCTGTCCGCCGCACGCCGCCAGGGATAAGGCGGTAACAACCGCAAGCGCCAATGCTGATAATCTCTTTCTCATAAATAAAACCCTCCTTGAACATATAAAAATATTTTCTTTATTTACTCTTTACCCCGCTCTGTCTCTCGGCCCACGATTATTTCAGCAGCAGGGAAACGCCCGATACAAACAGCAAAATATAAGTAAGAATCATAAACACCTTCTGGCTCATCACCGCATACAGCCTGCTGCCGATGAACATTCCCGCGAACAAAAACGGTATGGAAACCAGCTGAACCTTTAAAAGCTGCACGTTCCACAGGCCTGCGCGGATATCATCGATCAGGATGATGCTGTTTAAAAAAATCCATATGGTGGAAATCGTTGCCCGGAAGCTTACCTTATCCCTGATCCGCTTAGCCAGATAGCCGATCAGAAGCGGTCCGCCCGACACGAAAATGCCATGTATAATGCCTGCGGCTCCCAGAAGGAGATATAATCCCGGGCTGCCGCTTTCCTCTCGCCCGTCTTCCTCTGTTTCCGGATTCTCTTTTCCTGTCCGCAGCTGCTTCCACAGTCCCTGCAGCGACAGCAGGATTACGAAAATGCCCAGAAGCAGATACAGCACCTGCTCCTTGTCGGCGAAGAACCCGCGGATCAGGATTCCTCCCACAATACCCGCGGCCATGACGATGACGATTTTACGCAGCTCCTTCCAGTTCACATACGCCCGGTATCCGGCAAACACATAAAGGCCGGCTATGATCGCAAGCACGTTGAGCACCGGCTTGGCCACCGGGTAGCCTACCAGCATCAGCCCGAAGGGCATAGCCAGAACGGTTCCCGCGAAGCCTGTAATGCCGTGCATAATATTCGCCAGCAGAATGACCAGATAAAACAACAGATATTCCATGCTACCACTCGCCTTCCGCTCTTATTTCCCGTGCTTTGCGCCGATGGCTGCAAACAGCTCTGCAAACTCTGAATCCCTGCGGTAGAATACCGGAGTATCTCCCAGCGGAGCCGGTACGGTTGCGGTTCCTTTTCCGTAAGGCTTTCCTGTCCACAGATGAATCCACTCGCCCTCCGGCAGGTACAGCTCACGCTCTGTCTGCTCTGACAGATACACCGGAGCCACAATCATATCCCTTCCCAGCATGTACTGGTACTGAAGGTCATAGCAGGCCGCGTCATCCTCATAATGGAGGAACATGGGCCGCTGCACCGGAATGCCTTTTTTTGCATTTTCCGCCACCAGGGTCTTCATATAGGGAGCCAGCATGGTGTAAACATCCACCAGCCTTGCCAGCTGCTTCATGCAGTCCTCATCCTCATAATACTGGAAATTCTCCTCCGGCCTGTTCCCCTCATGGGTACGCATCACCGGGGTGAAGGCCGCCATCTCCGCCCAGCGGAGGAACAGCTCCTTCGTTCTCGTATTGCCAAACAGAGAGGTGTAGCCGCCGATATCGCTGTGAGACAGCCCGCATCCGATCATACCGGAGCTTAAGGCCGCGCAGATCACCGTGCCGAGTCCGTCATGGATGGAGAAGTCCACCGACTGGTCGCCGGCCCACATCAGCGTGCAGTATCTCTGATTGCCGGTTCCGCCTGCCCGCATAAAGTACACAATCTCGCCCAGCCTGCCGCTTTCCTTCACCGCCTCATAGTTGCACTGCGCCCAGCGGGCCGGCCAGCGGTTGTGCTCGATCATGGGAGAAACCCCATTGTGAAGCACAATATCATCGGTAGGCAGATATTCGCCGAAATCAGCCATCCATCCGTCGATTCCGATATCAATGCTGCATTCCTTAATCACTCTGTTTTTGAACCACTCAAAGGCCTCCGGGTTTGTCAGGTCAACCACGCCGCAGTCAAACTCGCCGAAATCCACCAGATAGTCGCTTCCGTCCGCCTTTGTGGCGAACACGCCCTTCTCCCTGCCTTCCTTATACAGCTCTCCGTCATTTACCAGATACGGATTGATGTATCCGAGGAACCGGATGCCCCTTTTGTGCAGCTCCTCAATATGCTTCGGCAGCTCCGGATACATCTCCTTATGGAAATGCCAGTCCCACTGAAGCCGCTTGCCAAAGGACGTCACTCTCTTTCCACACCAGTCCTGGCACCAGAGACCTGACACCTTAATCCCGTGATCGAGCGTTTTCTGAAGAAGCCCGAAGGACCGTTCATTGCCGCCCTGCAGGCCTACAATCAGTCCGTTATATACCCACTCCGGAAGCTCCGGCTGCCGCCCGAAATATGCACTCAGCCGTTCCAGCAGCGTCAGGTAATCCGGCGCAGCCTCGATCCTGATCATGGACGGAACCTGCCAGATCTGCAGCTCATGGAACTCCTCGTTCCGGAAATCAAAATCCGCATAGGCCGTAGAATCCACATGCAGGTAATAGTGCTTCGTAGATACGTAGGTCGGCTCCGGATAATTGGTGTTGTAATAATCGCCGCCTGCGCCGCCGTTTTCCACATCAGAACGCCAGGTCACATAGGTGGTTTTGTCACGTCCCACGCCAGGCTCAGAGGTCCACAGCGGGAAATGACGCCCTCTCAGGTTGAAATAAGACATCTGTTCGCCGCAGCCGTAGCAGGACTCATCCTTTTTGGCGTCCACGCGGAACCAGAAACGGTTGATATCCGGATTCTTGCAGGTAAAATAACATTCTGCCAGATCATCCTTTATACGGATCTCCATCTCCAGCTGCCCCTCAAAATCCAGAACAGCGCCGCCGGCGGTTTCTGTAATGCCTGTGGCTTTCAGGGGACGGCGTTCCGTCACATAGTCCTCAATTTTAAAGTTTCCTCTGTACATATCCACGGTTTCTTTTCCGCAGCCCACATAGATAACCGGCTTGTCGTCACGGCCAGACAGGATTGTCTCTCCGCCTGCGCTCAGAAACCACTCAGACCCATTTTTACCGAATTTCATCATTTCCTCCTGTAAGGATCAGTATTTCAGCTCCTTGTTCTCGCCCAGAAAGCCCGGATGCGCACCCTGCTTTATAAGCGGTTCCCGATCCGGATGAGCAATTACCCATTTGTTCTTCTGGAGAAGCAGAACGCCTTCATTCTCCACTGGCTCCGGCTTCACCTCAAGAGGAGTGTTCGTTCCTCTCGGCAGAACCACAATATCCTTAAAGCCCTCGTCGGTCACTCTGCAGGGAGACAGATGAAGCGTGGTCTGATACATCTCCAGCGCCGTTCCCT
>JAUNGW010000015.1 GCA_030524245.1 Eubacteriales bacterium
CAGAAGGTTAAATACAACGCCCTCCTCCTTCGCATGGTGAACCTCCTCCACACGGGCGGGAAGCTCCGCCTCACTGCGGCGGTACACAATATGAACCTCCGCGCCCAGGCGCAGAGCCGTTCTTGCCGCATCCATAGCCACGTTTCCGCCGCCCACAACAGCCACCTTTCTGCCGGCTGCAATCGGCGTGTCGTAGTCGTCGCGGAAGGCCTTCATCAGGTTGCTTCTTGTCAGGTACTCGTTGGCAGAGAATACGCCGTTGGCATTCTCTCCCGGAATTCCCATGAATTTGGGCAGTCCGGCGCCGGAGCCGATAAACACCGCCTCGAAGCCCTCCTCCTCCATCAGCTCATCGATGGTCACGGACTTTCCGATGATTACGTCTGTCTCAATCTTTACGCCCAGCTTCTTCACATTCTCGATCTCGCTGCGGACAACAGACGCCTTCGGAAGACGGAACTCCGGAATTCCATAGGTCAGCACGCCGCCCGGCTCGTGAAGCGCCTCAAAAATCGTCACGTCATACCCCATCTTCGCCAGGTCTCCGGCGCAGGTTAAGCCGGACGGGCCGGAGCCTACCACCGCCACCCTATGGCCGTTCTTCTCCGCGGTCACACTGGGCACAAAGCCGTTTTCCCTGGACCAGTCGGCCACAAAACGCTCCAGCTTTCCGATAGAAATCGGCTCGCCCTTGATGCCGCGGATACACTGCCCCTCGCACTGGCTCTCCTGGGGGCACACACGGCCGCAGACTGCCGGAAGGGCAGAGGACTCGGCGATCACCGCAGCAGCCGCCTCAAAGTTTCCGTCCTGGACCTCCTTGATAAATCCGGGAATATTGATGGACACCGGGCATCCCGCCACACATTTGGGATTTCTGCACTTTAAGCAGCGGGCAGCCTCCTCCATCGCCTCTTCTTTATTATAGCCGTAGCAAACCTCTTCAAAATTCGTTGCGCGAACCTTCGCGTCCTGCTCTCTTACAGGTACCTTCTTAAATGCATCCATGATTCTTATCCTCCGATCTGACTTCTCCGCAGTTTATTCAGTCATTGCACTGGCCGCAGCCGCCGTGATGGGTCTCGCCCTCCAGCTCCCGGAGCATGGCGCGGCCTTCCTCGGTCTTATACATCTGCTGGCGCTTCATAGCTTCATCAAAATTCACCAGATGGCCGTCAAATTCCGGACCGTCCACACAGGCAAACTTCACCTCGTCGCCTACAGTCAGACGGCAGGCGCCGCACATGCCGGTGCCGTCCACCATAATCGGGTTCATGCTGACAATCGTAGGAAGATTCAGCTCCTTCGTCAGCTTGCAGACAAATTTCATCATAATCATCGGTCCGATGGCAACGCAGACATCGTAATGCTTTCCCTGATTCTTCACGAGATCCTCGATCACAGCGGTAACCATGCCCTTCCTCTCGTAGGAGCCGTCGTCGGTGGTGATATACAGATTTCCCGCCACCTGGCGCATCATATCCTCAAGAATCAGCAGCTCCTTATTCTTCGCGCCGACAATCACGTCCACGTCGATTCCGTGCTCTCTCATCCATTTTACCTGAGGATAAACAGGAGCCGTGCCGACGCCGCCTGCCACAAACAGGTATCTGCGCTTTTTCACATCCTCCGGCTCATCCTTTACAAACTCGGAGGGCTGGCCCAGGGGTCCCACAAAATCCTGGAACGCGTCGCCAGCAGTCAAATGGGACATTCTCTGAGTGGAAGCGCCGACGATCTGGAACACAATCGTCACCGTTCCCTTCTCACGGTCGAAATCACAGATGGTCAGAGGAATACGCTCCCCTCTCTCATCGATCTTCACAATTACAAATTCTCCCGGCTGACAGGATCTGGCCACACGGGGGGCCTCCACATCCATCAGGAAAATCTTGTCCGCCAGCTGTTCTGCTTTTAATATTCTAAACATCCTTATCCTCCTGGGCTTTCTGCATCGCTGCAGAAGCAGTTATTTTCTCTTATAGATTCTGTAGGTATAGCAGAGATCGAAATACGTCTGCTCCTCACTTTCAGAGGTCATTTCCCAGTCCGGCAGCCTGTCCAGATCAGGAAAATGCGCATCGGCAGAGTAGGCAAAATCAATCCAGGTTATCTCCGCCTGGCCGCAGACCGGCAGAAACTGCCTGTAAATGCTCTCGCCGCCGATAATGTAAATATCCTCCGGTGGATAATCCGACAAAAGCTTCATGCACTCTTCCATAGAATGGCACACCACGGCGCCCTTCACGCGGAAATCCCGGTTCTCACTTAAGACCACATTGACGCGGCCGTAAAGCGGCTGGCCGCCCGGCAGGCTTTCCAGCGTCTTTCGTCCCATGACAATGACCTTTCCCAGGGTCATGTCCCGAAACCGCTTCTGGTCGTGGGGAATTGACACCAGAAGCTGACCGCCCTTTCCGATGGCCCAGTGACGGTCCACCGCCGCGATCAGGTTCATGCCCGTTCGTCCTCAGCGAGAATCAGCTCCTTTGCGTAAGGCAGGGAAGATACCCATTCGCAGAAGCTGTGCCACTCCGCCAGCTTGTGGTTTTTTCTGGCAAAGTACATATTGATCAGATTCTCATAATTCATAGTGCAGGTCCGCATCTGGTTGTAGCTGGACGGCAGAAGCTGGATCAGATCATACCAGCAGGCCTTGTCCTTCGTCTCCACAAACTTCAGGCGGATCTGCTCCAGCCGCTCCATCACCGTCTTTAAAAACTCCAGAGAATCCGGAGTCAGATGATCATGGCTGAAGTCATCCAGCTCAAAGGGACGGCTGTGAATTTTATGCATGGTGCTGGTAGAATTCGCCACGGTTCCTACCTTGTAGGTATCAAACTCCTTCCACCAGTAGAGGGGAGCCGTAATGTCCACAGATACAAATACCTGTCGCAGGTACTTGCGGTGATCGCCGGTTCCCGCCCGGCGCAGGCGCTTTGCCAGATCCAGATCGTTAGGCCCGAGCACATAGCTGCCGTCCTCATCGTACCGGCTGTCCATCCTGCCCCAGCTGTTCATGGGGTTTCTGGCGCCGCGGATGGCATTTTCCAGGTTCATCACGCTGGTGCGTTCCAAGGTTATCATGTCTTTTATTTCCTTTCTGGAATCAAAAAGCCTTTTTTCTGAAAGATCATATGAATAAATATCGTTTTTCATTATAGCCAAGGTTTTCTTTCACCGCAAGCAATTTCTTCAATTTCAGCGATTTTTACAGGATTTCTTCCTTTAACAGCTGTAATCTATATCCTCCAGTTCTTTTTCATCGGCGATTTCCAGCCGAAGCAGATCCTCCGGATGAGCCTTTATAATACTCCGGCCGCCTCTGTCGCCGGTGAGAGCCTTCAGCTGGGGAAGGTAGTCCTTTGAAAATACAGCCGGATTTCCGTCCCTGCCCCTGCAGGACAGGACAGCCAGTCCCTTGCCGCCGGCCTTCCATGTTTCCGCCAGGCTTCGAAGCGTCTCCGCCCTCAGCCAGGGCTGATCGCAGACCGCAAAGCATACGCCGTCCGGAAAGCTCTCCCGGCCGCCTGCTTCCAGGGCCTTAAGTCCCAGCTGGATCGAGTGGGAAATCCCCAGGCTGCTGTCCTGGTTTTCCACCGGAATGAAGCCGTATCCGGAAGCTGCGTCCAGAATCTCCTGATACTGGCTTACAAGAATTTTCCTGGAAAATATGTCAGGAGAAAGGGCAGCGGCCTGGGTCAGAATATGACGGTACATGGGTGCTCCGCCGACCTGTGACAGCAGCTTGTTTCCGCCGAAGCGCCGGCTGTCACCGGCGGCCAGAACGATAAGCGCCAGGGTTTTTAACGGGCGGACGCCATTTCCGGAACAAGCTGCATCCCCCCTGTCCTCCCGGATTCTCCGGCAGCGCAGAATCGCCTCCAGCACCCCGCCGCCGATAGCCGATGCCTTATCCGACACCGTAAAGCAATGGCTTCTCTCACACCGCGGATCCACGTCTCCTGCCTTCATGCCCTCCCGGACCTGCACACCGTCCTGCAAAAGCCCCCGGAGAATGCCGTCGATCTGCGCACGCACCGGCTTTCCCCCGGCATACCCCACAATCTGTCCGGCGCTCACCTGATCACCAATGGCGGCCGCGCCATAAAAAAGGCCGTCGCCGGAAGCGCGGACCAGCCGCTCCAGCCCGAATCCGCCTATCAGCCCGGGCACTCCTGTATTTGGAATCGCGCTGCCCTCCCAGATGCATCGGCCAAGATAATGGCCACGCTTGCTCTCCACGACACAGTGACAGTCCTCTCCCGCCGTAAATCCCGGCCCCACGGCAATCACCACAGGCGCGTCGTCTATATGTGTTCCTGTGTTTTTCTTTGCGATAATGGCATCCACCACCACTTCTGGTTTTATTTGCCTTATAATATCTGCCTTTTCATCCACTACAACCGCTATTTTCCCATTTCTGCACACTTCTTCCGCCACCTCTGCAGAATCGCAGAGCACTCCGCAGACATCCTCCACCTGCACCGTTTTCTCATACACTGCCGGTGAAAACGCCGCCGTCCGCCGGACGGTTGTGGGCACAGCCGTCTCTGTCATAATAACGGAAAAACCGCAGCGGTGCAGCCGCAGCGCGATACCGCTGGCCAGATCCCCTGCTCCCTTAATCACCACAAGTCCCTTTTTCATCTCCATGCTATATCCCCCTGTACGCCGTCACCGCGCACCCTTCCTGCAGTATGAACGGCAGCATGCCGTAAACCGTCTCAGCCGCCTGCACTGCCTGTTCGTCATCCGCCTGATTCAGCACAATCCGGTAGTACCGGCCTGCCGTCTGTCTGCGGCTTCCCCGCTCATCCATCAGAATCAGCGCCAGATCCTCCGGCTCCACAGGCGCCTCGCTGCCGCGGGCCAGCCAGCCTCCATGCTCCGCGAAGCGGAAGCAGACCTGACCAAACGGCTTTTTCAGCGCAGACAATCCAGCGCAGGCGATCACCAGCCCGGTCTGCGGAAGAATCACCGGCTCCCAGGGCGCCGGAACCTTGACAGGACAATTCTTCGCTCCGTCCGCCTCAATCAGAATGACGTCCGTAAACTGAAGAAGCCGCTCCAGCTCCTCCTCCCGGTCAAGACCGTCCGGCATGGCAAGCTTGAGGGAGCCCTCCTCCAGCCTGCCTGCCGTCAGAATCCGTCCCTTCCAGAGCTTTTCCTCCAGCTCCCGCACATGCCCCACAACCGCCGTCTGTCCGTGCTTCGGCATCTGAATGTGCGTGCTGGTTGTCACCAGCACCCGGCAGCCCTGCTCCGCCAGCTCGTCCGCCAGCTGATACATGGTGGTGGTTTTCCCGCCGCCGCCCACAAGGGACACAATCCGCGGAAGCTGCTTCCAGTCCTCAAAGCCCAGCGCCGCCATCAGGCTTTTTTTCTCCCGGAACCCTCCGGTCTCCGGATCCATGCCGCCGACGAAGCGGATCCTGCGGCTGCGCCGCCAGACCTTCGTGTACTTCTCCTTCCTCTCCCCCATCATCAGCCGGTACATCTGATCGATCTCCGCCGCAGAATCGCAGTCCTCCTTCTGAAGGGGCAGATACAGAATATCCATCTCAACGCCGAGAAGCATGGTTTTCGCCTCCGTTACCCGGCAGCCGTTTTTTTCATAGAAATGAATCCGGCGGCTGCGCACCTGAAACTCCTCCTCGTCCTTCGATGCCCGCACTGCCTCGCACTCCAGAAGAATCCCATCCTCATCCCGGTAAAACTGTCTGGCCTCCGCCAGAAAAGCGCTTCCCAGACCGCCTCCCCGGCCTCCCCGGCAGACCGCCAGAAAGTCCAGAAGCAGCATATGCCTCTTTCTGTCAGCCACAAAAAAGCCGTAGGCCCTCAGCTCTCCGTCCTCAAATAATCCCAGACAGTCATAGATTCCCCGCTCCAGACGCTCCGTTAAAATCCGCAGAGGCGGCAGCTCCTCCGGCGGAAAATCATAACGCATGTGGGTATGGTATATTTCCCCGATCTGAGTTTGGGTAAGAAGCTCCAGCCTCCGCCCGGCTCCGGCGCTTCGGCTTTCCTGATGTTCCTGATGATATTGGTTCATAAATAATTACTCCTGTATGTCCGTTTACTATAAGCATAATAGATAAAAGATTTTCATACAAGCTAAATTTTTTTCAGACTTTTCCAGGACTTCCTTACCTGACATCACAATCCATACCGTTCCCTGTAAGCTCTCCACTCTGTTTCAAAGAAATAATCTCCTCCAGGAAGCGGTCTAACTTTCCTCCAGGAAACATCGCACCCGCCGTCCTCTTTCAGGCAGATTTCCTGAATCTGATCCCTCAGCCTCCCCTGATCCAGGCGACATCGATATAACTCCGGAAATCCAGGAGCCGGAAGCTTTCCGGCAGGACAGGTATACAATGCCGATCCCCGGCTTTCTCCCCCATGCTCTATATAATCAGCCATAGCCGCCAGGTACACCTTCTGAGCCGTCAGCATATCATACAGATGAAAGAAAAGGGACAGCTGATCCGGCTCCGGCCGCTTCACCAGCTCCGTAAAATGTTCCAGTTCTGTCTCTGTCTCCTGAAGCGCATTCAAAATCTGTTCCCGGCTGCGGATCATACCGCCTGCCCGGCTCATTCTGGCAGATGCCCGCTGCCACAGCTGTCCTGGACTTATAGTTCCATCTGCTTTCTGCGTCATATACAGCATCTCCTCCGCCTGAGCTCTGCATATTTCCCTGTCTGTTTTATCAGACATACTGCTCTCTCTGTCTCCTCCAGCTGTCATGGACTCTGCCCTCATTCTCCGGGCAATCGTGTCTGCCGCCTTCAGCGCACCGGCCTGTCCCGCATTCAGCGCCGTTCCTCCAGGCCTCGTCACTCCATGGGTTCCACAGACCTCTCCTGCCGCAAACAGTCCCTCAATATCAGTCTCCCAATTTTTATCCGCTGCCAGTCCTCCATTATTATGCTGCGCACAGATACGGATCTCCAGCATTTCCGAAGAAAGATCAACACCATGTTCAAGATAAAAATCCACAGCCGGTTTATTCATATGAAGCAGCCGGTCCAGCGGTGTGCCAAAGCAGGCGCCTGCTTTTTCGAGATAGGTTCTGGCCTCATCTGGCAGACATTTAAAATTCACATCTCTGCGCCCGGGATTCTCGCGAAAATCCAGCCATACCCGCCGTCCGCGCAGAATCGTCTCCTGATAAACCAAAAGATCTATCACTGACGAACCGCCAAAAATCTTATTTACATCGAAGGGCCACTGATATCCCTTTAAAAATACGGAAGCAAGCATTTCCTCTTCCGTCTTAAAAAAATCCCGCAGGAATTCCCGTTCATCGCTTCCATCCGCCTTTGCTGACACAAAACGCGGCAGTACCTGCATATAGGTTCCGCTTACATTCCACCGCGGTTTTACAGATGCCAGACCGTACTGCCATTCTGTCAGATTTTTCCCCTTTGCTCCTGCCAGAAAAGCAATACCGCTGCTGCCCAGCTGAGACTGCGGATAAACGCTGTCCCTGTACATGCCTCCCGGCCCTCCGGCAGCCAAAACAGCGTTTTTACACCAAATGACCAGATAAGAAGGCTTACAGGTTCGTTCCAGACATAAGATTCCACAGAGATGCCCCTCATGAACCAGAAGCCTGATCGCCTGCGTATGATCCAGTATTCTGATTTCCTTTTTCCTTACGTCCTGCTCCAGACACTCCGTCATCAGCCTGGAGGTATACGGACCAGCGCTGGTGGCCCGCCGCCCCCGGTCATGATCCGTCTTGTATCCGATATATTCTCCATATTCGCTGCAGGGAAATGGAACTCCAAGCTCCACAAGCCGGCAGAAGCATCTGACAGAAAGCGCAGCCTCTGTCATGGCAATATCTCCGTCCACACACTGCCCCGCAAACAGATCCTCCGCCAGATTCCTCACCGAATCCAGATCCTCTCCTGCCATGGACAGCTTATAATATGTCTGTTTGTCAGATCCTGTATTTCGCGAGGTTCCGAACCGGACATTTTCCGTCAGAAGCACCATGTTTTTCTGCCCGGCATCATATAATCTGGATGCAGCGGCAAAGCCGGCCGCACCGCTTCCAATCACTGCCGTATCTGTCTCCATCTCCCGCCATTCAAAAGGCAGCCCATATACTTTTCTTTCTGTCATATGCTTCTTCCTCCGCCTGCTTCACAGTCTTTGAATATGAAAGCCGCCGTCCACATCAATATAGTTTCCTGTTGTATAAAGCACTCTGTCAGAGGCCAGCAGCGAAATCATATCCGCCACATCCTCCGGCCTGCCCCAGCGGCGGATCGGGAACACTCCATTTTCCATCAGCCTGTCATACTTTTCCTTCACAGCGCTGGTCATGTCCGTAGCAATTACACCTGGCCGAACTTCATGAACCAGAATTCCCTCCGGCGCCAGCCGGTCTGCATAAAGTTTGGTGAGCATGGCGACCCCTGCCTTGGAGATACAGTATTCGCCACGGCTTGTGGACGACACCTCCGCGGAGCAGGATCCTACATTAATGATCGTTCCCCGTTTTGCTCCGGTCATTTCCTGGGTCATCATCTGCCTGGCTGCCAGCTGGGTCAAAAACATGGTTCCCTTGGTATTGATGCCAATGACCCGATCAA
Organism: Eubacteriales bacterium; assembly: GCA_030524245.1. Classification (GTDB taxonomy): domain Bacteria; phylum Bacillota; class Clostridia; order Lachnospirales; family Lachnospiraceae; genus Brotaphodocola. Next base: position 8,610 of record JAUNGW010000015.1, read on the forward strand.
AGCTCTCCTCCGTCATTTCCAGAATATCCCTGCGCTCAAGCGGAGCCACGCCCGCATTGTTCACCAGAAGATCCACCCGTCCAAAGGCATCCACGGTCTCCTTTATAAGCCGCGCCCGGTCCTCACTCTGATCCAGACTCCCGCGGACATAAATCCACTCTATTCCAAGGCGGGTCAGTTCTTCCAGCCCTGCCCTGTACTTTTCCATGGCTCCGGTAGCAAAAATTGCCACCGCATATCCATCCAGTCCCAGCCGTTTTACCGTCGCATAACCGATTCCACGACTGCCTCCTGTTACAATCGCCGCCTTTTTCATTTTGAAGATACTCCTTTCTGCTCTTCCATAAACTGCCTGTAATATGGCAGATAAAGGGCACTGTCTCTCACAACGCAGCCTGTCGGCTTTCCTGCCCGGATCAGATCTCCACATTTCCCGCAGGTTACGCAGACCTGCTTCGGATCAATCCTCCCTTCCTTTAAAATCTGATTGGGAAATGCAGGATCCGCAAAGGACATCCGTCCAAACAGCATACCGTCGCACAGTCCCTCCTCCACGGCCCCCGCCGCAAAAAGGTCTGAATACTGGCGCAGATAAGTAGGCGCAGAAGCCAGAATTTTCATCTCCGGCACAGCCTGCTTTACTTTCCCGATACCTCCGATCATACGGGCAATTCCCCGCAGGGGATGCTCATCCGGCACATATTTTCCATGATCAAAAGGACGGGTCACATGAATGCTTACATATGGATTTCCCATGGTCAGATTCACCAGCCGCAGGCCATACTCCTTATAGAGCTGTTCAATCAGCTTCTCAGGCTCCGCCAGATCCGGTTCTGCATCTCCGCCTTCCTTCACGCCAAAGCCGTACGGCCAGGCAAAACCATCGTAGATTCCAATCCGGGCTGTCACCATAAAGCTTTCCGTCTCATACGCTTTTGCCGCCTGAACCGAATCGCGCAGAAGACGGGTTCGGTTCTCGAAAGAGCCTCCGTACATGCCTGGGCGTGTATACGCAGAAGAAAGCTCCGCCAGAAGATAGCCATGACAGGACTTAATATCAACCGCGTCAAAGCCGGCCTCTCTGGCCAGTTCTGAAGCCTGGGCGAATTTCTCCGTAAGCCCTTTTAAATACTCATCGCTGACAATACAGCTGTCATCCGCCGCCCTGAGCTTTTCATATTCCGGATGGCGGTAAGCGATCATTGGCGCCGGCCTTCCCTGAGGATTGGAATATCTGCCGCTGTGGTTTGCCTGCATAATCAGATACGGCGCGTATCCGTTTGCGCGGATGCCGGCTTCCTTTACCTGGGCACAGAGCTTTTTGTAGCTTTCCAGATTTTCCCTGGTCAGCATCAGCTGATGCGCGCTGGATCTTCCCTCCGGCACAATGGCAATGGCCTCAAACCAGATCACCGCGCTTCCGCCCTCTGCCTCCCGCACATAGCGGCGCAGCGTCAGCTCCGAAGGCGAGCCGTCCGGCAGAGAATCCGCTCCCTCCATAGGGGCGATTCCAAGACGGTTATGAAAAAATGCCTGACCGGCTTTTAACGGATCGCCAAGACATTTTGTGTTTTCTGCAAATGGCAGGTGCACATGAAGCTTTTCTGCCTGTTCTTTTACTTCCTCCAGGGTTTTATAGTGAAATGTTTCAAATTCCGACATGACTTTTTCTCCTTTTCATAATTATTTGCCCTTTCTGATCAGTCTCAGTACCGCATAAATAATAACCGCCGCCAGAAAACCGTTCAGAGGTTTGATTCCCCATGAAACAAACTGAGACACGATAACACCTGCAATCCAGGAAATAAACGCCTCTGCTCTGTACATTGGCATATGTTCAAATGTCTTTTCATATTCCCGCTCAACCACCAGAAAATGAGATACAATCGTTCCTCCCACCGGCGGGATCGCCGCCCCGATCGTTCCAAGCAAGGATAAAAAGGTCTGAGTGAATCCATTGACCAGCATAAACACTCCAATCACTGCCGCAAACACACAGCTTGGCACAATAAAGAATCTTGCGCTAAATTTCCCATCTCCTTCTGAGCCTGCATTTCTTACCACCTTCGTGATATTCTCCAAAGCCTGGGCCGCAATATAAAGAACTGCCTGTCCGCTGGTAATGGTCAAAAGAAGATAAATCACAAAGGCAACCGCCGACATATTCAGGTCGCCAAGAATCTGTACAATATCTCCCGCACCGGTTCCCAGCGCACACAAAAGCCCCACAGTCTCAAGAACGGTAACACAGACAAAGGAACCTGCTGTCACAACCCACACCATATTCGGCTTCTTCAGGAATCTTACAATATCAGAACTAAAAGTCGCTCCGGTCATCCAACTGGCAGCAACCACAGATACTACCTTCATAAAGGGCGCAGGAGAAGCCGGCTGAATGCTGGTAATGTTTCCAAAGCCGATTTTCTGATTGATTACAAATAATCCGTATACCACAAACAGTCCGATGGCCGGAACCGCAAATTTGCTGAACAGGCTCATGCCCTTAAAACCATGAAGATTGATGAATACGATCACGGCCAGATATACAAAAAAACCGATAAACGGGGAACCCAAATGGAACAGAGATGCCGCCATGTTTCCCACCAGGGCGCTGTAGACACTGATAAACACCAGCGAAAACAGGCTGACAATGGTAGAGGAAATCACCTGTCCTCTGATTCCGAATACCGGCTTAAACATATCTGTAGATGAACACTGTGCTCTGTGCCCGATATAACCGAGAACTCCTGCGTAACAGGCCAGAATCATGTTCCCCACAAAAAGCGCCAGAACACCATGAATAAAATCCAGCTGGTTCCCCACATTTCCTCCGAGAACAAATGCTGTTACACTTAAAACATAACCGGCAAACACAAAGAATACACTTCCAAACCCCTTTTTACCTTCACTCATTTTAATCCCTCCAATTTGACTTTCTTCTGTATTTGACGGCATAACTTCTCTTTGCCGCCAGCCATTGACAATGGTACGCCGGCGCTCTTATAATAAACTTATGGCCATTCAAGGCCTGCTTACAAGAAAACGAGGTGATCTCATGGACTATACGCATGTTCCCGCCATCAGCTGTCTTTACTCTGACAAGACGAAGAATGTCTTTTCGCAGACTCCCGCTTCCGGCTCTCTGATTGATTCGGAGGCTCACTTTGAATACGAAATGATTCTCGTCACCGGAGGCCGCGCGTCAGCAGTCATCAACCACAAAACATACGAGCTGCACCCGGGAACTCTGATTTTCATCAGCCGGCTGGAGCGCCACAGCTTTGTCATTCATGATGAACCATATTGCCGCTATGTTGTTTCCATGTCCAACGAACTGATCATGTCGTCTGTCCGGGATATTGAGCTTGTTTCCATTTTGATGCAGCGTCCACATGGTTTTTCCCATGTCATCCAGCTAAGCGACTCCTGCTTTCGCCGTATTCTTCCGCTGTTTGAGTATCTGACTGCCGAGTATACAAATCAGCAGGCATTTTTTGTCTCCCGGAGCATTTCCCTGGTGAATTCCATTCTGATCCTCCTGTACCGGGATTATCCGGATTATTTCCCGGTCCGCAGCGCCACCAGCATCCAGACTCTGGTGCTGCAGGCTCAGCGCTACGTCAATGAAAACTTCAGTCAGAAGATTACCCTGAATGGAATCGCCGGTAAAAGCTTCGTCAGCCGCCACAGTCTCTCTCTTGCCTTTAAAGACACGGTAGGCGTATCCTTTCGGGAGTATCTGATTCTTTTCCGACTGGCGGAAGCAAAAAAGCTTTTAGTAACCACAGACCTTTCTGTGGATGAGATATCCGAACAGGTCGGCTATCAAAATGTAAACAACTTTATCCAGATTTTTAAGTCCAGGAACACGCTGACACCTCTGCAGTACCGAAAGCGCTTTACCTCGTCCCGACCTGATAATATTTTATCAGGTCACTGAACCTGCAGCAATCTGCCCAGGCGTCAAAAAATATATGTTTTGTTACTTAGTGATTTTATACAGATTAAACAAAGAGCTTGCTCATGAACAGACCTTTTTACATAAAAAAACGCCCCGTATCCCAGAAAAAAGCCGTCCGCATACTGTTTTGCTGCGGCGTCCTCCTTGCCCTGGGCGAGGCTTACAAGCAGATATTTTTATATGTTTTCATCAATCACGGACGCTACGACTGGTGGTTTTTTCCATTCCAGCTCTGCAGCCTGCCCATGTACCTGTGCCTGCTTCTTCCCTTTCTGAAGAAAAAGGCAGCCAGAACCGCCGTATGTACGTTCATGCAGGATTTTAACCTGCTCGGCGGCGTGGCTGCCCTTTGCGTGCCGGAGGGATTTATGGGAATCCACTGGAGCCTGACACTCCATGGCTTTCTCTGGCACATCACACTGGTGCTGATCGGAATTTTCATCTGGGCCTGCGGCCTCTCCGACCGCAGCGCCAGAGGCTACGTCAGGACGCTTCCCATCTTCTTTGCCGGCTGTGCTCTGGCTACGGCGGTCAACGTGCTCTCTCCCGGCAGAGGACGGGCTGACATGTTCTATATCTCGCCCTATTTTGTCACAACCCAGCCGGTGTTTCACACCATCGGGGAGGCTCTTGGCATCCTCCCGGCCAATCTTCTTTACCTGGCGTCCATCTGCCTGGGCGGATGGCTCGTACACCTTATTTCAGGCCACCTGAAGCCCGTTTTTTCGCCAGATAACGCCGGATGATGATGTAACAGATGATATGTGCCGTAAAGGTCAGGGACCAGGAAACCGGATAGGACAGATACAGCGTCTGCAGCGTCCTGTCTGCGGCAAATATCGTGTAAATCCAGACAACGCGGAAGGCGCAGGCGCCTGTCAGGGACACAAACATAGGGATCACCGAATAGCCGATGCCCCTCAGCGCTCCCACCATGGTATCCATAATGCCGCAGAGGAAATACGGCCCGCTGATGATCCGCAGCCGGTTCATGCCGTACTGGATCACCTCCGGGTCAGAGGAATAGATCCCAAGCAGCTGACGTCCCAGAATCACCGCTCCGCCGCCCATCAGCAGTCCCACGAAAATCACCATGCCCAGACAGTAAAAGAGAATTCTCGTCATTCTCTTAAAGTTCTTCGCGCCGAAGTTCTGGCTGGTAAAGCTTAAACAGGTCTGGTAAACGGCGTTCATGGAGGTGTATACAAAGCCCTCGATATTGGCTGAGGCTGTGTTTCCCGCCATGGCAATGGCTCCGAAGGAATTCACGGAGGACTGGATCAGCACGTTTGAAATGGAAAAGATCGCTCCCTGCAGTCCCGCCGGAAGGCCGATTTTTGCAATCTCCACAACCTTATCCTTTTTCAGCCTCAGGCTGCTCTTTTTCAGCCGGTAGGGAGCGTCCGACCGGATCAGGCACTGGACGATCAGCGCAGCGGAAATGCACTGGGAAATCACCGTAGCCAGAGCAACTCCTGCCACGCCCATGGAAAATATAATCACAAAAACAAGATTCAGGACCACGTTGATAATGCCTGCTGTCAAAAGGAAATACAGCGGCCGTCTCGTATCTCCAACCGCCCGCAGAATGGCGCTTCCAAAATTGTAAATCAGCGTAGCCGGCATGCCTGCAAAGTAAATCTTCATGTACAGCGTGGCCAGCTTTAACACCTCCTCCGGCGTCCCCATCAGCTCAAGCATGGGATCCGACAGAAAATAGCCGGCAAAGATCAGCGCCACGCCGCCGATGGCGGCGATCAGAATCGCCGTGTGAACAGTCTCCTCCAGATCCTGCATGCGCTGTCCGCCGTAATACTGGGCCACCAGCACATTGGCGCCGATGGACAGTCCGATGAACAAATTCACCAGCAGGTTGATCAGCGATGAGGTGGAGCCCACAGCCGCCAGGGAGTGGCTTCCCGCGAACCGGCCTACCACCACAATATCCGCCGCGTTGAATAAAAGCTGAAGAATCCCCGACAGGATCAGCGGCACCGCAAATATCACCAGCTTTGTAAACAAGGGTCCGCTGCACATATCAATCTCGTAGCTTTTTGTGTTCTCTCTGCGCATTCTCATCTGTCAAAATCTCCCATACAAATCCGTGCTCCCGGTCTCTTGCTCCGGCGTTCCGCGTTCTTCTTTGTTGATTGTAGCACGACTGTTTCTGATATTCAATGGCTTACTTTCTTTCCTGATATATATTTTGCCTTCAGGGTGCGGACATCGTCAAAATAAATCAGGCGCTCCAGGCGCTGCCGCGCCGTATAGTCCCGCGAAGCCCGCAAAGGTCCGTCGTCCAGCACAAGAGCGTCCATGGACTGTCCCGGCTCAAACCGTCCGCTGGCCGCAAAGCCCGCCGCCTCAAAAAAGCTGCCGCCGCCCACAGTCGCCATGTAAAACGCCTCCTCCAGGGCAAGCGGCTTCTTCGTCTGATCCACAAGCCGCCAGTAAAGCTTGGACGCCTGAACCGCATCGGTTATGGCGCGGAACATGGAGAGACTGTGTCCGCCGGCCACGTCTGTTCCAAGCCCTGTTTTTATGCCTCTGTCAAGAAATTCCCTCACCGGCGCAATACCGGAGGAAAGATTCATATTGGACTGCGGACAGTGCGCCGCCCATACGCCGCGCTCCTTCATAAGCTCCTGCTCCCGCCTGTCCGAATATACACAGTGCGCCATAACTGTGGGGCAGTCTTCTCCGCCGAACAGACCGAACCGGTCGTAGGCGTCTCCGTAACATGCCGATTCCGGACACAGCTCCCGCACCCACTGGATTTCGCCGGGATTTTCCGACAAATGGGACTGTACCGGAATACGGTATGCCTTCTGCAGCCTGCGCAGACGCTCCATCAGCCCGTCGCTGCAGCTTGGAATAAACCGCGGAGTCAGAATGGGCTTCACCTGCAAAAAACGGCCGGCAGTGCGCTCCAGCCACTGTACAGTCTGCTCCGCCGACTCCTCAGGGCTCTTCTCCCTCAGTATATCCGGACTGTTCCGGTCCATATTGACCTTTCCCACAAGCGCCGCCAGTCCGGCCTTATCAAGCTTTTCCATCAGCAGCTCCGCGGATTCCCTGTGGATCGTGGCAAACATGCACGCACGGGTGGTAAAGGAGGCCTTTAAGTCTTCCACAAAGCCCTCGTAGGCCCGGTCTGCGTAAGACAGCTTTGCGTATCCTGCCTCTGCGGGAAAGGCATACTGCTCCAGCCAGTCCAGAAGCTCCATATCCATGCCCATGCCGCGAAACTCATACTGAGGCGCATGCAGATGCAGATCCGTCATTCCCGGAATGATCAGGCAGCCGCCGTAATCGGTTACCGGCACCTGGCGCCACTCCTCCGAAAGCGCTTCCGGCCCTCCAGACGCCTCCAGCGCGCCGCGGCAGATGCCGTCCTCACAAAGCAGATAGCCCGGCTCCAGAATCCGAAGCTCAGACAGGCTTCTGCTATAGCAGATATTTCCTTTCAGAATCATCCTGTTTTGATTCATAAACACTCTCCATTCTTAAGCGCGTCAGAGAAGCGCCTCCTGACATTCCTCATAGGCTGTGCCATGTTCCCTTGCCGCTTCGCAGAGCTTCTGCCCCATCCCGGCCGGAGCGGACCAGGCTAGGCCGCAGCCGGCCCGGATAAAGCCGGGAACCGGGATCAGCCTGCCCTCCAGTCCGGCCTTCTGAAACAGCCGCTCCGCCGCCATGGCATCGGTGGTAGTGGGAAAGGTCATAATTGTCCGTAAAATTCTTTGTCTCACAGCGCCGCCTCCCTGCTCAGGACTTCCACCGCGTCGGCGGCTGCCTCCACCTCGGCCTCCGTATTCATATGGGAAAAGGAAAACCGCACGGCGCCCTGCTTCTCCGTCCCAAGCGCCCGGTGCATCAGCGGCGCGCAGTGGGCGCCGGCCCTGGTCTCAATGCCGAACCGGGCAGAAAGCTCTCCCGCCGTCCACGCGGAATCCTCCTGTCCCAGATTCAGGGACACAATCGGCGCCCGCACTGCGGCTTCCTCTCCAAAATCGCCGTAAATGATCACTCCCGGCAGCCGGGACACCCGCTCATAAAACATCTGCATCAGACTCAGCTCTCTCCGGAACAGCTTTTCTCTCCCCTGCTGACGGATACAGGACACAGCCGCATGCAGCCCTGCAATACCGTGGACGTTCAGCGTTCCCGCCTCCAGCGCCTCCGGCATCTGATCCGGGTGCTCCTTTTCATAGCTGCGGATCCCGCTGCCGCCGACCAGCAGCGGCCTCAGCCTGATTCCCCGCCGCAGGCAGATTCCGCCGGTTCCCTGGGGGCCCAGAAGCCCCTTATGGCCGGTAAAGCACAGTACGTCCACGTTCATGGCCTTCATATCCACCGGCAGAATGCCCCCGGTCTGGGACACATCCGCCACAAACAGGATTCCGTGCCGCCGGCAGATCTCCCCGGCCCGCGCCAGATCATTGACATTCCCCGTCACATTGGAGGCATGGGTGCAGAAAAACGCCTTCGTCTCCGGCCGGATGGCCTGTTCCAGATCCTTAAGGCTGATGCAGCCTCTTTTATCTGCAGGAAGAATCGTAAGCTCCGCCCCCTGGCGCTCCTTCCTGTACAGGGGACGGAGGACGGAATTGTGCTCCATCCCGGTGGTAATCACATGATCTCCCGGCTCCACCAGCCCCTCTGCAGCCATATTCAGAGCCATTGTTGCATTGGCCGTAAACGCCACCTGCTCCGGCCCGTCGGCTCCAAAAAAATCCGACAGCAGCGCCCTGGTCTCATAGACAAGCCTGGAGGCTCCCAGGCTGGCCCCGTGGGCGCCCCTCCCGCTGTTCCCAAGGCTGGTCATGGCCTCCGCCACCGCCTCCGCCACACACCGGGGCTTTAAAACAGTGGTGGCCGCATGATCCAGATATATCATCCCCTGTACTCCCCTTCTTTTAAAATCACCCATTTTTTCCCGGGAACATCCTCCGCAGACGGACATTCCACAGCTCTTCCGATTCTGGCCCAGTCCGTTTCCAGTCCCTCCTGCTTAAAATCCTTCAAAATCTGCTCCGCCGTCTCCTTATCAGCGCTGATCAAAAGACCGCCGGAGGTCTGGGGATCGAAGAAAATATCCTGAAGCCATACCGGCGCATTCCCGGTCTCAATCTGCGCCCCGGCATAATCCCGGTTTCTGTAGGCCCCCTCCGGCACCAGCCCCATCCGGGCATATGCACGCGCCTCCGGCTGAAGGGGCAGGCTCCCGCCGTAAATCTCCAGACATACCCGGCTTCCCTTTGCCATCTCCAGGCTGTGCCCGGCCAGGCCGAAGCCGGTCACATCGGTGCAGGCGTGAATCTCATACCGGTCCAGAATCTGCTTCGCCCTTCGGTTTAAGGAGGTCATAACCTGGATCACCTGGCAGGAGGCCTCCTCACTGGCCAGCTCTGCCTTCACCGCCGTATTGATAATGCCGGTTCCCAGCGGCTTTGTGAGAATCAGCTCATCCCCCGCCCTGGCGCCGGAATTTTTAAAAATACGCTTCGGATGGACAATGCCCGTCACGCTCAAGCCATACTTCGGCACGTCATCCTGAATGGAATGGCCGCCTGCCAGCACCGCCCCCGCCTCCTTTACCTTGTCGGCGCCTCCTCTTAAAATCTCCGCCAGAAATTTCGGATTCACGCAGTTTGGCCAGGCCACAATATTCAGCGCCACCTTCGGCTCCCCGCCCATGGCATAAATATCGCTTAGGGCGTTGGCGGCCGCCACCTGGCCGAACACATACGGATCATCCGTCATGGGCGGAAAAAAATCCAGGGTCTGAATCAGCGCCGTATCCTCATTAATCTGATAAATGGCTCCATCGTCAGAGGTTTCAATTCCCACTAACAGCGCCGGATCGTCAAACCGCGGCAGGCCCTCCAGAATTCCCGCCAGCGTCCCCGGTCCGATTTTCGCCGCGCAGCCGGCGGCATTGGAAAGCTGTGTCAGTCTTACCTGCTCGTCTGGTATCATAACTGTCTCCTCCATATTCTTTCTTTGTATTCTGCATTTATATCTGCCGCTACATCTGTCTGCGCACGATGACGTATTCGTCTCCCAGCCGGTAATAGGGGCAGTTATAGAACCGGTCCTCCAGAAACCGGGCCATCTCGTCCTCATCCAGATTTACGCCGCAGACGTAGCACTCATAATCCTCGTCATACTCATAATACATACAGCTGTCACAGCTGGACTGCCTTGTTGTCTTCATGATCTCTCCTTTTCCGGGTGTTTTAAGCGCAGGAAATGACTTCATTCAGAGTCACGGAATAAATCAGCTTCTCCCGCACGTTTTTTCCCGTCATCTGCCGCAGAGCCCGCTCATAGTAATCCAGCTGGACCTTGTAATGCTCTATGAGCGTCTCTGGCCTGCGGACACGGTCTGTCTTGTAATCCATCAGCACCAGACCGTCCTCCTCCTCAAAGTAAGCGTCGATAATCCCCTGGATCACCACCAGCTCCTCCGAATCGCCGGCTCCCAGCTCCCTTGCCGGGATGCCCATAACAAACTGCTGCTCCTTGTGAAGCCGTCCCTCCGCCTGGGCCCTGGCCATACGTTTTCCAAGGCCAGAGCAGAAAAACCGCCAGACTGCGTCCAGATCCAGCAGCTCAAAATTCTCTCTGGTGAATTTTCCTGCGTCCACAAGACCAGCCACCGCTTCTTCCAGGGTCTCTCTGCTGTCAATCCGGTCAAAGGCAAGCAGCTCCATAATCCGGTGGAAGGCGGTTCCGCGGGCGGCTCCGTCAGACTGCCGGGCAGCCGGATCCGGCCGCGGAGAAACGAGATCCGGCTGCCGGGAAGCAGGTTCCTGCTGCCAGGATGCAGCATCCGCCTTCCGGGAAGCAGAATCAGGCTCCGTCACAGGCGCAAACTGCACGGCCTCCGCCTCATCCGTCAGCTGTCCCTGCTTTTTGAGCTCTGACACGGACATTTTCGTGTGCAGCCGGATATCCGCCTCATAAGGATAGACATAATCCAGATTCTCCCGCAGCTGTCTTCCGTAATCCTCCGCCCAGATCCTGTCCGGATCCAGCTCCAGCAAAAATTCCTTTGACGCCGCGCTGACCGCCTGTCTTGCCACCTCGCCGCTCATGATCTCTTCCAGCAAAACCTCTGTCAGCCGGATCCTCACCGGGTTTCCTCCAAAGCACATAAACAGCCAGTCCAGATAAGAGCCGGCGCCGGACAGCACCGTATAGTGAAGCTGTCCGGCCGCCACGGGCATATTGGAATATTTCGTCCTGGCCGCAGCCAGATGCCGGTCGGTTCCCGTCATGATCAGCTGCTCCTTCGCCCTGGTCATGGCCACATAAAGCACCCTCAGCTCCTCTCCAAGATTATCGGTCTCCACCTTCCGGCGCAGAGCGTTTTTCTTCAGGGTTGTGGCCTTCAGCCGGTGCTCCAGGTCGAAATAATCTGTGGCAATTCCCAGCTCCGGATCGATAAGGAGCCTGCTGTAAGCGTCCTGACGGTTAAATTTCTTGCCCATGCCCGCCAGAAAGACAATGGGAAATTCCAGTCCCTTGCTCTTGTGAATACTCATGATCCGGACCGTATCGTCCTCCTCGCCTGCGGTGGACGCCTCGCCGAAGTCCGACTGATACCGCTTCAGATTTTCAATATACCGCACAAAATGGAACAGGCCCTTGTAGCTGATCCGTTCATATTCCACCGCCTTCTCCACCAGCATATCCAGATTTGCCCGGCGGGTCTGCCCCGCCGGCATGGCAGACACCAGATGATAATATCCGGTTTCCTCGTAAACCTGATAAATCAGCTCATGAATCGGCAGGTAAATGCTCCGCTGCCGGAAGCCCTCCAAAAGCTTCCAGAACCGGGACAGCCGCTCCGACGTCTCCTCCGAAATGCCCGGGTCCCGTTCTTCCCCGTCCTGATCCGCGCTCTGCCGCGCCAGCCAGGCTCTTACCGCGCCGTATATTCCTCTGTCCTGTCCCTTATCCGCCAGCCCTTTATACCAGGCGGCCAGCCAGGCCAGATCCTCGTCCGTCAGTCCGCAGACCGGAGACTTTAACACCGCTGCCAGCGGAATATCCTGCATGGGATTGTCGATGACCGAGAGCACGCTTAAAACCGTCTCCACCTCTGTGGTATTAAAGTAGCCGGTTCTGGACTCCGCATAGGCAGGAATCCCCTCGTTCATCAGCACGGATAAAAGATTCTCCGTCCAGCCGGCGGTGCTGCGCAGCAGAATCACTATATCCCGGTACCGGGCTGTCCGGTAGGCTCCAAGACGCTTGTCCCACACCAGCATTCCATGCCTGGGATCCGTCATTTCCCGGATCCGTCCGGCAATCAGCTTGCCCTCTATCTCTCTGGCCGTAAAATCAGCGGCCTCCTCATCCAGCCCGGCCATGGCCTCAGCTCCCGTATCAACCACCAGAAGCTCCGGAATCCCCGCTCTTCGCGGTCCGAAATACGGCGCGTCACAGCCAGTCTCCCCAAAAGACGGCTCCTCCCGCTCTGCCTCTCCCGGCGCCGGCGCAAACTGTGCGCCAGGATGCAGGGCCGCATCCTCCGTATACCGGATATTTCCCAGATTCTCCGTCATAATCTGGAAAAAAACATCGTTTATTCCCTCAAGCACCTCCGTCCGGCTCCGGAAATTCTGATGGAGTTCGATCTTTTTCTGCGCTCCCTCCCCGCTTTCATACGGCTCGTAGGCTTCATATTTTTCCAGAAACAGCTCCGGCCTCGCCAGACGGAACTTGTAAATGCTCTGCTTCACATCGCCTACCATAAATACGTTATGCTGTCCGAACCGGCTTCTGGAAACAGCCTGTAAAAGCGCCTCCTGAATCAGATTGCTGTCCTGGTACTCGTCCACCAGAACCTCCTCAAACTGGCTGCTGAGCGCGTCCGCCGCCTCCGTGTAAACGGTTTTTCCATCCTCGAAGCGGGTCAGAACCTTCAGCGCCTCGTGCTCCAGATCATTAAAATCCACCAGATTCCGGTCCCTCTTTTTCTCCCGGTAGCGCCGGTCAAACTCCTCAGCCAGATCAAGCAGCACCTCCACCGGCTCCCTGCTGTTTTCCATGTCCGCAAAGGCCTCGTCAGGAGAGGCAAAGCAGTAAAGCTCCTGCATCTTTCCGACAGCCTTTTTCGCCCTGTCCCTGCAGCCGGCTGCCCAGGCCTTTTTCTCCACGTCCGCGTCCTTGCTGCGGACCGCCGCCAGCCTGCCCCAGGAAAATCCGGCCAAAAGTCCGTGCAGCTCCCGGAAATTTCCTGCGTTTCCAAGAGCCTTCAGCTTCCTGATGTCCTCCGTAAATGCAGGCGCATACACCTGCAGGGCATCGTCCTCTTCGCAGACTGCTTTCGCCTCCTCCATCTGCACCGCCAGCTCTCCCGCCTGTCTGCGCACATCCTCCATCAGAAATTCCATCCAGGCCGGCAGCCGTCCCGTTATCCCTTCCAGCTGCCCGAAGGTCTCCGCAAGCTCTCTCCTGCACTGGGCGATCCACTGCTCCGGATAGGGATTACTCTGGGAAAAATCATGGACCCTGAAAATGTAATCCTCAATTCCTCCATCGCCCTTCCCCTGTCCGAAGGTTTCCGCAAACCGCTCAAACCGCCCGCCGCCGGACTTATAAAAATCCTCGATCAGCTCCGCCATCACATCGCCCTTTAAGAGCAGAAGCTCGCCCTCGTCGCCGATGCGGAAGGCCGGATCCAGATCCAGCAGATTGAAGTGCTCCCGGATCACATTCAGGCAGAAGCTGTCAATGGTGGTGATCTGGGCATGATGAACCAGGGCCGACTGTATCTGCAGATGGGCATTCCCCGGATCCGCCAGAAGCCGCTCTTCAATGGCCGCGCCGATCCGCTCTCGCATCTCCGCCGCCGCTGCCTTTGTAAAGGTCATCACCAGCAGCCGGTCAATATCCAGAGGATGCTCTCCCTCCGTCACCATGCGGATGATCCGTTCCACCAGCACCGCCGTCTTGCCGCTTCCGGCCGCCGCGCTGACTAAAAGATCCTTCCCCCGGCTCTCAATTACCTGCCGCTGCTCTTTTGTCCAGTTGACTGCTGATTTTGACATATTTCCTCCCAGATTTCCTCTGTCTTTTTGCTGCTCCATCTCCGGTACTCATAGCCGGAGGTCTTTTTATCAAACCCGCATACGGAATGGTACGGGCAGTAATCGCAGGCGGTTCTCTGGCCGTTTTTATAAGGCTCCACCCCGATCTGTCCGTTTAAAATTTCCCGTCCCGCCGTCTTTAATTTGTCCTGCACAAACCGGCTCAGATCCGCAAACCGCTGTCTGTTGGCCACGGAGGATTTCTCCTCCTGCACGCTTCCGTCCTTTAAAACCACCGGGATAATATCCGACTTCTTCTCAATCGCCGAATCCATATGGCGGATCACCTCCAGCTCGCTGTTGACCAGACCGTTCATCCGCAGCTTTTTGAGAATCTCCCGGTCAATGGCCTCCTGGTCTGCAGCCTCGCCCTTTTCCACCAGCGGGTCCCCGATATTATAATAAAGGATTCCCGCAGGCACAATCTCTTTGCCGGGATAATGACGCCCGGCCATCTCCATCACCGCATCCATATAGACCACCAGCTGAAGCTGAAGACCGTAGTAAAGGGCGAGCAGGTCAAAGGAGGTGCCGCCGGATTTGTAATCAATGATCTTGACATACACCTGGCCGCCGTCCCTGCACAGATCCATCCGGTCGATCCGGCCCCGGAGATGTAACGCCTCGTCCTCCGACAGAGAAATCTTCATCGCCCTTAAGTTGTCCGCCGCCGAGAAGGAAACCTCGAAACCGGCCGGCACAAAGTCGCCTCTGATGATCTGCTGCTGCAGGGCCCATACGGTCCGCTTCGTGATCTGCTCCACCCGCCTGGCCAGATAAGCATTGCGGGCGGAGCTTCCCAGAATCTGGTTGCCGTACTCCTCCGTCACCTGCTCCACGCAGGAATGCACCAGACAGTCCCTGTCCTCATCGGAAATGATTTTCCAGTCCAGTCCCTGCTCCTTCACTCTGGAAAAGCACAGGTCAATGGAATCATGGAACAGATTGCCCATATCCGCCGCCTGGAGCTGGTAGCGCTGCCGCTCCATCAGCTCCAGACCGTATTTGAGAAAATGTCCGTAGGCACAGGCGGCGTACTGCTCCAGCCTGGTGACGCTACCGCTTAAAACAGAGCCGTAAAGAGCCCTGGCCGCCGCATGGCCGATGCCCTGATTCTCATATACGCGGAAAGCCGCTTCCACCAGGCGAAATGCCTCCGCCCGGCGCTCTCTGTCTGAAAGGAACCAGCGGTACAGCTCAAGAAACTGCTCCCGGCTCCCGGTCTGTTCACCGTCCCGAAGCTGCCCAAGTCCGGCTGCCAGCCGTCTTCTGGCATCCTCCGGGGAATACACCTGCACATCCTCCTCCGCTCCGGCCTCCTGCACCTGCAGCGCCGGAAACAGCTTTTTCAGCTCCCCGATCAGAAATGACGGACGCCTGCTTTTTCCGTCTCCGCCCACTGCCGCGAAGGACAGGATCAGCTTCTGCGACGGCTTCGTCATCATCAGGTACAGATAGAACCGCTGCTGGAAGCTGTCCTCTCTGGCTGTCGGCGCCAGCTCAAGGCTGTGCTCCGCAAAGAGCTCCCGCTCCCGGTCGGAAAGCAGGCTCCCCCGTTCCCTGCGGGACGGCACGATCCCATCGTTGACGCCCACAAAAAACAGCGCCTTCACACCGGCCAGCCTGGTCCTCGTAATATCGCCCACAACCACCCGGTCCACAGTGGCGGGAATCGCTCCGACCTTCAGTTCTCCGAAGCCTGCGTCCAGAATCTCCATAAACTCGCGCCGCCCGGCCTTTTCCCCGCCCAAAAGATCAGAAAGCCTGGTCAGCAGATCATCCGCCAGCTCATAAACCTGGCTGTACTCCCGGGCCAGCCGGTATTCCTTCTGACCGGAAAAATACCGCTGCCATGCGTCCAGCTTCTCCTGCACGCCGCAGTCTGCCAGCAGCTCTCTCACTGCCTGCACCATGCCGCCGATGGTGATGTCCTCCCTCCGGAAGCTGTCCTGCAGGGCAAATACAGGCGCCAGCACCCGGTCCCTGTACTCGTTCAGCTCTGTAAGGTTCAGGCTGCCGCCGCCCCGGTACGTCCGCTCCCAGACCTGCCGCCACCGCTTTCCGCCGCGGATTCCAAGAGCGATCACGTAATTCTCCAGCCGGTCCGTCATCTCCCGCTCTTCTGTCACAAGGCCACAGCGCAGAAAACGAAATACCGACTCATAGGAAAAATCCCTCTGCACCACCTCCAGCGCCGCCCGGATCAGCTCCGCCATGGGGTTTTCCAGAAGATTCTTCTTGTCATCCATAAAATACGGAATCCCGTTCAGCTCAAACTGGTGGGCGATCTCCTTGCCGTATCCCGGCAGATCGCCGGTGATCACCGCCATATCCCGCCACCGCAGCTTCTGCTCCCGCATCAGACGCCGCATCCGGCAAATCACATGGGAAATCTCCTCAGACGGAGACTGGGCCGAGAAAAGCTCCAGCTCGCCGGTATCCTCCCCATGATACTGTCCCTGACCATAGCGGAACAGCCGGCGCTCCAGACAGGCCAGCTGTCCGCCCTTTAAAAACCGCGGACTTTCCTTTTCGGGAAGAACCACATCCTGCGCCTTTTTTATGCCGTTTTTCTCTGCCAGCTCCGACAGCCGCCGCTCCATCTGACGGCTCATAAAAAACAGATTCTGCATCCCCATGGACCGGTACACGCTCTCCCCGTCCTCCGCAGTCACCGTCACCGCCACCTGTTTTGCATACACCATGAAAAGCTCCGCCAGCCGGTACTGCACCGGCGTAAAGCCCGTATAGCCGTCCAGGGCGATGATGCTGTTTTTAATCAGCTCTGATCCGGGAAGCACACGGCAGAGCACGTCAAGCACCTCCTCCGTGGTGATATAATGTCCCGCAATATACTCCCGGAAGCCCTCGTATACCAGGGCAAAATCCTCCAGCTTCTGCTTAAACAGCGGCGTTCCCGCCAGGGCCGCCATCTCCCGCAGCTGCTCCGGCCCGATGCCGTACTGGTAAAACTCCGACAGCATGGATTTTAACTGGTTCACAAAGCCCGTCTGACCCAGATGTCCGCGAAACAGCACCAGCTCTCTCCGCTTCTGCGCCGCCACCTTCCGCAGCACCATGGACTTGCCCATATCGTCCAGAACCTTCAGATTCTCCACCGCCAGCTCCTCGAAAATCCGGTAGGCCAGCCGCTCAAAGCTGACAATATCGATATTCATGGTGGCGTGATCCGGATGCATGGTAACAATATCCTTCTGCGCCTGCATGGTGAACTGCTCCGGCACTATCACAAAATACTGCTGCCGCGGATTTTCCACGGAGGACCGGATGATCCTGTCGTATAAATAAGTGGTCTTCCCGGAACCGGAACCACCGAGAATGAATTGTAAAGACATAGCGCCGCTCCTTTCAACTGTCTTTCAGTATAGCATAAAACCTCCGTCAGGAGAATAGATTATATCAAACATGCACGGAGGTCCCTCCATGAGTTCCAAAACGAAAATTGTGGTTCTGCGAATGAAAGAAATTATCTATACAGCCATCTTCATCGGCCTCGGCATCCTGCTGGTCCTGCTTCTTTTTTTTATGTTCCGTCCAAAGCATGACGCCGCGCCCACATCCGCTGACGCAGTCCTTTACACGCCGGGCGTCTACAGCTCGTCCCTGATCCTGGGATCCCAGGAAATCAATGTGGAGGTGGCCGTGGAGGCAGACCGGATCTGCTCCATTTCCATGGTTCCCCTGAGCGATGCGGTAACGACCATGTACCCGCTGATCGCTCCCTCCCTGGAAAGCCTGACCGCCCAGATCTGTGAAAGCCAGTCCCTGGATCATCTTACATATCCCCAGGAAAGCCAGTACACCTCCCGGGCCCTGATACAGGCCATCGGCACAGCCCTTGAAAAAGCGAGAATAAAATGATATTCTGTAACTGTTCACGACGGCGGGAAAATAAGGCCATTATGAGGATATTATAAATTACGACAGGAGACAAAGCTCTATGTACCAATACAGCACAGCAAAAACAAACATCATCCCGGCAGCCGGCACCCGGTTTGCATGGCGCGGACTGGGTGACGCCCCGGGAACTCCCATTGTATTTTTCAGCTATCTGATGAGCTCCATGGACGACTGGGACCCAGCCATCGCAGACGGGCTGGCCGCCCATTTTCGCATCTTTCTTTTCGACAACCGCGGCGTTGGCCGCAGCGAGGGAAAAACACCCTCTACCATCCAGGAGATGGCGGAAGACGCTTACCGTTTTCTCCTGGCCATGAACCTGAAAAAGGTTCATATCCTTGGCTTTTCCATGGGCGGCATGGTGGCCCAGGCCTTTGCAGCCGCTCACCCGGAGATGGTTGACCGGCTGATTCTGGCAGGAACCGGCCCATCCGGCAGCGTTTTCAGGGATTCATACACGGTTCCTCTGAAGGAAACCACCTTAAAGGCCATTCTGAGGCGAAAGGATCCAAAATATTATCTGATGTTTGAATCCCAGACCGCTGCCGGCAGACAGGCCGCCTCGGCATTTTTAAACCGGCTGTCTGAAAGAAAGCATGACCGGGACATGAAAATCCGGCTGACCAGCCCTGCCTTAAAGGCTCAGATCCAGGCCATCAAAGCCTGGTTCGCCTCCCGAAGCGTGGATCCCTCCCGCATCGCCTGCCCTACTCTGGTAATCGGCGGGGAACGGGACGGCATGGTATCCGTATCCTGCTCCAGGGAGCTTGGCCGGCTGATTCCCGGAGCCGTCTTAAAAATTTATCCGGACTGCGGACACGGCTCGCTCTTTCAGTATCCTGAGCAGTTTGTGGCAGATGTGACGGAATTTCTTCAGGCCTGACGGCCCGAAAAGAAGGCCCCGC
This sequence comes from Eubacteriales bacterium, assembly GCA_030524245.1. Taxonomy (GTDB): domain Bacteria; phylum Bacillota; class Clostridia; order Lachnospirales; family Lachnospiraceae; genus Brotaphodocola. The sequence goes on from JAUNGW010000015.1 coordinate 27,503, forward strand.
AGGCCGGCTTCTGATATGCCGGCTCACGGGGCCTTTCTTATTGCGTTATGCGCATTCCTTTTATTATTTTTCTTCCGGCGCCTGATTCTCACCGCCGCCGGCAGCCGCTTCGCCGTCCGCGGCAGCTGCGCCGTTCTCCTTTACGGCATTTTCCTCAGCCGCAGCTTCTTCTGCGGTCTTCTCCTCCGGCTCCGAAATCCCCTTGCACCGTCTGAAGATCTGCATAAACTCCTTGCCGGTAATCGTCTCCTTCTCAATCAGGAACTCCGCGATCTGATCCATAACCTCCCGGTTTTCCGACAAAAGCCTCTTCGCCTCCTCATATGCCTCCTTCAGAATCCGCATCACCTCATCGTCCACAGCCGCCGCCGTGGCCTCTCCGCAGTTCATCACCGTGCGTCCGGTCAGGTACTGATCCTGCTGTGTCGCAAGGCCCATAAGACCAAATCTTTCCGACATGCCGTACTGGGTTACCATGGCGCGGGCCAGGCGGGTAGCCTGCTCGATATCGTTGGCCGCTCCGGTCGTCACCGTGTCAAAGACGATCTCCTCTGCTGCCCGTCCGCCTAAAAAGCCGACCAGCATGGCCTCCAGCTCCTTTTTGTTGTTCAGGTAGCGCTCCTCCTCCGGCACATGCATTACATACCCCAGAGCGCCCATGGTTCTCGGAACAATGGTGATCTTCTGCACCGGCTCCGCGTCCTTCTGCAGCGCGCTGACAAGGGCGTGGCCTACTTCATGATAAGAGACGATCCGCCGCTCCTCCCTGTTCAGAACCCGGTCTTTCTTTTCCTTGCCTACCAGCACCACCTCAACGGCCTCAAACAGATCCTTCTGGCTGACCGCGTTCCTGCCGTTCTTCACCGCCAGAATCGCCGCCTCATTGATCATATTGGCAAGATCAGAACCCACGGCCCCGGAGGTAGCCAGAGCAATCGCGTCCAGATCCACCGTATCATCCAGGGATACATTCTTCGCATGAACCTTCAGAATATCGATCCTTCCCTTTAAATCCGGCTTATCCACAATCACCCGCCGGTCAAACCGCCCCGGACGGAGAAGCGCCGGATCCAGAACCTCCGGCCTGTTGGTTGCCGCCAGAATAAGCACGCCCTTGGAGGAATCCATGCCGTCCATTTCCGAAAGCAGCTGATTTAAGGTCTGCTGCTGCTCGGAATCACCGCCTCCGCCGAAATTGCTTCTGCTGCGTCCGATGGAATCAATCTCATCAATAAAAATAATACCCGGCGCCGTCTGCTGGGCCTGCTTAAACAGGCTTCGGACACGGGAAGCGCCCACGCCCACGTAAAGCTCCATAAAATCAGATCCGGACAGGAAATAAAACGGCACCTTCGCCTCTCCTGCCACCGCCTTCGCAAGCAGGGTTTTACCCGTTCCGGGCGGTCCCACCAAAAGGGCTCCCTTTGGAAGCTTCGCTCCGATGTGAGTATATTTCTCAGGATTGTGAAGGAATTCCACCAGCTCCACCAGCGACTCCTTCGCCTCATCCTGACCGGCCACATCGGCAAAGGTCACCCCCGTCTCCTTCTGCATATATACCTTGGCATTGCTCTTCCCCACGCCGCCCATGCGCCGCATCATAAAATTCATAAACAACGCCAGCAGTACGATAGGAAGTATCATACTGATCACGGACCAGACCATCTGGGAGGTGTCCTGCTGCTCCTGCCGCACCTCCACATGATTCTCCAGAAGCCGCTCCGCCAGCATATAATCCCCGGACAGGGGAACGGTATAATACTGGATCACCGGGCTGAATTTGTCGGAATCTTCCTTATACTGAATCTCAATCCGATTGCTCCGCCGCAGCACGGACGCCACCTCTCCGTCCTTCACATCCGTGATAAACTGGTCGTAGGTAACCTCCTTCTGACTGCGGCTTCCCATATAATCCTGCATCATATGGGCCGCCATCAGGGTAATCAGCGCCGCGATCACCATGATAATAATCTGGTTTTTGGGAAATTTATTGCCACCGCCATCGTCCTGCGGCTGTTGATTCTTGTTGTTGTCCATTCTGGGCATATCTCCTGTTCCTGCTGCATATCTTATCTTTTTACGCAACTATTCCTAATTATACTGGGTGCCCCCAAAGAAATCAAGAACCGTTGACTTAAAAAAACAAAGTTTTGAAAAAATATATGGATTTCCAATCCGGCCGGCTGTATAATAGTTCCGTTATTTTTTTGTCGGCCAAAACGGCCGTCCCCACATATCCCCACAGAAAAAAAGGAGGTATCTGACCATGCCAGTAAAGTACGTGTTTGTCACCGGCGGCGTTGTTTCCGGCCTTGGAAAAGGCATTACCGCCGCATCCCTCGGCCGCCTGTTAAAGGCCCGCGGCTACAAGGTTACCATGCAGAAATTCGACCCCTATATCAATATTGATCCCGGCACCATGAACCCGGTGCAGCACGGAGAGGTGTTCGTAACCGACGACGGTGCGGAGACCGATCTGGATCTTGGCCATTACGAGCGCTTCATTGATGAAAGCCTGACGAAAAACTCCAATGTGACCACAGGAAAGGTTTACTGGAGCGTTCTTCAGAAGGAGCGGCGCGGAGACTTCGGCGGCGGGACGGTCCAGGT
>JAUNGW010000172.1 GCA_030524245.1 Eubacteriales bacterium
GAGCACAAGAGCAACCGGATCATTGTGGCCACCTTTGCCTCCAATGTGGACCGGGTGCAGCAGATTATTTCCTCCGCTTACAAGTACGGGCGGAAGGTGGTTGTCGAGGGCCGGAGCATGGTGAACGTAATCGGCACCGCCAGCGAGCTGGGATATATCAGTATCCCGGACGGCACGCTGATTGATATTGACCAGCTGAAAAACTACCCGGATGAGCAGACGGTTCTGATTACCACGGGAAGCCAGGGCGAGTCCATGGCAGCGCTGTCCAGAATGGCCTCCGGCATGCACCGGAAGGTTTCCATCAAGCCCAGCGACGTGGTGATTATGAGCTCCACGCCGATTCCGGGCAATGAAAAGGCGGTTTCCAAGGTGATCAACGAGCTGTCCATGAAGGGCGTGGAGGTGATCACTCAGGATACCCACGTATCCGGCCATGCCTGCCAGGAGGAGATCAAGCTGGTGTATTCCCTTCTGCATCCCCGGTTTGCGCTTCCGGTTCACGGCGAGTACCGTCATCTGGTGGCGAACCGTTCCATCGCCATGGCGATGGGCATTCCCAAGGACAATATTCTGATCATGTCCTCCGGAGATGTGGTGGAGCTGGGAGAAAACTCCTGCCAGGTTGTGGATCATGTGCAGGCAGGCGGCATTCTGGTGGACGGCCTTGGCGTGGGCGATGTGGGAAATATCGTGCTGCGCGACCGTCAGAATCTGGCTCAGAACGGCATTATTATCGTGGTGCTGACCCTGGAGCGGTACAGCAATCAGCTGCTGGCCGGTCCGGATATTGTATCCAGAGGCTTCGTGTATGTGCGGGAGTCTGAGGATCTGATGGATGAGGCAAGACGGGTGGTGGATGACACGGTGGCCGAATGCCTGGGACGTCATGTCAGCGACTGGGGCAAGATGAAGAACCAGATCCGCGACAGCTTAAGTGACTTTATGTGGAAGCGGATGAAGCGCACGCCGATGATTCTTCCCATCATTATGGAAGTACAGTAAACGGGCATCAGATACAGAAAGGGCGGGGATCAGCCATGAGCCGGCTTACAAAGGATATTAACAAAATAACGGGCACCATCATCGGCGTATCAGGGAAGCTGATTTTATGCGCGGTGATTATCCTGCTTCTGGCGGAGGGAATTACCCGGGGCTACGCCTTTGGACATTCCATCTTTTACCAGACCTCCATGGAGCCGGAGCCGGGGACGGACAAGACCCTGACGGTGACGGACGGCGAGAGCAACGCCCAGGTGATCAGGGCCTTAAAGGACCTGGGATTGATTGATAATGAGCTGTCTATCCAGATTCAGCAGTGGTTCTATGAGTATGACATTTATCCCGGAACCTATACGCTGAACACGTCCATGACCTCCAAGGAGATTCTTCAGACCTTGAATGAAAAGCCGGAGGAGGAAAGCGGGGAGGCCGGCGGACAGTGATGGATCAGCAGAGAATTACAGATTATATTCATTCTCTGGACCGGGGACACGGGGAACTGTGCGGCCGGATTGCCAGGGAGGCCAGGGCGGCCCATGTGCCCATCCTCCGTCCGGAGACGGCGGCGCTGCTGCAGACTGTGACAGCGACTGTCCGTCCCATGCGGATACTGGAGGTGGGTACGGCAGTAGGATACTCTGCGCTTTTGATGGCTCAGGTCATGCCGGAGGGCGCCCACATTACCACCATAGAAAAATACACGCCCAGAATACCGAAGGCCAGGGAAAACTTCCGCCTGGCCGGGATGGAGAAGGCCATTACTCTGGTGGAGGGAGATGCAGATGAGGTTCTGGAACAGCTTTCCGGAACCTTTGACTTTATTTTTATGGATGCGGCAAAGGGACAGTATATTCACTGGCTGCCGCGGATTATGGCGCTTCTGTCAGAGGGCGGTCTTCTGATGACGGACAATGTGCTGCAGGATGGAGATATTGTGGAATCCAGGTTCGCGGTGGAACGGAGAAACAGGACGATCCACGGGCGGATGCGGGAGTATCTCTACACTCTGACCCATATGGACGAGCTGCAGACCAGTATTCTTCCGGTGGGAGACGGAGTGGCGCTGAGTGTAAAAATACAGAGGAGAGAACCATGAGGAAAACGGAGCTTCTGATTCCGGCGGGAAGCCTGGATGTATTAAAGACGGCGGTGGTGTACGGCGCGGACGCGGTGTATATCGGCGGCGAGGCCTTTGGACTTCGGGCAAAGGCGAAGAACTTCACGAACCAGGAGATCAGCGAGGGAATTGCCTTTGCCCATGAGCGGGGCGTGAAGGTGTATATTACGGCCAATATTCTGGCGCACAATGAAGACCTGCCGGGAGTGGAGGCGTACTTTGAGGAGCTGAGAACCATTGGTCCGGACGCCCTGATTATCTCGGATCCAGGTGTGTTTTCCATTGCGAGGCGGGTGCTTCCCGATATGGAGATCCATATCAGCACCCAGGCAAACAACACGAACTACGGAACCTATCTGTTCTGGCATCAGCTGGGAGCGAAGAGGGTGGTATCCGCAAGGGAGCTTTCCTTAAAGGAGCTTAAGGAGATCCGGCAGCGGATCCCGGAGGATATGGAGATTGAGAGCTTCGTCCATGGGGCTATGTGCATTTCCTATTCGGGACGGTGCCTTCTCAGCAATTTTCTGACCGGCCGGGACGCCAACCAGGGGGCCTGCACCCATCCCTGCCGCTGGAAGTACGCGCTGATGGAGGAGACAAGGCCGGGACAGTATATGCCGGTTTATGAAAATGAGCGCGGCACCTATATTTTCAATTCCAGGGATTTGTGTATGATTGAGCATATTCCGGAGCTTCTGGAGGCCGGCATTGACAGCTTTAAGATCGAGGGACGGATGAAGACGGCCCTTTACGTGGCTACCGTGGCCCGGACCTACAGAAAGGCCATCGACGACTGCAGGGAGAGCCTGGAGCTTTACCGGGAGAAGCTTCCCTGGTACCGGGAGGAGATTGCCAAGTGCACCTACCGGGAATTTACCACCGGCTTTTATTTCGGAAAGCCGGATGAAAACAGCCAGATTTATGATAACAATACCTACGTAAAGAACTACACCTACCTTGGAACGGTTCTTGATGTATGGCCGGACGGCCTTTGCAGGATCGAACAGAAAAACAAGTTCTCCGTGGGTGAGACCATTGAGGTGATGAAGCCGGACGGCCGGAATGTAGAGGCTGCTGTCCGGGGCATTTTTGATGAAAACGGCATGCCCCAGGAGAGCGCACCTCATCCGAAGCAGATTCTTTATGTGGATCTGGGAACGGAGCTGGAGCCGTATGATATTTTGCGGAAAAATACAGATAGCGAAGCTTAATGAGGTAGGGATATGCTGACTTGGGTTCTTGCGGCGGCAGCGGCTGCCTGTCTGATTTATTATGGAATCATTGTGGCTTATGCGGGGCTGGGAGCAGCTTCTGCTTTCCTGTGGCTGTTTATGGGTCTGTTTTTCGGAGCCTCAGCGGCGGGAGTGTA
>JAUNGW010000173.1 GCA_030524245.1 Eubacteriales bacterium
CCGGTACCGACGGTAAGAGGCCGGATGAAAGAAGAGAAAAGAAACAGCTCTGGAGTGAAATGAATCCGGGGCTGTTTTTTGTGCGATACACCCTGCAAGCGGCTGCCATGCTTGCACGGGCAGTCATTTGCAGGGTAACGGGCAGCGAACAGCTTTGCTGTGAGCTGGCTGAGGTATCGCGGCGGATAGGGGAAGATAATCTTTCCCTATCCGATATCACAGGGCGTAAAAACAGCCTTTCCGGAACAAGGATAGAGAGGAGAGATTTCACCATGAAAACAAAAACATTCAATGCAAGATCCATGACGCTGATCGGGATGTTGGGAGCGCTTTCCACGGTACTTATGATGTTCAATTTTCCGCTGCCCTTTGCGCCGGCCTTTCTGAAATTTGATATTGCGGAGCTTCCGGCTTTGTTCGCAGGATTTTTCCTGGGACCTGTGAGCGGCTGCGCTGTAGTAGTCATAAAAATTCTGCTGAAGCTGGTAATGGAAGGAACGGACACGGCCTTTGTGGGGGAATTCATGAATGTGGCGGGAAGCAGTGTGTTTGTACTTTCCGCTTCATTGATCTATAAGCTCCACCGCACGAAGGCAGGCGCAGTGGCGGCGCTTTCCATCGCATCGGTGCTGGTCAGCGTTTTGTTTATTTATCTGAATATTTATGTAGGCTTTCCGATGTACGAGAGGCTGTACGGGATGTCCCTTGGTATGATTATTGAGATGGGAGCAGCAGTGAATCCCTTCATTCACGATACCTTTACTCTGATGGTATTTGCCTTCCTGCCGTTTAACCTGTTGAAGCATGGTGTGACTTCCGTTGTTACCTACCTGATTTACAAGCGCTGCGGCGCGGCGCTCCGGTCCGTGGTTTCTGCGGGGCATGTGGTCAGTGCGGATTCAAAAGCATCCGGAGTACACAGGTTATAAAGGAGGATTTCAATGAAAACATATACATGGGCGCAGGCGCCGGAACCTGTTCCGGAACAGGAGATTCGGCACAGAGAAACGGCGGATATCGTGATCATCGGCGCAGGGCACGGAGGAACCTGTGCGGCGCGGGCTGCGGCGCAGGCAGGAGCTTCGGTGATTGCATTGGAGCAGCAGACGGAAGAAAAGCAGTGGATTCTCGGTGTCGGGGAGATCGGGCACATCAACTCTAAATGGCAGGCAGAGCACGGCGTTTTCCCGGTGGACGTGGACACCTTCGTAAATGACTGGCAGCTCCGCACAAATAACCGCTCCAACGTCCGGCTGGTGCGCACCTATGCGGAGAACTGCGGAGACTGCTTTGACTGGTTCATTGAACCGCTTTCTGAGGAAGAAAAAGACAGCATTCATCCCATGCTGACGCCTCCAAGCCCCAATTTTCCGGAGTCTGTAAACGGGCTGCACGCATGGCCCGGCACAGCAAATATGGGAATGGCGCTGCAGAACAAGGCAGTGAAGGAAAATCAGCGTTTTGCGAAAGAGTTGGGAGCGCGGTTTTTCTTCGGGACGAGAGCCTGCCAGCTGAAAAAGGACGGCAGCCGGGTGAGCGGTGTCATCGGACAGTTAAAGGACGGCAGCTATGTGCTGTTTGAAGCCCGGAAGGGCGTTCTGCTTGCGGCAGGAGATTACAGTAAAAACAGACAGATGTGCGAGGATCTTCTGACAGAGTCAGCGGACCTCATTGACGGGGGAGACTGGAGCGGCCATGGCTGGGACGGAAGCGGCATCCGCATGGGGATGTGGGCAGGCGGACGGCTGGAACCGCGGTCCCATGCGGCCATGGGCGGAAACTATTCCTTCCCTGGCTTTGATCTGATCGGATCCACCGCCGTGCTGCGTGTCAATGCCCATGGAAAGCGGTATTCAAACGAGGGCTTCGGAACCCACATCTTAGCGGCGCTGGCGGGAGCAAAGCAGCCGAACGGGATGCTCTGGGGCATTTTTGACAGCAGGATTACCGACCAGATCACGTATCAGGCACCCTGTCATGCCGTATTCGATTACACGGATCCGAAGCGCTGTGAGAAACTGGAGCAGGCGCTGTTAAAAGCCCGTGAGCAGAAAGGAAAAGCAGCAGTCACGGAAGATGCGGCCGGATACCGGCGTCCCCTGTACTGTGCAGATACGCTTTCGGAGCTGGCGGAAATCCTGTTTGAAAAAACAGAGGACCGGCAGACATTTTTGCAGGAGGTGGAGCGCTACAACGCTCTTTGCCATCAGGGGCGGGATGCGGATTTTGGGAAGGATCCGCACCTGCTTTATCCCATTGAACAAGGTCCGTTTTATGCCTGTGGACAGAAAAAGGACAGTCACTGCCCCGGAGGACAGTCCCTGAAGCTGTTGGTAACGGTCAGCGGTCTTCTGACAGATGAGCATCAACAGGTGCTGGACGGGGAATTTGAGCCGATTCTGGGACTTTTTGCTACGGGAAACTGCAGCGGCGGGCGCTTTGGCTTTCAGTACACCACGTCTTTGCCGGGGCAGAGTATCAGCATGGCGCAGACACTGGGACGGGAAGCGGGAAGATGGATTGCCGCGCAATAAGATTCCTGCCCACTAGAAGGGTATTCAGAGAATAGAAACGGAGGAGAAGGACATGACTGCAATTGAAATCTTACAGATTCTGCAAAAGGAGATACATTCCACTGTGGTCGCTACGGTGGATGAAAGGAATGGATACCATGTCTACCTTCTCCATTTCTGTGCGTGGTCAGGTGAGAAATATCGGAAAAAACCGGCTGTCAGAGATTTTTGAGAAGAATCCTTATATGGCGAAGATCTATCCCACGGAAAAGAGCCGTGATGCATTGGAGGTGTTCCAGCTCTATAAAGGCGAGGGAGAGTATTTTGATCTGGGACAGATGCCGCCCTTCCGGCAGAACTTTTCCTTTGGGGGAGAACGGCAGCATCAGGGCGGGTATCGGATCAATGAGGCGGCCTGTATCGGCTGTCAGAGTTGCCGGAACGTCTGCCCGGTACAGTGTATCAGCAATTCGGTTCCGAGAGTGATCAACGAGGCACATTGTCTGCACTGCGGAAACTGTTTTCGTGTCTGTCCGGTGGGAGCGGTGGAGAAACTGGGGGCATGAAAAATATCCCGGACGGGGAAGTGAAGGATTACGCTAAGGAGCAGTTTGGCTTTTAATGGTCATGGTTTCTTTCTGGTAACTATCCCACAATTTTGTGCGTACTTATCAGCTGTGGCGATCTCCATTATAATAAAGTCAGAGAACGGAAACAGCCGCAAGAGGAGATGGGAATATATGATTTCAAATACACTAAAAAAGAAATATACAGGCAGTTATCAGGCACAGCTGAAGGCATTGAATGAGGAGCTGCATCAGGCGGATGCTGTTCTGATTGGAGCCGGCGCTGGTCTTTCTACTTCTGCAGGTTTTACTTATTCCGGAGAACGCTTTGAGAGATTGTTTGGAGATTTTATCGAAAAGTATCATATTTCCGATATGTATGCAGGCGGATTTTACCCCTGGCAGTCTC
>JAUNGW010000016.1 GCA_030524245.1 Eubacteriales bacterium
CCGAGGCGCTTTAACCATGCGCGGTACAAATCGCGTTCGCTGTTTTTGATGCCCGGGCGCAGAGTCCGTCTGCCGCCCCGCCGGAGAGCCAGCGCCAGATTCTCCTCGATGCCCATGGTGGCTGCCGTGCCGTTCATGGGATCCTGGAATACCCGGCCCAGAAACGCGGCCCGCTTATACTCCGGAAGCTTTGTCACATCCCTGCCGTCGATGACGATGCTGCCCTCATCCACCGGCCACACGCCGGAAATGGCGTTGAGCAGGGTGGACTTACCCGCTCCGTTTCCGCCGATTACCGTCACAAAATCCCCGTCATACAGAGTCAGGCTGAGATCTCTTAAGGCCCGCTTTTCATTTACCGTACCTGCATTGAAGGTTTTGGAAATATTCTTAATCTCTAACATGCCGTCCTACCCCCTTTTCACCGGTTTTGAAAAATAACGCGCCTTCCAGGTGGGAATCGCCAGGAACACAGCTACCACCACCGCGGAAAGAAGCTTTAACAGGTCTGTATCGATGCCCATCCAGATTACCACCTGCAGAACAAGATAATAAACGATGGAGCCCAGCGCCACGCCTAGGAGTCGGAAGCCGAAGTTATGGAAAATCTTTCCAAACAGAGCCTCGCCGATGATCACCGCGGCCAGACCGATCACGATGGCGCCGCGGCCCATCTGGATATCCGCAAAGCCCTGGTACTGGCCTAAAAGAGCGCCGGACAGAGCCACAAGCCCGTTGGAAATCATCAGTCCGAGCACCCGGTTGAAATTCGTATTAATGCCCTGCGCCCTGGCCATCTTGTCATTGCAGCCGGTAGCGCGGAGGGAGCAGCCGAGCTCCGTTCCGAAGAACCAGTAAAGGATCAGAATCAGCAGGATAATACCCACTGCCACTACGAAAATTGTATTTTTATAAAAGGCAACCTTGCGGATAAAGCGCAGGGATACAAGCAGATCAAATTTGTCCACGTTGATGGCCTGATTGGCCTTGCCCATAATTTTCAAATTCACAGAATACAGTCCCAGCTGGGTCAGGATACCGGACAGGATTGCCGGAATCCCCATAAAGGTGTGAAGAAGTCCTGTTGCCAGACCTGCCAGCATGCCCGCGATAACGGCGCCGGCCATGGCGATCCATACATTGTGTCCCGTCAGCATCAGCATAATGCAGACAGCTCCGCCTGTACCCAGAGAGCCGTCCACGGTCAGATCCGCGATATCCAGGATCCGGAAGGTTAAATAAACGCCGATTGCCATGATGCCCCAGATCAGTCCCTGCGCTGCCGCTCCCGGCAGAGCATTGATTAAACTTGCCATAATCATTTCTCCTTACGCAAAAAGGCAGCAGGGGGGACGTACCGGCGCCCCTCTGCTGTGATGGTTTGATAACCCCTTTATTTTTTACATTCTGATGCTTACTCCTCGATTGCCACGTAGCCATCCGGAACCGTAATGCCCAGAGCCTCGCAGATCGCCGGATTGTACTTCTTTGTAAACTGCGGCGCGTACTCAATCGGCATCTCGGATACGTCAGACTCACCGGTTAAGATCTTCACGCCCATCTTACCGGTTGCAACGCCCAGATCATAGTAGCTGATGGACAGGGTCGCAACGCCGCAGCCCTTGCAGATGCCCTCCTCGCCGGCAATGATCGGAACGCCTGCCGGCTGGCAGATGTTGTTGATGATCTCGGTGTTGGAAGCAGCGGTGTTGTCTGTGGGAACGTAGATCACGTCACAGGCACCTGCCGCGTTGGTGGCAATGGTTGCCAGGTCGTTGGAATCGGAAAATGCGTAGTACTCGCAGGTGTAGCCAAGCTCCTCAAGAGCAGCCTTCACCGTATCAACCTGATACTGGGAGTTGGCTTCTGCAGAGCAGTAAAGCAGACCCACGTTCTTCGCGTCCGGGAACAGCTCGTGTAACATGGCTGCCTGCTCGTCAAGGGGCGCCAGGTCGGAGGTTCCGGAAATATTGCCGCCTACGGTTCCGTCAAAATCATCGATTCCGAGAGCCACGCCGTACTCTGTAACGGAGGTGCCCAAAACCGGAATCTCGCTGGTGCCTGCCTGCGCGGCCTGAAGGGCTGCTGTGGCATTGGCCAGGATCAGGTCAACGTCCTCGGAAACGAAGCTGTTGATAATGGTGGAGCAGGTATTGGAATCACCCTGTGCGTTCTGCTCGTCAAAGGTTACGTTCTCAGCGCCGAGCGCCTCAACGATGGCATCCTTAAAGCCCTGGGTGGCCGCGTCCAGCGCATCATGCTGAACAAGCTGGCAGATGCCTACGGTATATGTTTCCCCGCCTGCGGCCGCTGTATTCTCTGCTCCGCTCTCTGCTGCGGAGGTGTCGGCCGCGGAGGTGTCCGCCTCTTTTGCTGCTTCCGTGGCTGCAGTGGATGCAGCATCGCTGCCGCTTCCGCCGCAGGCTGCAAGAGAAAGCACCATCGCTCCGCTCACTGCCGCGGAAATCAGTTTCATGGATTTTTTCATAATATGTTCTCCCCTTCTCTTATAAGTTGTTTCACGAACTCTTCATGAACGGTTTCTATCATACTACGAAAGTTCTCCGCTGTCAATTTATATCACTTTAATTTTTTGAAATTTAACGCGATAAAGTGCGCCATTCTGGCATACAGGACGTCATATCATAATGCCGTCTGTAAATAAGAGATTGTTTATATAAGTCATAGCCTATTATGTATTTGCTTTTTCCGTCAATCTGCACTATAATGGTTTTCGTAAAGCACTTGTTCGTATTCTGAATTCCCAATAAAGCTTCGGACAGGCCGGTTATTATTGAAATCCGATTTACTGCCATTTATCGTGACAACAACCCCTCGCCGGCTCCGGAAACCGGGCTTTATTGGAGTTTGGGATCGTTCTCCGGAGGAATTTTATGGAAAAAGAACACATGTCGGACACATCCCTGGCCGTCAGCCTGCCGGAGATGCTGGATGCCAGGGAGCGCCGTCTGATGCTCCAGACCAGTCTGATTTCCCATTTTCAAACAACAATAGTCTGTCTGACACTCAATATCCCGGGACCTGTCAAGGTGCTTCCCGGCGTGCCGCAGGCATATGAAGCCGCCTGCCGGCAGATAGAGCAGCTGCTTCAGGCTCATGACATACCCATACTTCAGAAAACAGAGCAAAAAGAAAAAACAGGCTGGGAAGCCTTTTATCCTGCAGACACAGCCCCGGAGACAGCCAAGCGGCTTATGGTATCCTTAGAAGAGCAGAGCCGCTTCGGGCGGCTTCTTGATATCGACGTGCTGCGGACAGACGGCAGCAAGGTTTCCAGGGAGGAGATCGGATTCCCCCCGCGGACATGTCTGCTCTGCCGGGAGCCGGCCCATGTATGCAGCAGAAGCCGCAGGCACACCGTCGCAGAGCTGACTGCCGAGGTAGAACGGATTCTTGCTGACCACATTCACGATTCAGGAAAGGATGACGCCCTATGACCACGGATTTTCCATATTCCGGCTACTGCCGCCGCGCACTGATGGCGGAGGTTTCCGCCACGCCGAAGCCGGGGCTGGTAGACAAAAAGGACAGCGGCGCCCACAGGGACATGGATTTTCATACCTTTGAGGCCAGCACGGAGGCCATCGTCCCTCATCTGGAGTCTATGTTCGCCATGGGACACAGCTGGAGCTCTTCCGACGGCGCCGGTCTTTTCGCCGCCATCCGTCCTGTCGGCATAGAAGCGGAAAAAAGCATGTTTGATGCCACAGACGGCGTCAACACCCATAAGGGCATGATCTTTTCCATGGGGATCATTTCCGCCGCCGCGGGGCTTTACCACGCACTCCACGGCTGTTTTCGCGGAGAGCCGGTCTTAAAGCTTGCCGGGAAACTCTGCAGCCGTGAGCTGGAAAAGGATTTTGATGTGATCCGAAGGCGCGGTCCCCGGACCCACGGCGAGATTTTATTTATGCGCTACAACATGAAGGGCATCCGCGGCGAGGCGCAGAAGGGTTTCCCCTCCGTCCGGGAGATCAGCCTTCCTGCCTATGAAAAAAACAAGGACGCCGGCCTTGATGACAATGCCGCCGCCGTCAATACCCTCCTTGCCCTGATGAGCAAGGTCAACGACACCAACGTGCTGATCCGCACAAACCACAACCTGCTGTCCTTTGAAAAGACTGAGGCAGCCCGGGTGCTGGCCCTCGGCGGGGCCGCCACAAAGGAGGGCCTGGAGGCTCTGCATAAGCTCAATAAAGAGTTCATACGCCTGAACATCAGCCCCGGCGGCTGCGCGGATCTTCTGGCGGTTACGATTCTTCTGTGGAATCTGGAGCGGACTCAGCCATAGTGCCGTCCTCGTTCAGATAGTACCAGATCCCCGGCTGGTCCATCACCCAGCCGGTCTGCATTCTGCCGTTTTCATCGGCATAATACCAGTTCCCTTCATAAACAAACCAGCCCTTCGCCATTTTCCCATCCTCACCAAGATAGTACCGGCTGCCGTCCACGGTCTGCCAGCCGGTCAGCCGGTATCCGTTTTCATCCAGCAGATACCAGCTGCCGCGGATCAGATGCCAGCCGGCGCTTAAATAAGCTCCGTCCTCCGTCTCATAACGGCTCCCCTCCAGGTAATTGCGCCAGCGTCCCTCTGTGACGCCGATCACCGGGCTCTCTTTAAAATCCGTATCCGGCGATCCCACCCAGTTTCCCGGCTCCACATAGGCCTGCTGGCTGATTTCCGGCACTGCCCTCACCGCGAAAAAGTACGTATGCAGATCATCCATCCATTCCGTAAAATCATAAGAGAGCTCTGAGGTTCTGACTGTAACCACCGTTTCCAGATTCCCGTCGTCTGTATTCACCTGACGCCAGTTTTCCTCGTCCCTGTCCGCATAATCCGAAATATACAGCCGCACCTGATATTCCTTCGCCTTCTTCACGGAGGACCATTTTCCCGTAGTTTCCGTTTCCCACCACACATGCTCAGGCTCGCCGAGATAAATGGTTTCCACCGGCTTGTCCGAGGCCTGCGCGGAAAGGGAATACAAGGGCAGCAGCGCCGTCAAAGCGGCGGCGCCCAGAACACATGCCGCGGTCCGCCCTCTCAGCTTTATATTCCGTATTGCATGTTTAATATTCTGATGCATCTTCATCCTCCAAACTATGATCAGTCGCTTCGCAGCGCGTCAATGGGATTTAACCGGGCAGCTCTGCTGGCAGGCATGTATCCGAACAGCAGTCCGATTCCCACAGATACGCCGAAGGACACCGCAACTGCTGAAAAGGTGGGAACTGCGTCCAGTCCCGCCGCCGCGCCCACTGCTGACGTTGCCACGCTTCCCAGAAAAATCCCGATGATTCCGCCCAGGGAACTGGTCACCGCCGCCTCTATGACAAACTGCTGCATGATAACGCCCCGTCTTGCTCCCAGGGCCTTTCTGATTCCGATTTCTCTTGTTCTCTCTGTAACGGACACCAGCATGATATTCATAACGCCGACGCCTGCCACCAGCAGGGAAATACCGGCGATTCCCCCAAGCCCCGCGGACACCATGGCGATCATGGAATTCAGCTCGTCCAGCATCTCGCTCATGGCTGTGACAGAATACAAATCCTCGTCCCGGAACACCTCGTACAGAAAGCTTTCGATCTGATCCGTATCCTCGGAGGCGCGGTCCAGATCTGTGATAGAGAACACATAGCTTCCGATGCTTGCGTTCCGCGCCATTTTCACCGCCCGGGTATAGGGCATCCACAGAAAGTCATCGCTTCCGCCGTCGTCCATGTCGCTGTCCTGCTGCTCCACCACCCCTACGATGGTAAAGGCGTTTCCGTTCACCTTAATGGTCTCCCCATATGCCTTTTGAGCGCTTCCGTAAAGCTCGTCCGCCACCCAGGCGCCGATCACGCAGACCTTCTGCCGGGCCTCAAGATCCGCGTACTGGATCCCACGCCCATACTCCAGCTCCCAGCCCTTGATGGAGAGATACTCCTCGCTGACGCCCATAATGGAGGTTCTGGACATGGAATCGCTTCCATGCTTCACGATACCGCTCACGCTGACCATGGGAGAAAGGCCGTTGAAATCATCGGTATGCTCCTCGTAAAACCCGTACATATCCTCGTCGGATACCGACCTGGAGGAAAGATTCGTCAGGCTTACGGTAATCTGATTGGTTCCCATGCCCGCAAAGCTTTCCGTCATGTAAGACATATAGGCGTTTACCAGACTGACCAGAATAATCACCGAAGCAACGCCGATGATGATGCCCAGCATGGTCAGAAAGGACCTCATTTTATTGCTCCAGATACTTTTCATTGCCAGTCTGAATGATTGCAGCATATTCCTTTACATCTCCGTTAAAATTGATTTTTCCGTCATGGATTCTTACTACGTGCTGCGCCTCCAGGGCGATGCTGTTGTCATGGGTGATCATAACGATGGTATTTCCCTCATTATTCAGCTCCTTGAGAAAATTCAGCACGTCCCGGCTGGTGCGGGAATCCAGAGCGCCTGTCGGCTCATCGGCCAGGATTAAGGACGGGCTGCCGGCCAGCGCCCGCGCAATCGACACGCGCTGCTGCTGGCCGCCAGACAGCTGATTGGGCATGCTCCGCCATTTTTCAGCCAGTCCCACCCGCTCCAGAGATTTCATGGCCCGTTCCCGCCGCTCCTCTCTGCCCATCTTTCCATACAGAAGAGGCAGCTCCACGTTTTCCAGCAGATTGGATTTGGGAAGCAGATTGTACTGCTGGAAAATAAATCCGATCATCCGGTTCCGGATGTCCGCCAGCTGGTCGTCGCTCATCTGGTCCACATCCTCTCCGCCCAGAAGATAGCTTCCGGACGTGGGCACGTCCAGAGCTCCGATGATATTCATCAGCGTAGACTTCCCGCTGCCGGATTTCCCGACGATGGCCACAAACTCCCCACGTTTGATATCCAGGGATATGCCGTCGTTGGCCCGCACCGTCTCGTCTCCCATCTCATAAATCTTGTAAATATCGCGTAATTGAATCAACAGCTCTGCCATATGCTTCCTCCCTGATGCTAAGGCCGTCCGCCGCCGGGGCCTCCGCCCATCTGGAACATATCTGAGGTGTCTGTGGAGGATTCATCCACATAAACCTCCTCCCCCTCCGACAGTCCGCTTATGATCTCCACATAGCTGTCGCTTGTCAGCCCTGTTTCCACCTCCACGGCCTTAAAGCCGGCCGGAACGCCGCCCTGGGGCTCCTTTACCGTGTTGTCCTTTACATAGACCTGGTTTCCGCGCATCAGAGAATCCACCGGAATCATCAGCACGTCCTCCGCCTGGTCCAGTATGATCACTCCGTCCACATTCATGCCAGGCAGCAGATCCCCGGTTTCATCCAGGGTTACTGTCACCGGATAGTTGGTGACGCCGTTGGACTGGGTGCTTTCCAGGCTTACGTTCGTCACGGTTCCGGTAAACGTCTGCCCCTCCAGCGCATCGGCTGTCACCTCCACCTTCTGTCCCACCTGAACATTTCTCACGTCCAGCTCGTCCACTGACATTTCAAAGGTCAGCTCTGACAGATCGTAAATAACCGCCAGCGTTGTATCGCTGCTTCCGGAATTGCGGCTGACCGTATCCCCTGCCTTTACGCTCTTTGTAATGACCTGTCCGGAAATCGGCGCGGTGATCGTGTAGTTGTCATAGCTGTCCTGGGTGGAATCCAGCTTGCTCTGTGCCGACTGGATGTTCTCCTCTGCCGTATCCACCGCATCCTGGAAATTCTCCAGAATATCCGCCACATCGCTGCTCTTTATGCGGAATATGGGCGTTCCGGCGGTCACATAATCCCCTTCATGAACCAGAAGGCTTTCTACCTCCAGGCTTCCGTTTCCCGTCACCTCCGCGCTCATAACCGTATCTGTCACCGGATCAAAGCCGCCCTCTCCGGCAGACCGGAAGCCTGCGATCTCCGCCGACGCCTGGTGGCTGGAGGTAAGACCGCCGGGATTTTCCGTTTCCACCGTCACATACCGCACCAGACGGCCGCCGTCCAGAGCCTCATCCATGCTGCTCACAGAGGTTACCACGCCCGCCAGCTGCTCCCCTGTATCCGACAGGATCAGAACCGCCTGCTGTCCGGCAGCGATCAACGCCGCCTCACCGGAAAGGAATGGTACCTTAATCCTCATGGTTTTGTCATTATAGATGGACGCCAGCTGTGTCCCGGAGCTGACCTTATCTCCGGCTTCAATGCTCAGGCTTTTGATAAATCCGGCTCTGGTGGATTTGTATGTATTTCCGCTGTAATCCGCGGCTGCTTCCGCGTAATCCTCCTGCGCACTGGCGTAGTTTTTGTTGGCCCGCTCCAGGGAGGTATTGGCCGACTGAAGCTCCGATTCCATGGAGGAGGCGTCGATCTGATAGAGCACCTGTCCTTCCTCCACTTGGTCTCCTTCCTCAAAATCCGCCAGGATCACCTCACCCTCCACAAGAGAGGTAATGCTGTAGGTGTCCTTCGGCGCGATGACGCCGGAGGATGAAAGCTCTGAGGTAATGCTTCCCCTTGTAACGGAAGCAGTCCTGGCAGCCTCTCCCGCAGCCGCAGCCTGCTTCGCGTTCTGCACCCGCTGAAAGGCGAATATGCCGCCTGCGCCCAGCAGGATGACCAGGGCTGCCGCCGCTTTCTTCCGGGTACTCCATTTTTTTAATATCCGGTTTTTGATCCTCATACTCTTTTACTCCCGTCAGTCTTCCACATAATCGATCACAGTATAAACCGCGTCTCCGTTTGCATCCGTCGTTTTTTCACAAATCAGGGTCACCTCATCGCCTACCCGCAGCGATCCATAGATAGAAAAGGCAAACTGCATTTCCGAATTGTCCAGCTTATACTCCTGCCCGTCATCTAAAGTCACTGCCGTAGGCGTCATTACATCGGCAGAGCTGTAATAAATGCTTTCCACCGTCCCCCTGACCGCGCACCGCCCGGATTCCACGTCCTCGTCCGCAATATAGGCCCAGACTGTCTTTGCCTGCACATTATAATAAATCACCACATAATTGCTGGAAATATAGCTTTTCAGCGCCGTATAGCTGGACGCCTCGCCGTTGATAAAAATATTTGCCTGCTGCACATTGAAGGGAATATAATCTCCCAGCTGGCTTCCCTTCCGGATCAGCTTCGGTCCCTTTAAGCTGCTGTCAGCCAGTCCCATGGGATTTACCTCTCCGTCCGAATTGATCTCACAGCCAAGAAGGGTACCGTACACCTGGCCGGATTTATTTTCCGTTTTCAGCAGATTATAAAACAGATTCACACAGTCGGAGCGGTTCAGGATTTCCGACGGCTGCCGGTCCAGATCCTCGTTCAGCTCCAGCGCGTAAAACAGCGACTGTCTGGACTGCACCTGATTCCCGGAAAAGTCTTCGTTCGTATAACCAAGAAGGGCCAGCACGCCACGGACCGCCTCCTGCATGGTAACCGGCTGATCCGGCTTAAAGCTCCCGCCCAGATACCCCACCATCCAGTTCTGCTCCGCCGCAATACGAATGCTGGACGCATAGGTATGGGACGCGGCCACATCCGAATAAACGGATACGCTTTCAGATACCGGCAGGTAATCCCGGTAGGAGGAGGCCTTCACCAGCATTCTGGCAAACTCTCCCCTTGTCACAGCCGTATCCATGCCGGTGCTTACATTATTCATGATTCCCGATAAGCCTATCACCCGCCTCCGGTAATCAGTATTGTTATCAGCGGCCCATATTTCCCGGACGTTCCATGGCAGCTCCGATACCAAAAAAACTGCCGCCAGAGCAGCAGGCAGCATAGCTGCCCGGATCCGGACGCCGCTGTTCATTCTGTGATTGCGTCTGATTTTCACTGAAATTCCTCCTTCGGATGCTTTCTGCATTCAAAATATCATCCGAATGTGAGGATTTTGTGTGCTGAATTTGAGAAAAATATGAAGATCTCAGAAGCCGGGATGTCTTCCCGCCCCGGCTCCTGAAGGAATTGCATGGAATGTACTTACAAAAGCTCCTTGTACAGCCTCAGTACGTTTTTATAGAATACCGCCTCAATCTCCCCGGTCTTAAAGCCCTCTCTGGACATCTCATCCGCCAGCATCTGCATGCCGGAACAGTCTCCCATCTCCAGGGTGCTGCCGATGCCGTCAAAATCTGAGCCAAGGCCGATACAGCCGATGCCGCCCACCTGCTTCATATGCTTCATGTGCGCCACCATATCCCGGCAATAGCTGTAGGACGGCTCCATGCCGTTCTCGTCATGATCCCGCAGGAAGGAAGCGCAGAAATTGATACCGGCCACGCCGCCCCGGTCCGCCAGAGCGCGGATCATCTTGTCCGTCAGGTTGCGCGGATGGGAGGCCAGGGTTCTGGCGTTGGAATGGCTGGCGACAAACGGCTTCTTCGTATATTTAAACACATCCCAGATCCCCGCGTCATTTAAGTGGGAAATATCGATGATCATCCCAAGCCGCTCCATCTCCTCCAGAAAGGCAATGCCCTTCTCGGTAAGGCCGTGCTCCGTATCCGGCAGAAATCTCGTCCTGCCCTCCACCGTCTCCGTCCGGTTGGGCCAGCCCAGCTCATTCTGGAAGTTCCAGGTCAGGGTCATCATCCTGGCGCCGAGCCGGTAAAAATCCCGCAGAAGGGAAATCTCCCCCTGGCAGATCCCTCCCTCCTCCAGAGTCAGCATGGCGCTCATCCTGTCCATGGCCCGGTTTTCCTCGATTTCGCTCCACTTGCGGACAATCCCGATCTTGTCCTTGTGGGCCTCCATCTCGGTGAAAAACACATCCGCCATCTCCATGGCGCAGTCAAAAGGACGTTCTGTCCGTCCCAGATGCACAAACAGCGCAAAATTCTGAAGCAGATAGTCGCCCTTTTTCATCTTCTTAAGGTCTATATGGAGATTGTTCTCCAGAATGGAGGCATTGCCTCCCGCCTGATGGTTCCTGTATAACTCGGCAATGGTATCGCAGTGCATATCAACAACATTCATGGCATATCCTTTCCGTGCAGTCTGTACTGATCCGTTATGATTCATTCGCGAAGAATGAGCTTATTGTACTGCACGGAAATGGAAAATGCAAGAGCAAATCACCCCTTAATTCCATCCATGGCGATTCCGTCTACCAGATAACGCTGGAAGATAATAAAGAAAATCACCACCGGAAGCAGGGAAATCACCGACATGGCAAACAGGCCGCCGTAGTTATTGTAGGAGTTGGGATCCAGATACATATTAAGGGCCAGCGGGATCGTAAATTTCTTCGTGCTGTTCATAAAGATCAGGGGCTGGAAGAAGTCCTGCCAGGTCCAGTAAAAGGCAAAAATGGAAGAAGTCACAATGGCCGGCTTCACAATGGGAATCAAAATCCGGAACAGGATTCCAAACTTGCTGCAGCCGTCAATCTCCGCCGCCTCATCAAGCTCCCTGGGAATTCCGCGGAAAAACTGTACCATCAGGAAGATAAAAAACGCGCCCCCAAAAAACCACGGCAGCACCAGCGCCGTCCTCGTATCGATCAGGCCGATCTTCTTCAGAATAATATACTGCGGTACAACCATGACCTGCGGAGGAATCATCATGGTCAGCATGACGCAGCCGAACCAGAAGCCGGCAAAGCGAAACCGGATTCTGGAAAGAGCGTAAGCCGCAAACAGGGACGTGATCACGCAGCCGGCGCTTCCCACAACCGTCACAAACAACGAGTTGAAAAAGAAGGTGGAAAACGGGACGCCGCCCACACCAGAAAAACCGCTGGCATAGTTGGCCGCCGCATCCCACTCTTTCGGAATCAGGGAATAGGTATCCAGAAACATGGTTCCATTGCTCTTAAAGGAGCTGGCCAGAAGCCAGATCAGGGGATAAATCATAAAAAACCCCAGAACGCAGGCTCCCACATGGAACAGGACGGAATTTACTTTTCTTTTTGTATGCATGCCCATGTCTATTTGCCCTCCGATTCATAGTATACCCAGTTGTTCTGGGTTTTGAAAATAATCACGGTAAATACAGCGATAATGGCCACCAGGATCCACGCCAGCGCACAGCTGTAGCCCATATCAAAATAGGTAAACGCTCTCCGGTACAGGTAAAGCACGTAGGACAGGGTGCTGTCAAGGGGACCGCCGTCCGTGATCACGTAGCTTTCCGTAAACACACGGAAGCCATTGATGATCTGCAGAATCAGGTTGAAGAAAATCGTCGGAGTCAGCATGGGTAGAGTGATCTTAAAGAAGGTGTTCACCTGACCGGAGCCGTCCACCATAGCCGATTCATATAGGGAGTTGGGGATCTGCTTCAGGGCGGAAAGGAAGATCAGCATGGAAGATCCGAACTGCCATACCCCCATCAGCACTATCACCGCCAGAGCTGTTTTCGGATTTCCCAGAAAGGAGGTCTTCTGTTCGATGCCCACAAGGGAAAGCAGAGTCATCACCACGCCTTTATTTCCGAAAATCTGCTTCCATACGATCGATACGGCGATGCTGCCTCCGATAATGGACGGCACATAGTAAAGGGTCCGGTAAAGCCCGAGGCATTTATGCTTTTTATTTAACAGCATGGCCACAAACAGGGCGAAGATCAGACGCAGCGGAACCAGAGCAAGCACATATAAAAAGGTCACAGTCAGCGCCTTGACAAAGGTTTTATCCTGGGTAAAGGCCCGGACATAATTTGCAAAGCCCACAAACTCCGGCGTGTTTAACAAATTGAAGTTTGTAAAAGAATAATAAATGGAAATGAACGCGGGAATCAGCCACATTCCCACAAAGCCCACCAGCCACGGCGCCAGAAGCACGTATCCGGTCACATTATCAACCCGCTTGAACATTGATTTATTTTTCATGGTTTCCCTCTTTCTTATTATGACAGCTTTTCTTTTAATGAGGGGCCATTTTCATGGCCCCTCATTCTCTCATTATTCGTTATTCCGTGCCAGGATCTCATCTGCCTGGGTCCGGAACCTGGCTGCTGCCTCCTCCGGCGTGGTCTGGCCGTAGAACACCTCATAGGCAGTGTTCTTGAAGGCCTCGTTCACCTCAGAGATGCCTGCGGGATCCGGAGCCGGAGTCGTTCCGCAGAGGGCCTGGTCGGCATTTACCGCCTCAAACATCGCTTTCTGCTGATCGGTCAGCTTGCCAGAATTTACCATATAGTCACGGATGTCAGCAGATACAGGAGTACCGCGCTCCGCCATAATGATGTCATTTACTTCCTCAGAGTTGATAAACCAGTCAATAAATTCAGCTGCTTCCTTTTTCACCGTGGAGGTCTCCGCTACAGAGAAGAACATGCCGGGCTTCATCCACAGGCCCTTGCTGTCAGAATCTGCCTTCTGCGGCGGGGTTACCTCTTTTAAGCCGGCGTTGACACCTGACATTTTGGACGCATAGTTGTTCCACTCGAAAATAAACGCGCCGTCTCCTGTTACAACCGGTCCGGCCTCCTGGCCAAGCGCCTGAATCTGCGCATGCTCATCCGGATTCGGTACTGCGCCGGCCTCGATCAGACCGTTCCACATATTCAGGTAATCCACATATACCTGGTCGTCCTCATAGCCCAGAGATTTGTTGTCCTCCGCAAACAGCTCAGTGCCGTACTGGCGAACCCAGTATTTAAACAGGTTGGTATCGTCCACCACGCCGTAGGCCAGAGAGCCGTACTTGCCGGTTTTATCTTTTACTGTTTTGCAGATATCACTGAAATCGTCCCAGGTCCAGCTGCTGTCCGGCATTTCCACTCCGGCCTCCGTCAGAACGTCCGGATTATAGCCCATGGCCGCATAGGAGCTGGTCAGAACCAGACCGTTCATTTTGCCGTCAATCTTACCGGAATTCAGCAAATTCTCATCGATTCCCGACACATCGATGGTGCCATCGTCAATATAGGGCTGAAGATCCGCCAGGGAATCGTTCTTTGCATAGGTGCTGATATATAAATAATCCATCTGCACAATATCAGGCATGGATCCGGAAGCAGCCTGAGTGGCCAGCTTCTCGAAGTATCCGTCCCAGCCGGAAGGAATCGCCTCAAAGGTTACATTGGGATGGCTCTCCGTGTAAACATCCAGAAGCTTCTGGGTGTAGTCATGACGGCTCTGCCCGCCCCACCAGGTGATTTTCAGGGTAACCGGCTCTCCTGCGGATTCTGCCGTCCCACCATTTCCTGCCGCTGTGGTGTCTGTACTTCCTGCCGTAGCTGTGTCTTCCGTTTTTCCGCCGCATCCTGTCATGGATAACGCCATTGCCGCCGCCATACCAAGAGCTGTCAGCCGTTTCATTGATTTCTTCATAAGATTTCCCTCTCCTTTTCTTTTTTCGTCCCCGGGTTCACCGTGTCCGCCCCGGTTCGTATCTGATGTCCTTATTATAGGAAATCCTGACAGAAAACAGAATGGACGAAACCGGGGGAGCATCTGAAAAAAACCGTCATCTGCTCCCCCTTTTTTAATTATTTTTTCTGACCTTCCTGTAATCCGACGGCGCCATTCCCGTATGCTTTTTAAATACCTTGGCGAAATACTGTCCATCGGCGGCAAAGCCGATCCGCTCCGCCAGCTCGCCAATCCTTATATCCGGATAATACTCCAGCGCTTTCTGCGCCAGACCCACGCGGATCCGTACCAGGTAGGAGGAATATTTCTCATTCATGTGGCGGAAAAACAGTCTTCCAAGATAGTCCTCATTCATAAACAGCACCTCTCTGGCCAGGAACTGAAGACTCAGCTCCTGATTGGCGATGTTTTCATAAATGGCGAGGAGCGCCTGCCGCATCCGCTCATCCTCCTTTTCCCCCTCCCTGATCAGTTTTTTACAGGCTGCATATCGGTTTACTGCAGATTTTAACTGATCCCATTCTGTTTTTTCGACAAAGTCCTCTGTCCGGGACTGACCGGCAAGAATTTCAAAGCCGCGCCTGTAGCCGGCCGCCATCTGTTCCATAGACAGGCCGCCCAGTTTCATATTCAGATACCCGGCGTAAACGAGAAACAGAAGCCCGCCGAAGTCTGCGGCCTCCCGGATTCCCTTGTAATCCATTACAGACAGCACATGCTCCGCCGGATTTTTGTACTGAGCGGCGCTGAAAAACTCCTCCCGCTCCTCCACCTCCCCCAGCCGGAATAATTCCCTGACCTGCGCATACATCCGATAGGTATCCTGTATGCTTCCAGGCTCGCTGACCGCAGATTTTAACCGACATTTTCTGTATTTTCCAAACTCACGGTGAGCCTTCCTGGCAAGAGGTAAAAACTGCTCCGCCAGCTCTGCCGGAAGCAGGTAAAACAGCTCCCTTTGGTTTCCCGCCGCCATCAAAATCTTATTATTTCCCAGCAGCTCTGACAGAATATTGGTCATGGCAAATCTGTCCAGCTGGTCAAATTCCCCGTCTCCGCGGATCACATAGAGAAAGCAGGCGCTGCCCTGGCCCTTCACAAAGCTGTCCAGAAGCTCCTGATCCGGCTTTGACAGCTCCTGCATGGAAATCAGCGCATTTAATATCTGCTCCTGGGCGTGCGGAAGGGTCCGCTTCAGAATGTTTTTGTCAGCCAGCTCCGACGAGGCTTTCTCCCGCTGTCTGATCAGCTCCTCCCGAACCCTGGCAAGCACCTCCAGAAACTTTTCTTCATCGCAGGGCTTTAAAATATAATGACGGATTCCCAGCTCCATGGCCTGGCTGGTGTATTCAAATTCCCCGTAGCCGGACAGAACCACAAAGGCAAGCTCCGGATTTAATTCTCTGGCCTGGCGGATCAGCTCAATGCCGTTCATCACCGGCATTTTGATATCCGTAATTACCAGATCCGGCTTCTGCATCTGGATCTTTTCCATGGCCTCGATACCGTTCCACGCCATATCCACCAGCTGCATATCCATGTCCTCCCAGGGAATCAGAGCGGCCATCCCCTCCCGCTCCAGATCCTCATCGTCCACAAGGATTACCTTATACATGAATCTCTCCTCCCCTTTCCGTCAGTTCTCCGTCCCTGCAGGCCGGAATCTCAATGCGGATAGACGTTCCCTCTCCGGGAGCGCTCTCAACGACAAAAACAGCCTCCTCTCCGAAGGCCAGATGAAGCCGCTCGTAAATATTTTTCAGTCCGATTCCGTGCCCATTCGTCCTGACCTCAAAACGGCGCACCGCCTCAAGCTCCTCTGCGGTCATGCCGGGGCCGTCATCGCTTACCGTCAGGAAAATCCGTCCCTTCTCCATGCGGACGAACACCATGATGGCGCAGGGCGTCAGCATCTTGTCCACACAGTGGGAAATGGCATTTTCCACCAGCGGCTGCAGCGTCATATGGGGAATCACGCAGTCTGCCGCCGCCCCGTCCTCCTCCACGGTGAACACTGCTCTCCGCTGGTAGCGGTATTCCTGAATCCGGATATATTTTTTCAGGATGGCAAGCTCCTCGCCGATAGTAAAATACTGGGCCCGGCTTAAGGCCGCCCGCAGAATATCTCCAAGCGCTACGGTCATCTCCGCCGCCTCCCTGTTTTTCTGCGACCGGATCATCCAGTTGATGCTGTTTAAGGTATTATACAGAAAATGTGGATTGATCTGGGCCTGAAGCATCCGGTATCTGGTGTCCTGAAGCAGAATCTGCTTCTCATAGTTTTCATGAATCAGATTGTCAATCTTGTCCAGCGACACCCTGAACTCCTGCGCGAGAAGGCCGATCTCATCGGAGCTCACATCTCCGTCCAGGTGGCTTCTGGCTCCCTTGAAATCTCCCGTCTCCACGATCTGCATACTCTCCGTCAGCTGCTCAAGGGGCTTAAGGATTCCGTGGGCCAGCTTTCTGAAAACAAGCGCGGAACACAGGAAAATTGCCAGAAAGCCCGCGATCAGCAGATTCCGCAGAAGCTGGTTCTGACCGTATATCTCCCGGTATGGGAAGGTGTTTACGTAAGTCCAGCCGGTCTTCGAGGATTTTAAATAGCAGAGGAAATAAGGCACGCCGTCTGCGCGGATCACCTGATAGCCCTTATCTCCGGACAAAGCCGGGATCTCCGCCGCCATTCCCTCCCGTCCTTCATAAATGACGCCGGTGTCTGCCAGAATACAAAGGGAAGCGCTGTCTGCCTCCAGCGCGTCCACATGACGCTCCACCATGCCGGCCACATCGCAGACAAAAAGCAGCGTGCCCAGATCATCCAGCGTAAAGTCGATATGCTTCCGGATCTCCCGTCCGGAAATCAGATAGGGATAGTCCTCCACCGGCGGATACAGACAATAGGCGCCCTTTTCCGCCGCAAATCCCTCCAGAATCTCCGCTTCCCGTTCCCGGCTTATGGAGCCAGTATCCACCCCCACCTTCACCGCAGTGACATAGCCGTCCGAATAGGTGATGCTGGAAATCATGTCGGAATTCATCAGCTGCCGGTCCAGCTCCATCCGCAGCTCTCTGTATCTGGCGGAATACTCTGCCGTGAATTTCTTCAGGCTCTTCATCTCTGAAAGCCGTTCCTGCATCTTGGTATCCATGGCAATATTATAGGACATGTCCTCTACCTGATCCAGGTTCTGGTTGACCTGCTGGGTGAAGAAATCCAGCTCCTGCAGGGATTTTTCATACAGCTTGCCGTCGTAGATTTTAAATGCCACCTGCAGAGCGCCCAGGCAGAGCAGAAGGCACACGCCCAGAATCGGGATGCAGATGGCGATCATCTTCTGGGCAAGCTTCATGTTTTTAAACTTTTTCATATGCTCCTGGTCTTTCAGTTCTGGGAAATATTCTCAAAGGTCACATTCCGGCAGCGGCGAAGACTGATGGCTGCAGGCACCCCCGGTCCAAAGGCCACATTGGAAAATTCCACATTGCTCACCTCATGACCCGGCTCGTCAAAACCGCAGAGCTCCACCGCCGTGCACTCCTGCCAGCAGCCCTTATCGTCCAGACAGCGGCCGGTGATCTCTGTATCCCGGATTCTGCAGTTTTCAAAATACGGAACCGATCCGGAGTCTTCCCCGTCATCATTGTAAAGCACCGAATGCATCATGATCCGGGGCACCCGGCAGTTTTCCACCCGGATTTCCCGGACATAACCGCCGCGCTTTCTTGTGGCCTTGACCTCGATCCCGTACATGGACCTGGACAGGTCGCAGTCCCAGATATACACATCCTCAATGCCGCCGGACATCTCGCTTCCAAGGGCGATGCCGTGGCCGAACATACAGCGGCAGTCAAAGATACGGATACCTCTGGACGGCTTATTGATCCGGTTGCCCTCCGGGTTCTTTCCCGACTTGACGGCCACAGAATCATCTCCCGTATAAAACTCGCAGGCAAACAGCGTGCAGTTCGTGGAGGAATCCGGATCCCAGCCGTCTCCGTTCCAGACCCCCTCCGATCGGAAGGTGCAGTGATCGGTGACAATTCCGTCTGAATAAATCATATGTACGTTCCAGCTGGCCCCATTTGCCAGGGTCAGGCCGGAAATACGGATGTTTCTGCTGTTGCTGATATTGATCAGCCGCGGACGGACACGTCCCGGAATCGTATCCAGGTTTTCGCACTCCTGAACCTTGTCTCCCAGCTCCTTCAGATACTCCCGCAGACGGATCCGCTCCGACTCAATGATGCTTCTGGCAAGAGCCTGGCCGCCGCTGGCAATTACGCCCTTTCCGCGGATCAGCACGTTCTCACAGGAATATCCGCCTTCCCGGTTCAGCTCTCCAAGATTCAAAAGACTGCTGTAGCACTCCATCTCCGTTCCTTCAAAACGGCTTTTGATCCTGGGCAGATAATCCTCCTGGCAGGCCGTTCCCTGAAGCACGGCTCCCTCCTCCAGATAAAGCTCCATATTGCTGTGAAGCCGCAGGGCGCCGGTTTTGTAAATACCGGCCGGCAGGTAAACCTTCTCCTCCGGTCCGCAGTCGTCAATGGCCTGCTGGATTGCCCTGGTATCCATGGCTTTTCCGTCTCCCGCCGCCAGATAAGGCGCCTTCGTCACATCAAGACGCCGCTTCTCCGGAGACGTGCGGATGCAGGCCGAGACAAAATGTCCTCCGTCCACCGGCAGGATCTCCACACTGTATTCACGATCCGGCTCCAGATTCTCTATCGTCAGATAGGTTTTCTCCGTAACGGCCGTCTCCTGGCCGTCCAGAAGAATCCGGTACTGTCTTCTTTTTCCGTCCTTCGTCCGCTGCGGCTCCCACCACTGGGTGATGGAATCCTCCAGCGCCATGGTTGTTATTTTTACTTCCGCCATATCTGCAAATCCCCTCGTTTTTTCTCTGTTTTTTGTAACTGTTCAGGCCCTGTTTTCACATCGGATGAATCTCCGATGCTTCTTGTCCGTCTTCTCCAGGCAAGAAAATGCGCTGTCCTGAACAATTACATTTTTTCATAAAGTTCTTCATCTGTCAAACGCTTTTGATCACTGAGGATCAGCATAATTTTCCGGTCCCTGGGCGGATACAAAGCCAGCCGCTGCCATTCATAGAAATACGGACCGTCCCCGATGCTGCGCACATAGCCCATAACCGTTTTTATAAGGCTTACGGTAAAGCCGATATCCGCCTGAGCGTCATTGTCATAGAAGCCCTTCCATTTGTCATGGCCGCAGTCCCTCATGGCCTGAACAGCGGCGCTGTAGCTGTCCGCCGCCTTTCCCAGCAGATAAAAGGCTGTCTTATAATCCTTGTCATCGAAGGCCCGGAAGGCTCTGCCGATGTAGGAGGCGCCTCTGGCACAGAAGGCGTGAAGCCTGCACTGGAGAACCATGGAATCCTTCCAGAGAACCGATCCGCTTTGCGTCTGTTTTTGACCGTCTCCTGCTGCTTCCGCTTCCTCCAGCGCCAGCTCTGCCGACCTGCATGCTTCAAGCAGCCGTTCAAACCGGTCCGCGCCCTCGCCGCACAGCTTTTCGTACCACGCCATCTGGGCGCTGAAGCTGTCCATGGGCATACACCATGCATGCTCCTCACAGGCCTCTCTGCCTCCATCCTTCATCCAGTGACATAAAAATACCCTGGCCACATCATTGTAAAACTGCTCTCCGGCATGCTCGTCCTCCCTTGAACCATAAGGAATCACGGCCTGATAATAGCCGGCAAAGCATTCCTCCAGAAGCTTCTTCCCGTCAGCCTTCCCGCCGCAGCCATAATATTCATCCAGATACCGGCTTAAATGCTCCTTCGGATCTGCGTCCGTCTGTTTCCACATGGCCGCCAGATAATCCAGCACGTACACATGCGGCTTCACATTGGAGCAGTTGATCAGCCACAGCCGGCGGATTCCTCTCTGATATGCCGTTTCCACCTCCCGGTGTACAAACTCCATGGAATTGGGAAGCATGGTCAGCACAAAGGCCGCCTGCAAATCGTAGAAAGAGGCGTGATAATACATACCGTGGTCGTCCTGTCCCATGGATGGATCCGGAAGCGCCGGAATTCTGGGGTTGTGGTTCCACTGACGGCGGGAAACCATTTCCCCGTACCCGTTGTCTGCCCAGATTAGGATCACATGCTCCGGAAGCTCCAGGAAGCCCTGCTTATAAAGCTCCATGGTTTCCCCGTAAAGATTTACACAGCAGACCGGATTCTCCACTGCCTGACAGACCATCTCATACTGCTCGCCCATGATGCTGCTGATTAACTGTCCCCTTTTCTGAGGCGTGTCGTACCGCGGGTCATTTTCCCAGAAGGGTACGTCTCCCTGGCCGCGGAAGCCAAGATTCCAGATCACCTTCTGGTCCTTTTGCAGTTCTATGCCCTCCCGCCACAGCTTCCGAAACAGATCTCCATGCTCCGCGAAGGAAGGGGTAAGCTCCGGGTAGGCCCGGGAAAACATTTCCGCTCCCAGCGGCTCCGCGTGATGCTGGGTAATCCAAAGCCCCATAGCCTCAGCCAGCGCCGTGTATTTCTTCGAGTTGCTGTCTGTTCCCGGGATTACCAGATTGCCGCCGCACCGCAGCAGCGCCTCAAAGGCCATCTCCCAGGGATACTCCGCCGACACGCCGGCATCCCAATGACTGATCAGCACCTCATCATTAACAAACCATCCGCGAAATTCCACCGCATACGGTTCTGATTCCATCACCGTTCCCACCGGAATGGAGACAACATCCCTTTTCACAAAAGCCTGGTCATTCCAGAACCAGAACGGAAGCACGCCCAAATACTGCCGGCTGATGGCTATCAGCGCATACACAACTCCCAGCTCATCAGAAGCCTCCACGGTAAGCTCCTGTACAGATACCGCCCGGATGCGATACTGCTCCGGTTTCCACTGTGTCTGTCCGGAAGCCATGCGCGTTATCGTGATACGTGCGCAGGCTTCGCCTGTCAGCGTCATCTCCAGATCCCGGCGCAGCCGGGCGACTGCCCGCCGCACCGGCTCACTGTCCCAGTCCGTCTCTATCACAGTATTTCTGTTTAACAAAAAAGCGTCCATCTGTCATTTCCTCCCACATCTTCCGGTTTATACTTTCTTTAGTGTAGCCCTTCTTCCTGCACTTGTAAATTCACAAAACCGTGTTGGTGTCTGAAAAAAACAGAGGTCCGCAGTTTTGCGGCTGTTGGCGCAGCCTGATCGTTCATCTAAGCTGTGCCTGCAGTTCCCTGATCATCACCGCCGGGCTTTTTCTTGCTCCAGGATGGTTCATGCAGATAAGCCTGCCACTGTAATCCGAAAGAGCAGAAGCTGCCTCCTGCCAGGTTCCGCAGGCAACGATGATTTTTGGATTCATAATCGCAGCCTCCTTTCGTATAAGCTCTTTCGCAATATCTGAATCAGCCAGCTTTCTGTATTCCCTGCCGCTCTTATTTTTTCCTCTCACCTTATTAATGTTGGTAAAGGCAATCGTCCCCAGCGCATCAATTGCTTCAGCCTTCTGATACGCCAGATCATCCGGGGAGGTCCCGCCAGACTGCAGAAGAAGCGCCCAGCGGCCGATGTTGTACCACATATTCGGATGCCTTGAAATGTGCCCCCTGCCCTGAATGCCATTCCTTGAAATATCGCACAGCCAGCTGCGAAACAGGCATCCCTCCTCGTATGCGCTGTCATCCCATCCATTTGTTTCGCGCCCAATAAACAGGATCCCGTTCTCTGCCCTGTAACGATGCGTATCGATAATCCCAAACTCATTCATTCTGCACGGAGCAGTCTCCCCGAAGGCATCAGCCCAGACCGAAAGAAAGCCTGATGTGTATTCATCGTACAGCTCCTTTAATCCGGCATTGATCCGGTCGTTCTTTTTTTCTTCCCGTTCTGTCAAAATCATGGATAAGCCTCCCTCGTAACAGATGATAACAGATCCATTTTATCACAGATTTAATCCATATTGGTTGTTTTTCCATAACAAAAAGCCTCCTTTAAAATCGTGCAAAAACAGTATCTGTCCTTAACACAATTTTAAAGGAGGCTTTCGCTTCCATAAACAGTGAATTAATATTTTTCTTTCATTCTGCAGTTACAGGCTTTCCGCCCTCTCCTTAATCTGTCTGCGGAAATTAATCACATCATGCTGATAATCCGCATCCATCAATTCCGAAGTAATCATAAAATCCGCTGTAGCCTTATTCACCGCCATGGGGATATCGTACACCTGGGCAATACGCATCAGCGCCTTTACGTCCGGATCATGGGGCTGAGCCGTCAGCGGGTCTGCAAAGAACACAACGAAATCAATCACTCCTTCTACGATCTTCGCTCCGATCTGCTGGTCACCGCCTAACGGGCCGCTGTTGTAGCCCTTAACGGAAAGGCCGGTCTGGTCTGTGATCATCCTGGCCGTTGTCCCGGTTCCGTAAAGATTATGATGCTTTAATACCGCGTAATGCTCCTTGCACCACTCAATCATCTTCGCCTTTTCATTGTCGTGGGCAATCAGCGCAATATCCTTCTTCGGTCCAATCGTAAACGTAATGTATTCTCCTGCCATATATTATCAACTCCTTTTTTCAGAGACAGGCGTTTCCCATCTCATAAACCATACATCAGAATACAGGTTCACCTTACCACAGCTTCAGGTATTCCACAAGTTAAATTTTTCATACGAATATTAAAAGATGTGTAATATTCATCTGACCGGCAAAATTCTACATCAGGCCGCTCATCTCCTCAATCAGCGCCCATATCTCATCCCGCCCCTGCTTCGTCTCCGCGGAAAACGGAATCAGCGTATCCTCCTTCTCCATCCCCAGTCCCTCGCGAACCATCTTCACATGCTTCTGGATCTGGCTGCGCTTCAGCTTATCCAGCTTCGTGGCGATAATCACCGGACGGTATCCGTTGGAAATAATCCAGTCGTACATCAGCCGGTCGTTATCCGAGGGCTCATGACGAATGTCAATCAGAAGAAAGACGCACCGCAGCATCTCTGATTTTCTCAGATACCGCTCAATCATCTTTCCCCATTTGGCCTTTGCCTCCAAAGACACCTTCGCGTAGCCGTATCCCGGCAGATCCACATAATAGAAGGCGTCATTGATATGGTAAAAATTGATGGTCTGGGTCTTGCCCGGCTGGGACGAGGTCCTGGCCAGGGATTTCCTGTTCATCAGCGCATTGATCAGCGACGACTTTCCCACGTTGGATTTCCCTGCAAAGGCAAATTCCGGGCAGGTGTTTTCCGGCAGCTTGCTGGTGATGCCGCATACGGTTTCCAGTTCTGCTTTTTTGATAATCATAGCCTTGTCCTTTCATTCCTTAAGCAAGTGCTTCCCGGAGCACGTCCGCCATCTCCTTCACAAAAACGATCTTCAGCCCCTTTGTGATCTCCTTTGACAGCTCCGCGATATCCGCCCGGTTTTTCTCCGGAACCAGCACGGTCTTCATATGAGCCATCTTTGCCGCCAGGATCTTCTCCTTTAATCCGCCGATGGGCAGAACCCGCCCTCTTAAGGTGATCTCTCCGGTCATGGCCACGTCTGCCCTGACCTTCCGGTTGGTTACGGCAGACAGCATGGCCGTCGCCATGGTAATGCCGGCGGACGGCCCGTCCTTCGGAACCGCTCCCTCCGGAATATGGATATGCATGTCGTGTCTGGAAAAATAATCGTCAGCCACACCGTATTCCGGACAGATGGACCGCACATAGGTCAGCGCCGTCTGGGCCGATTCCTTCATCACATCTCCCATCTGGCCGGTCATCTTAAGCTCGCCCTTACCCGGCATCACGTTGACCTCGATCTGCAGCGTATCGCCGCCTACGCTGGTCCACGCCAGCCCCCGGACGATCCCCACCTGATCCTCGTCATTGACATCCTCAAAGGTCACCCGCTCCTTGCCGAGATATTTCTCCAGATTGCTCTCCGTCACCCGGATTACGCTCTTTTTGTTCTCCAGAAACTCTCTGGCCGCCTTGCGGAAAATCTCTCCGATCCGCCGCTCAAGGTTGCGGACGCCGGCCTCCCTGGTGTAATTGTGAATGATTTTCTTTAAGGCTCCATCGGAAATGGATACCTGCTTATCCGTAAGCCCGCACCGCTCCAGCTGCTTTTCCACAAGATAGTCCTTTGCGATATGGAATTTTTCATTCTCCGTGTAGCTGTTGACCTCAATAACCTCCATACGGTCAAGCAGCGGCCCCGGTATGGTCTGGGTGGTGTTGGCCGTGGCAATAAACAGCACGTTGGACAGGTCGATGGGCAGCTCCACATAGTGGTCGCGGAACTTCACGTTCTGCTCTCCGTCCAGCACCTCCAGAAGCGCTGAGGAAGTATCTCCCTTGTAATCGCTGCTCACCTTGTCAATCTCATCCAGAAGCATCAGCGGATTGGCAACGCCTGCCTGCTTTAAGCCGTCCACCAGACGCCCGGGCATAGCGCCCACATAGGTTTTCCGGTGTCCTCTGATCTCCGCCTCATCCCGGACTCCGCCAAGGCTGATACGGACGTATTTTTTCCCGAGAGCACGGGCCACAGATCTGGCAATGGATGTCTTTCCCGTTCCAGGCGGCCCCACCAGGCAGATGATCGGCCCGGCGCCCTTCTTTGTCAGGATCCGGACAGCCAGGTACTCCAGCACCCGCTCCTTCACCTTCTCAAGTCCGTAATGATCCTCCTCCAGGATCTTCTCCGCATGCTTTAAGTCGTTATTATCCTTCGACGTCTTATTCCAGGGAAGCTCCAGCAGCGTTTCGATATAGGTGCGGAGCACATTGGCCTCCTGGCTTCCGCCTGGCATGGTTTTAAACCGGTCGATCTCCTTTTTCAGCTTTTCCCTGACCTCCCGGTCCGCCTTCAGGCTGCGCAGCTGGCGCTCATAATCATCGGCCTCGGAAACAGAGTCCTCTCCCAGTTCCTCCCGGATGATCTTCATCTGCTCCCGCAGGATGTATTCCTTCTGATTCCGATCGATGCTTTCCTTTACCTTCTCCTGGAATTCCTTCCGGATTCTGGAAATCTCAATCTCGCTGATCAGATTGCCTACCAGCACCTCATACTGCTCCAGCTCTCCCATGGCCTCCAGGTACTGCTGGCGGATCTTGTAATCCCACGGCATCTCGCTGGCCATGCGCATCATCAGCTGAGAAAGGCTGTCGCAGCTTAAGAGCGACGGCAGAATCTCCTTGGAGAATTTCGGATGCTGGCGGCCGTATTCCTCCGCCTTCTCCTTCAGCACACGGCTCATGGCCTCCGCCGCCGCATGATCGCTCTCCCACTGCTGAACCGGCGCCTCCATCACCTCTCCACAGAGCATCGGCTCCAGGCTGTCCAGATCCAGAAGCTCCGCCCTGGTCTCTCCCTCGACCATCACCCGCACAATGCCTCCCGGCATCTTCACAATCTGGCGGATATGGGCAATCACACCCACATGGTAAAGCTGGCCGAGATCAGGATCCGCATCCTCAGGACTGCGCTGGGTAAACAATCCTATTTTCTGATCGCCTACCATCGCCTTCTCCACAGCCGCTATGGACTTGCTCCGGCTGATGTCGAAGCTGACCGTCATCCCCGGCAGCACCGCCAGTCCGCGAAGGGCGATAACCGGCATTGTCTTTACTGTATCTTCCATCTGTTTCCTCCTCCGGGCATAACAAAAGAGGAAATGAGAGATCCTGGATCCTCATTTCCCTCCTGCTTTGCCTCAGGCGATCTCGCCTGTCTTTTCTTTCTTAAGTCTCTGGGCCAGCGTTTTCCGCGGCACGGCAGTGTCACGGTATACCAGCTCCGGCTCTCCCGTCTTGTCCACCACGTCCTTGGTGACCGTACAGATCCCCACGTTGCTGTTGGACGGAAGCTCATACATCATATCCATCATAGCCGACTCCAGAATCGAGCGGAGACCTCTCGCGCCGGTCTTGCGCTCCACCGCCAGTCTGGCAACCTCACGGAGCGCCTCCTCCGTGAACTCCAGCTTGATGTCATCCAGCTCAAACAGCCGCTGGTACTGTCTTGTCAGCGCGTTCTTCGGCTCAGAGAGAATCCGGATCAGGGAGTTTTCATCCAGCAGATCCAGAGATACCACAATCGGCACCCGACCGATGAACTCCGGAATCAGGCCAAATTTCACCAGATCCTGCGGCTCCGCCTTACGCAGCAGCTCGTCAATATCCGTCTTGCTCTTATCCACAACCTCAGCGTTGAAGCCGATGGAGCCAGCGCTGATCCGGTTCTCCACAATCCGCTCCAGGCCGTCAAAGGCGCCGCCGCAGATAAAGAGAATGTTGGTGGTGTCAATCTGAAGAAGCTCCTGATGAGGATGCTTTCTGCCGCCCTGAGGCGGAACATTGGCCACGGTACCCTCCAGGATCTTTAACAGCGCCTGCTGTACGCCCTCTCCTGACACATCCCTGGTAATGGAGACGTTCTCAGATTTCTTTGTAATCTTGTCGATCTCGTCAATATAAATAATGCCGTACTCCGCGCGGCTGATATCATAATCCGCCGCCTGTATCAGCTTCAGCAGGATGTTCTCCACATCCTCGCCCACATACCCCGCCTCAGTCAGAGCCGTAGCGTCTGCAATGGCAAAGGGCACGTTCAAAACCCTGGCCAGCGTCTGGGCCAGGTAGGTCTTTCCGGAGCCGGTAGGTCCCAGAAGAAGAATATTGCTCTTCTGTACCTCCACATCCGCAGACTTCATGGAAGTAATTCGCTTGTAATGGTTGTAAACGGCAACGGAAAGAGCCTTCTTGGCTGCGTCCTGGCCGATCACATACTCGTCCAGAAACGCCTTCATCTCCTTGGGCTTTAACAGGTTGATGCTGTCTACGTCAATGCCGTCTTCTCCCTCAAATTCCTCCTCCAGGATCTCGGAGCAAAGCTCAATACACTCATCGCAGATGAAAACATTATTGTTTCCCGCAATCAGCTTCTTCACCTGATCCTGGGTTTTTCCGCAAAAAGAACATCTGACTCTCTCGTCCGGTCTGTTCGCCATATGGGAAATACCTCTCTTTTAATGTTTTTCAATCACGCGGTCGATAATGCCGTATGCCGCAGCCTCTTCCGCCGTCATGTAGTTGTCTCTCTCCGTATCGCGGCAGATCACTTCATAGGGCTGGCCGGTGTTCGCCGCCAGAATCTCGTTTAACTTCTTTCTCGTCTTTAAAATATTCTCCGCCACGATCTGAATCTCCGTAGCCTGACCGCGGGCGCCGCCGGAGGGCTGATGGATCATCACCTCAGCGTTGGGAAGTGCGAAACGCTTGCCCTTTGTTCCGCCGGCCAGAAGGAAGGCTCCCATGCTGGCCGCCATGCCGATGCATACGGTGGAAACATCGCATTTGATGTAGTTCATGGTATCGTAAATAGCCATTCCGGCTGTAACGGAGCCGCCGGGGCTGTTAATATATAAGCTGATATCCTTGCCCGGGTCCTCAGACTCCAGGAACAGAAGCTGCGCCACTACCAGGCTGGCGGACACATCGTTCACTTCTTCTCCAAGGAAAATAATTCTCTCTTTTAATAAACGGGAATAAATATCGTAAGAGCGCTCTCCTCTGCTGGTTGACTCAATCACATAAGGTACCAATGCCATGGTCAAATCCTCCTGTCTTTCTGAAACCGTCTGCGCAGTTTACCATAAAAAGAAATATCACAGGACACAGTTTCCTATGATACAATACAGACACGGGTTTCCGAACTGCCGGAAACCCATACCTGTCCTCGTCTTTTGTGCAGCTGCCCGCAAAGCTTATACCAGCTTCGCCTCTGCCACCAGGAAGTCCACTGCCTCCTGAACTGCCATATCTTCCTTCATCTGCTTTAAGCCGTTCTCACCCATGATGCTCTTAACCTTGTCCACATCCATCTTGTAGGTCTCGGCCATCTTCTTAATCTCAGCCTCAACAGCCTCATCATCCGCCTGAATATTCTCAGCCGCGACAACAGCCTCAAGCACAAGACGTGTGCGGATCCGCTTCTCAGCCTGGGGACGCATCTGATCCTTTAAGGCGTCCATGGTCATGCCGGTGAACTGCATGTACTGCTCCATGGTAATGCCCTGGCTCTGCATCCTGCGCGCGTAATCGTTGATCATCTCGCGAACCTGCTCGTCGATCATCGCCTCCGGAATCTCCATGGAAGCGTTGGAAACAACCTTATCCACCACGTTGTTCTCATTCTCAGTGGTAGCCTGCTGCTGCTTGGTCTCCGCCAGCTTCGCCCGGATGTCAGCCTTGTACTCGTCCAGAGTCTCAAACTCGGAAACCTCGCTGGCGAACTCGTCGTTCAGCTCCGGAAGCTCCTTCACCTTGATCTCCTGAACCGTCACCTTAAACAGAGCCGGCTTTCCAGCCAGTTCCTTCGCATGGTACTCAGCCGGGAAGGTCACGTTCACCTCAAGTTCCTCGCCGATCTTCTTTCCGATCAGCTGCTCCTCAAAGGTATCGATAAAGGAGTGGGAACCGATGGTCAGCGGGTAAGCCTCAGCCTTTCCGCCCTCAAAGGGAACTCCGTCCACAAAGCCCTCAAAATCAATCACAGTCTGGTCGCCGTCCATAACCGCGCGGTCCTCGATGGTCACCAGTCTGGAGTTCTGCTCCTGAACCTTCTTAAGCTCCGCCTCAAC
This sequence comes from Eubacteriales bacterium, assembly GCA_030524245.1. GTDB lineage: Bacteria > Bacillota > Clostridia > Lachnospirales > Lachnospiraceae > Brotaphodocola. The sequence continues at coordinate 28,952 of JAUNGW010000016.1, forward strand.
GTCTGCGTCCGTCACTTCCGGCTTCGCCTTCTCTACTTCAACTCCCTTGTACTCGCCTAAGGTCACCTCCGGCTTTACAGCTACCAGAGCGGTATAAATAAAGGGCTTGCCCTTCTCTACCTGCACAATCTCAATCTCCGGTCTGGAAACGATGTCCAGTCCGCTCTCCTCCATGGCCGCTGCGTAAGTAGCGTCAATCGCCTCGTTCATGGCATCCTCATACAGAACGCCGGCGCCATACATCTTCTCAACCATCGCCTGCGGAGCCTTTCCGCGGCGGAAGCCAGGAATATTAAACTTATTCTTATTCTTCTGGAAGGAAGTTTTAAGAGCTGCATCGAACTGCTCTGCCGGTACTTCTACGGTTAATTTCGCCATGTTCTTTTCTAACTTTTCTACTTGTAAACTCATGATGGGTTTTCCTCCTTGAACTCTGTGTATGGTCGTCTTCGGCAGGGCGCCACACTTCAATGCACCATTATATCATACTCTTACGGTAATTTCCAGCCCTATTTTCCCCTTTCTGCACGGTTTTCCACCTGTTCTCAATTGCAAATTTAAAATCAACCCCTGTGTGGAATTAAACCTTACAAATCA